>CAJWXK010000032.1 GCA_913048995.1 uncultured Synechococcus sp. | reverse complement strand
CTGCGGCACTGAGTCGTTCGTTGTTGCCGACGATGCGCTCAAGGCGATCGTAGAAGCGAGGATGATCAACGTTGAGGACCACAGGGAACACTCGGGCCGAAGTCTCATTGGTCTTTGCAATCACGTACTTGTCGTACGTGCGTGCATCAAGACCAAGGGCTTCATAGAACTCCTTGCGAGCCACATCACGCACGTACATGGTGGCGAAGACAGCCAAAAGGAAGAAGCGGCACCACAGGCGGGCCTGAAGACCACGCACGGAACTGGGCTGAGCCTTCATCAGGGCATCAAAGAAGTCGCCGTGGCGGTTCTCGTCCTGACACCAGTTCTCGAAGAAGTTGAAGATTGGGAAGATTTTGCTATCTGGATTCTTCTCCAAGTGGCGATAGATCGCGATGTAGCGCCAGTAGCCAATCTTCTCGGAGAGATAGGTGGCATAGAAGATGAACTTCGGCTTAAAGAACGTGTAGGCCTTATTTGCTGTGAGAAAGCCCAGGTCCAACTGCACACCAAAATCACCCATGGCCTTATTGAGGAAGCCGGCATGGCGGGCCTCATCGCGTGCCATGTGAGCAAAACACTCAGCCAAGAGCGGGTTGCGGGTCTTGATGCGACGGCTCAGCTCTTTGTAGAGGAGGAACCCGGAGAACTCTGAGGTGCAACTCTGCTCGAGAAACTCAACGAAAACGCGGCGGGTTTCAGGGTCAAGCTTGTCAGCGGCACCATCAAATTCACCATCACGCACGAAGTGGTGGCGGTTGTAGTCCTTGCGAAACTCCTCGCAGATGGCCTCGAGTTCGTCCTCATTCGGCCGCAGATCCATGGCGGCCATGGCATCGAAGTCGGTCGTGTAGAAACGCGGCGTCAGGATCGAGTCCTTGACCGGATCCTTAATGGCGGGCTCACCCCCGGAGCGAGGAGCATCGGCAATTGCGCTGGGAGGAACCATCCGATCGCCATGGGATAACTGACCGCCCATCGTAGGCGGAGTGAGCTTCAGTTGGGCCCAAGCCACTTCTGACCGTTAAGCCGCTGAACGGTGCGGCTCACCAACAAGGCCAGGGTGATGCGCTTTTCATCGATCAGAAAGGATTCCAGCAGACTGGGAGATGAACCAGCCTCTGCCAGGGCAAAGGTCTTGGGAGCCTGGATATCCTCTTTTGTGAAACAGACCCAGAAGCACCGCTCGCCAGGCAGTTCGCCACGGATCTGCCAGCAGGTCTCACCGACGACAGGCATCGGCCCCTGCTCAAGTTTCAGCTGGGGAGAGGGGCCGCCGTAGCTCTGGATCTCCTTCTCCAGTGCAGGCAGCAACAGCTGAGGCACAAATTCACTGAAAGGTTTGTCCTCGGGCTTTGGTGGCTTGGCCTTGGCCGCTGCGGGCTTGGCCTTGGCCGGTGCGGGCTTGTCAGGAGTAGCGGCCGAGTCGGTCAAGCGCGGCATTTAAAGCTGACCAGCAGGCTACTCACCATTCATCATCAGAACTGTCGCTCCAGTCATCAGCCATGGGATGGGGAGACGCTTGCGGCGGCTCAACATCAGGCGCCGCAGCTGCGCGGGACTTCACCACCCGGAACGGCACTGACACCGTCGGTGGCGCATCGTGGGGAGAACGCTCAGGCCAAGGTTCAGATGGCTCAGCCTGCGGTGCTCGGCGGGAGTTGGTCTGAGCATCGGCAGATGAGGACCCACTGTGCTGATCTGGCTCACCAGCATCCCAATCGGGAAAATCAGGTTCCGGCTCAGATCGGTAGCGCACCTGCCGCCGGGTGGGAGGGCTAACGGCAGCTCCCGCTGAAGCACCCACCGTGACACCTGCAGATAGCAGCGCTCCGCCCGCTGCTGCAATCAACACCCAGCTACCAAGCGGCAGGGTCGGGGTAGTCCAGAGCAACAAGCGCAACCGACTTGGCTGATTGCGATTCAAAAGCCCCACAGCGATGGAGGCCATCAAGGGCAGCAGAAGTGGAAGCAGTAACCAACGCCTCATGGCCGTTGCGGAGAAGCGCTGATGGGGCCACTCCAACGGCGCAAAGGCGCGAGGTCGTAACCAAAGAGATCGAGGGTTCGCAGCACCATGAAATCAACCATGTCCTGCAGCGTCTCCGGCTGGTGATACCAAGCTGGCACCGGAGGAGCGATGCGAGCTCCCGCCTCGGCCAGAGTGGTCAGGTTGCGCAGGTGAATCAGGTTCCAGGGCATCTCACGCGGTGCGATGACCAGGGGACGCGCCTCCTTGAGCTGCACATCAGCGCAACGCTCCACCAAATCGGTGGCGATGCCTGAAGCAATGCGACCCACAGTGCCCATCGAAGCAGGGAGGATCAACATCCCCCGTAAGCGATAACTGCCGCTAGCCGGTGGGGCAGCTTGATCATTCCAGCGGTAGCAGCGCAACTGACCTGCGGCAGTTCCGCAGTGTTCACGCAAGACCCGCTCCTGTTCGTCCGGGGCGACAGGCAGCACGAGGCCTAGCTCAGCGCGCCACACCTCAAATGCACCACGGCTGATGATCATCTCAACCGATTCCCCGGCTTCAAGCAGCAACTGAAGAGCGCGCAGCGCGAGCACCTGAGCCGAGGCACCGCAAACTGCCATCAGCAAAGGAGGCTGAGCCTCAGCTGTCGTCATCAGGGTTGTCAGCAGTAGCGCCGTCAGCTTCGTTGATTTCATCGCCCACTGCAGGCTGACCTTCCGGAAGGACCACAGCCAGATCGATCTGGTGTCGCAGCACATCCACCTTCTGCACCTCCACCTCAACGGCATCGCCGAGTTTGTAAGTGCGACGGTTCTTTCGCCCCACCAGCCGGTGTTGCCGGGAGCGGTACTCGTACCAGTCGTCTTTAAGAGAACTCACATGCACCAGGCCTTCCACCTGGGTCGGGGGAAGTTCAACAAAAAAGCCGTAGCTCTGGATGCCGCTGATCACCCCACTGATGGTCTGGCCCAATAGGGTTTCGGCTGAGCGGGCCTGGACCAGCGCAAGGCAGTCCGCCTCAGCTTCATCAGCAAGACGCGCCCGGCTATTGAGGCGATTAATCAGACCACTAGCCATGGCCTCTTGGAATGGTGTCAGCACGCTGCCGGTCAGCAGCGCCCACTCCGGTTTGCCATGACAACTATCACTAGCGAGATCGAGACGGTTCTTGTGACGCACGCTGGGCCTGTCCTTGCCCTCGGTGAGCAGGGAAACAATGAGCAATTGGTTCCAAATGGCGCTGTAATGAAGTCCAGGGCAGCACCAAGGGGCGTAGGCCTCTGATTCAGCAGCAAGGGCATTGGCACCCGGCTCAGCGGCAATCAATACCGGTGCCGCCACCTCCCGCAGCTGTTGATGCAGCACCCGTGAACGGTCCGTGGCGGAAAAAGCTTCAGCCAAAGCCTGGGCGGCGGGAGCATTGCCGTCAGTACCCAGTTCCAGAGGGATATCAAGACCAACAGCCAGCTTGACAAGGTCGTTCAATTCGGTGGGATCAGGAGCGCCATTGGAGAGGAAGAGACCCGGGAGCTCAAGAGCAGCAAGATGCCGTCCCATGGCCTGCTCAGCAGGACGGATCAACTCTCTAAGCCAGTCGAGAGGAGAAGATTCATCGAACCGCTGCAACCATCCCTTGCGGCGCTGATCAGGAAGTCCCTGCCGCTGGAGCTCCAAGGAGCCCAGATCCGGCACTGGTAGATCCAGTTCAAGGCCGCCGACGGACAGTCGCTGCTGCCGCAGCAGCGCCACCAGTGACTGCAGCTGCTCAAGTAGTGGGAGATGCGGTTTGAGCGACTTGAGAGCCGCCGGTGTGGTGCGGGCCTTGGGTTTGCGGGCCAAAAATGCCGCCATAGCCTTGGCATCAACAGCTGCATCGACAGCAACCTGGGATCGGCAGAAGCGGAAATGCAGCAACTGGCCCGCCCCATCGAGGTCGAGTGCTACTGAGAGTGCATCTTGGGTACTGCCTGCCTTCAACACGGCTGCTTTATGCAAAGCCGGGGTAAGGAGAGGCACCCAGCTGGCGCCGAGGCTGATGGCCTCACCCTGCTGTCTGAGCCAGCGTTCGAGCGGGGACTCCAGCCCAATTCGCTCACCAATGGTGGAGGAATGCACCCAGAGACGAAATACGCCGTCCTCAAGGGTCTCCAACGAAACCGCCGGCAGGGCCATGGCGTCCTTGGCAACCCCGGGCTGGAACAACAAGGTTGGAAGAGCTGTGAGGTCCTCTCGACCTGATTCCGCTGGCACTTTGACGGTGGCCCGTCCAGTAAAGCCATCACCACTGAGGCGATGACGAGCCATCAGCAATGCCTGATCATTGGCATCACCGCCCTGAATCGAAAGCGAGCGCCGCACATGTCCCTGAGAAGGGAACTGGCCAACTGGAAAGCGGTCAAGCTCAACTTCGACGACCGCCTCAGCAGCGTTGTCCGCGTGGGGAGCATCAGCCTCAGCGAGATGGATCGGTGCCTGCAAGCGGTCATCCAGGGGCAGAGCCAGCAGATGATCTCCTTGACGCTCAACCTGGGCCAGCACGGTGGTGTTGGCCCGCTCAAGGATGCATTGCACGCCACCTTCGGGAGAGCGACGACGTCCTCCCTCCCGTGTCACCTTCACCAGAACCCGGTCACCATTCCAAGCGTGGTTGAGCTGATGGTCACGGATATAAACGTCTTCACCGCCTCCCTCGCGCAGAGCGAAGCAGAAACCTTTACTGGAACAGCGCAGTCGGGCCTCAAACACCTCCTCATTTGCGGCGCGACTAACACCTGACTCAGCGCTCTCGAGGATGCCGACTGTCTCCAGTGCCTGAAGCGCTAGGGCCAACTGAGCCTTGTCAACTGCCGAACGTAGGGCGAGCTTTTTCTCCAGATCCGCTACCGGCAGCACCGACTCCCCCCGCAACTGATCCAGCAGGTCGGAAACGGAAAATTTCATGCGTCAACCACGGGAGGCTGGGGTGTAGAGCGACAGCCTGAAACTTCATTTTAGTCAGGGGGTTCACTGCCCCAAACCAACCGGGCGCCGATCAGCAAAAATCCAGCGGCCGCAGCAAGCTGGAGGGCATCAGTCGGCACAAGACGTGCCAGCGAACCACCAGCCAGAGCGCCGATCAAGCTGGCCAACACAAGGGCTGATGCACTGCCAAGAAACACCAACAGCGGCGAACGGCTCGTGCCGCTAAGAGCGACTGTCGCCAACTGAGTCTTGTCGCCTAGTTCAGCAAAAAACACAGTCAGGAAGGTTGAGCCCACCAGGGTCAGATCTGTGGAGAGCTGCATCAGTTCGTCATCAGCAGATGGAGCAGAGCCCGGCCGCCGATCCATAGACCAAGCACAAGCATCAAGGAGCCGGCCAATCGCTCAAGCGTGCGGGGAGCCACATGGCGGGACAGCCACTGGCCCAACAACACACCGACCAGGGAGGTGCTGATCAAGGCCAAAGCAGCCCCAGCAAACACCGGGATCGGCCGGCCAGACTGGGCAGAGAGAAGCAGTGTGGCCAGCTGAGTCTTGTCACCGAGTTCAGCAAGAAACACCGTCGTGAAGGTGGTTCCTAGCAATATCCAGGGTGAAGCGATGGCTGTCGGATGTTCAGCCGGTTGCGGGATCGGAGTCTCCAGGACTGGATTGGGTTCGGATGGCCCGCTCAAAGCGCCGCATCTCCAGGCTGCGCCCACCGTATTCGACGCGAATCTGTTCTCGACAGCAGGAGATGGCGAAAGCCTCGCGATGCTGGTGCTCCACATCGAACAACTCGGCCAAGGAGCTGACACGACAGAAGGAGGGTCGCTGGTCATAGATGCGGCAACGCCTGCCGCCGGTGTCGTAGTGGATGCACCAGCCGTCAGGTCCCACCATCGACAGGTACTGACGACGCTGGTCCTCGCTGAGGGCCTCAAGGGCCTCGGAGCGTTGTTCAGGGTCCAAGCGGCAGCAGGCTCCGCAGGACGTAATGCAACTCCAGCTGTGACAACCCGTCACTGCAGTTCACCCGCAGGGGAGCAGATAGCCGCCAGGGCCCGTAAAGTCGCTGCACATGCATCTGCATCGCACGCCATGGGCTTCATCGACATCCACCTGATCGCCAACTTCGCCGCCCTGGCCTTAATCACCCTGGCCGGTCCCGCTGTGATCTTCATCCTCTTCTATCGCCGCGGCGCACTCTGATTGGCATGGGGCTCAGGGTTGAGCCCAGCGATGAACTGCTCAGCCAGTGCGTGATACACAGGCTTCGGCTGCAGAGCACGGCTGAGCATGGCGGCCAGGCCGGCAGAGACAAGCAAGCCTGGGACGCTTTGTAGTGAACCGCAGAGCTTGAGCGTGAACAACGCCGCAAAGATGGGCAGTTGAGTCGCTCCAGCCAGACCAGCCGCCATTCCGAAGACCACCCCCATCACGCCGTCATGGCCGGTGAGAAGGGGCATGAAGATCGTCCCCACCGTTGCTCCCATCGCCAAAGCCGGATCGATCAGGCCGCCGGGTACACCTGAGCCCAGCACCATCACCGGACCAATGATGCGTTCGCCCAACACAGCGAGCGCTTCAGGCAGAGATGAGGGTCCACCTGTGTTGATCAAATCGTGCAATACCGCTGAACCCTGACCGAGCACCCGTGGGTTGCCGAGGGCCATCAGACTCAGACCGCCGCCCAGCAGGAGGCCCATCGGGATGGGAAACCGACGGGCCAGAGGGGTCATTTTGCGAGTGGCATAAAGCATCAGACCACTGAAGAGGGCACCTACAAGGCCGCCAACAACCCCAACCGGCATGGCCATCAACATCTGCGTCGGTGCCGTCATCAACGCTGTCAATTCCCCGTAGGCGAACATCGGCTCACCCCCGAACGCTGCAACCAGGGCTGCCAGCAGCGAGACCGGCAGAGCGGTCCAAACCAGCGGCAGGTTGAAACGCTTGTAAAGGTCCTCAGCAGCGAAGACGATGGCGACCAAAGGTGTGTTGAAGCCCGCCGCAAGTCCTGCACCACCAGCAACAGAAAGCAGCAAGGGAACGCCGAGCTCCTTGGCGGGCCCTTTGAGAACACGACGCAAAAGCCAAACCGCGCTGGCGCCGACAAAGACAACGGGGCCCTCCCGACCGATCGGGAGAAGGCAAGACGCGGCCAATCCCCACAGCACCAATCGCATCAATAACGGCCGCAGGCCCAGCAGGGCCGAGCTGCGCTCTGCATCTTCAATGCATGCCACGGTCTGGGGGATACCGGAGCCAGCCCCATCGCGCATCAACCGCTGCTGAAGCTGCAGCAAGACAGGCATGACGATGAGGGGCAGCAGGGCCAGCCAGCCGATCCCGAACTCAAAGCCTTCGGTTAGGAGCGAATCAACCCGTTTATCAACAATATTGAGGGGGATACATATGAGACCGACCACGACCCCGAGGAGCATCAGCGGCGGCAATAGGGGAAACCAATTGCGTCGAGCGGGGGTGGATGACATCAAGCAACGAAACCCAAAGCAAGGGCAGCATGCTGCACCAATTCGGCCGTATCGGGATGCGAAAGGACCGGATCTGGATTGTCCCCCTGCCCATCACCCCACTGAAGACTGATGGTGCGGCCCTCGGGATTAACGATCAGCAAAGTGTCGCCCTCGCGTTCACAGCGGTAGCACCGCTCACGTCGCCAGATCAGAGCATGACGGCCAAGGGCTGGCCTGAGAGCCTCGATCTGTAACTGCAGCCGGGGCTGTCCCTGCCAATGATCCTCCTTCAGGCGGAAGGCAAGATCCAATCGCGATGACTGTGGCTCAGGACCACTCCAGCGCCATGCAATCGCCGTGATTGTGGCTTCACCGGCCGCCAGTTCCAGCAGCAGATGGCCGCCGCGCAACATGCGTTGGCGCCGCACCGCACAGTCACGCGCCCAGAAGAGCGGCGAGGCATGACTGGCCCCGAAGGGCTCAAGGCGCTTGAGCTGCTGCAGGAAATCCCGATCGATTCGCTCAAGCGGCAACAGTGCTTCCGGAGCCACAACCAGCGCCGAATCGCGCCCCTGGAGCCAGGAAGCTGCCTGCTCACTCAGACGTTCGTGCAGGGCCGCCACATGTTCAGCCCGCACCGTGAATCCCCCGGCGGCTGGGTGACCACCGAACCGTTCCAGTAGATCGGAACAGGCAGAAAGTGCCGCATCAACGGCAAACCCATCCGGGGCCCGCACAGACGCCCGCAGGCGCCCATCACCCTCACCAGCGAGAAGCGCTACCGGCAAACCCCAACGCTCCACCAACCGGGCAGCAACAATGCCAATCACGCCGTGATGCCAGTGATTCTGAGCCAGCAGCAGAAACGGGGGACGCTCTGGACCGTCGGCCTCCACAAGGGCCTGCGCTTCAGCTTCGATGCCATCACATAGATCGCGACGCTGACGGTTGAGGGCCTCGCATTGCTCGGCTAACTCCATGGCTCGCTCCGACTGATCTGTCGTGAGTAGCTCAACCGCAAGTTGTGGATCAGCAAGGCGTCCAACGGCATTAAGCCGCGGTGCCAGGCTGAATCCAACCGCCTGAGCATCGATCGGACGGTCTTCAAGACCAGCGAGTTCAGCCAAGGCACGCAAACCAGGGAGCTGAGAACGATTCAGCTGGGGCAAGCCTTCCCGCAGCCAACGGCGATTCACCCCAGTAAGGGGAGCCATATCAGCGATAGTGCCGATGCAAAAGAGATCCAACGCCGTGCGCAGAGCCTCGGGATGACGCAGGTGCCGGGCAAGCGCAGCTGCCAGCACATGGGCTAAGCCCACACCAGCCAATCCGCGGTACGGGGAGCTATCAGGCGTCAGGGCCGGATGCAGCAGAGCCAGCAGTGGTGGCCGCTGCGGGGGAATGGTGTGGTGATCTGTAACGATCACCTCCACCCCTAGCGTCTGGGCTCGCTCAAGCGCCTCCCGGGCACTAATGCCGTTGTCCACGGTCACCAGCAGAGCGATGCCATCGGCAGCCAGCCGCTCGACCATGCCGGCATTCAGGCCGTAACCCTCGCTCTGGCGACTGGGAATTGCAGGCTGGGGGCGGGCGCCAAGCCGCTGAAGCACCCCCAGCAGCAGGGCAGTGCTGGTCATGCCATCCGCGTCGTAATCGCCACAAATAGCGACTCGCTCAGCACCCTTACAGGCCTTGCTCAAGCGATCGACGGCAATTGAGAGATCAGGGAAATGGCGGGCAGCTGGTGGTGCCTTGGGTGGATTCAGCAGCCCGGCCAGATCGGCATCGGCCACGCCTCGTCGGCGCAGGACCGCCATCAATTCGGGTGGCAGGCCCTCGCTAACACCACTGGCATCCACCACGGGACATGGCAGCTGCCAGGTAGGGAGCGGAGACACAGGAAGAGGTAAGGGCAAGTGAAACGAGGAGCCCGCCTAGGGTTCGATCACGACAAACGCATGATGCACCGCCTGCAAGCCCTGCTCTGGGATGTGGATGGCACTTTGGCCGACACCGAAGAGAACGGTCATCGGCCTGCCTTCAACGCAGCATTCCAGAAGGAAGGGCTGGACTGGCATTGGGACGCCCAGACCTACCGGCGCCTTCTGCAGGTCAGCGGCGGGCGTGAGCGGATCCGTGCCTGGATGCATGAGCAGGACCACTGGCCGGAGGCCGCAAACAATGACAGTGAAGCCTGGATTGATCAGCTGCAACTGAACAAGCAGCAGTTCTACCTCCAGAGAATCAAGCAGGGTTTGATCCCTCTCAGACCTGGTATCGAGAGGGTGCTGCTGGAGGCCCAGGCCGCTGGGTTGCGGCAGGCGGTGGTTACCACCAGCGGCCGCAATGCCGTCGAGGGTCTGCTTGCAAGTCATCAGCAACTGCAGAGTTGCTTCGCTTTGATGATCTGCGGGGAAGATGTAAGCCGGAAAAAGCCCGATCCGCAGGCCTACCGACTGGCCCTGCAAGCTCTGGGGTTGGAGGGAGCAACAGCTCTTGCCATTGAAGATTCACCCCAAGGGATGAAAGCAGCCCGCGGGGCTGATCTTGCGGTCGTCATCACCACAGCGGACTGGCACGGAGAGGCCACAGACCTTGCCGATGCCGCCCTGGTGATGGACCATTTCGATAGCAAGCCCACCAGGCTGGCTGATCTACGCGATCTGCTGCCATGACTCGCCCCCCATTGCAGCGCACACGCTTCAACGGTCTGATCGAACAGCTGGGCTCAAGGCTGTTGGGCTGGCTGGGAAGCCGCTGGCTCAACAAGAGCGTGGCCCTCATTGCCCTATTCCTTGGGGCTTACTCCGCAGCCAATGTCACCAGCCTCTACCTGAACTTGCTGAGGGTGCAGACCCTTGGAGCGTTGGGTCTGCTGCTGTTCTTTGAGGCTTTGATCCGGCTGCGCCAGCGCTACGCCGCTCCAGAGCCTGGATTGGTCTGGATCGCTCTCGACAACTTTCGAATCGGTTTCCTCTACCTGATCGTGCTGGAGGCCTTCAAGCTTGGCAGCTGACTCAGGATTCAGCCTCTGCCTCTTCCTCTGGCATCGGATAGACGAAGCCCTGTGAGCGTCCACTCAGGACAGCCTTGCCGATGGAGAGGGCCTTAGCTGCAGCAACCCTGGCCTTGGCCTTCCAGTGGGCATGCCGCTGATCGCGCTTCCCTTTCGAGGTTTTCTTCTTGGGAACGGCCATCGATGCTCACGCGTCGGCAAACGGAAATTGTCTGATCTCGAGAGGCCCTTCGTCAATCGCTAAGCTCCAGGGGATAGGAACAAGCAGTGCCCAAAAGGGATCCGAGCGCGCCACCGAGTTACAGCCAGCTGCTTGATGCGATGCGCAACGGCCAGGTGAAGCAGTTGGAGCTACTGCCGCGCCAAGACATGGTGCTGGTGGAGTTCAAAGACGGCACAAACACCCGCGTCAACGTTTTCCCCAACGACCAGGAAGTGCTGCGGGTGGCCGAGGCCAGCCAGGTGCCCCTGGATGTTCGCCACAGCGAAGGGAATGGGGCCATGAGCGGCCTGTTGGTGAACGGAATGCTGGCGGTGCTTGTGCTGGGACTGCTGGTACTCCTGTTCCGGCGTTCCGCAAATGTTGCTCAGAAGGCGCTGGGTTTTGGGCGCAGCAAGGCCCGTGTGCAACCGGAGGGCAGCGTGCCGGTGCGTTTCGACGATGTAGCCGGCATTGATGAGGCCAAAACCGAACTACAGGAGGTCGTGACCTTCCTCAAGGAGCCCGAACGCTTTACGGCCCTAGGGGCCAAGATTCCACGTGGTGTGTTGCTGGTGGGACCACCGGGTACTGGCAAGACTCTTCTGGCACGCGCTATTGCAGGCGAGGCAGATGTGCCGTTCTTCTCGATCTCTGCCTCAGAGTTCGTGGAATTATTTGTCGGGGTCGGTGCCAGTCGGGTGCGGGATCTGTTCCGCCAGGCCAAGGCCAAATCCCCCTGCATCATTTTTATTGATGAGATTGATGCCGTGGGCCGCCAGCGGGGTGCTGGCATCGGCGGCGGCAATGACGAGCGTGAGCAGACCCTCAACCAACTGCTCACCGAGATGGATGGCTTTGAAGAGAATTCAGGGGTGATCCTGCTGGCTGCCACCAACCGGGCCGATGTCCTCGATAGCGCGCTGCTGAGACCCGGTCGCTTCGACCGACAGATCATGGTGGAGCTGCCAGATCGGCGCGGGCGCGAGGCAATCCTGGGCGTACATGCCCGTACCCGCCCCCTCAGTGATGAAGTCTCCCTCTCGATGTGGGCACGCAGAACCCCAGGCTTCTCCGGAGCTGAATTAGCCAACCTGATCAACGAGGCAGCCATCCTCACGGCGAGGCGCCAGAAGGCCTTCATCGATGAATCGGCCCTCCATGATGCGCTGGAACGCGTAACCATGGGGCTTGGGGCCAACCCCTTGCAAGACAGCGCCAAAAAGCGACTGATTGCCTACCACGAGGTGGGTCACGCTCTACTGACGACCCTGTTGCCGGCTGCCGATGAACTCGACAAGGTGACGATTCTGCCGCGGGCTGGTGGTGTCGGCGGCTTTGCGCGCACAACCCCTGATGAGGAAATCCTCGACAGCGGCTTGATCAGCAAGGCCTATCTGCAGTCTCGATTGGTGGTGGCCATGGGTGGCCGTGCCGCTGAGATGGTGGTCTTCGGTCCAGCAGAGGTGACCCAGGGGGCAAGTAGTGACCTGCAGCTTGTAACCCAGATCGCCCGTGAAATGGTCACGCGATACGGCTTCTCAGTTCTTGGCCCTGTGGCCTATGAGCGCGACGGCGGGGAAGTCTTTCTCGGGCGAGATTGGATGCGTCCAGAGACTGAGTATTCAGGACGCACCGGCAAAGCCATCGATCACGAAGTACAGCTGCTGGCGCGTCAAGCTCTTGAGCAGGCCGAGCAGATGTTGAGCAGCCGTCGCAAGCTGCTCGATGAGTTAGTGGTGTGCCTAATCGAACAAGAAACAATCAGCGGAGAGGATTTCCGAGAACGGGTAAAGCGTCACGAAGCGACTCACCCGCAGCTGATGCCCAGCCGAGGCTGATCAGCCGCCAGCTACAGCTGGAACAATGCTCACCTCGTCGCCATCAGCCAAAACAGTGGCCTGGTTGTCGAGGAAGCGAATGTCCTCGCTGTTGACGTAGATGTTGAGAAAGCGACGCAGCTTTCCCTGCTCATCACAAAGGCGATTAGCCAGTCCAGGGAAAGAGCTATCAAGCGCCTTGATCAATTCATCAACGCTTGCCGCTTCCAGACTGACCGTGGCCTGATCAGCGGTGAATTTCTGCAGAGGGGTGGGGATCAGAACCTGAACGGTCATGGGCTGGTCGTGAAAAAACAGAATCGGGTTGGACGTGATGATCTGGCAAAGCAGGCGTCAGACGCCAACGCTCTCCCAAGTGGCACGCTGCAGGGACTGGGCCCGCTCCCAGGCGGCCTGGAAATCGCCCAGCTTCGGATCAATCGTGAGGGGCTGGCCCACAACAGAGCTGACCGCTTCAGTGGTCTTAAGTCCGTTACCGGTGATGTAGGCGACGGTGGTCTCAGAGGGGTCGATCTTGCCCTGCTCCACCAGCTTCTTGAGCACTGCGATGGTGGTACCTCCGGCGGTCTCGGTGAAAACACCCTCCGTTTCGGCCAGCAGTTGGATGCCAGCGACGATCTCCTCGTCATTGACGGCGGCGATATTGCCTCCGGTGCTTGAGGCGATATCAAGGGCGTAGGGGCCGTCAGCGGGGTTGCCGATCGCGATCGACTTGGCAATGGTGTTCGGCTTGACCGGCGTAATGAAGTCGCGGCCTTCTGCGAAGGCCTGAGCGATGGGGGAGCAGCCTTCGGCCTGAGCTCCGCTGAAGCGAACAGGCTTTTCGTCCACCAGACCCACTTTCATGAACTCGTCAAAACCCTTGCGGATCTTGGTGAACAAAGAACCCGAAGCCAGTGGAGCAACGATGTGATCTGGCAGGCGCCAGCCCAGCTGCTCGATCACCTCGTAGCCGAGGGTCTTGGAGCCCTCTGAGTAGTAGGGGCGGAGGTTGATATTCACGAAGCCCCAGCCGAAGGTATTGGCCACCTCGGAGCAGAGCTTGTTGACCTGGTCATAGTTGCCGCGCACCGCCATCAGGGTGGGGTTGTAGATCAAGGTGCCCAGGACCTTCCCGGCCTCAAGATCGGCGGGAATGAACACGCAGCACTCCATACCAGCGTGGGCAGCGATGGCTGCAGTGGAATTAGCCAGGTTTCCAGTGCTGGCACAGCTGACAGTGGAGAAACCCAGCTCACGGGCACGGGTCAACGCAACACTCACGACCCTGTCCTTAAAGGAGAGGGTCGGCATGTTGACACCGTCATTCTTGATGTAGAGCTCCTTAAGACCAAGGCGACGGGCCAGACGGTTCGCCTTCAGCAGCGGAGTGAAGCCGGTCCCCACATCAATGGGATCCCCCTCGATCGGCAAAAAATCGCGGTATCGCCAGATCGAGGTGGGACCAGCCTCGATCGAGGCGCGGCTGGTGCGAGCACGAATGACGTCGTAGTCGTAAGCAACTTCAAGCGGACCGAAACAGACGTCTTCACAGACGTGGCGTGCTTCAGCCTCATAGGTGTGTCCGCATTCCCTGCAGCGCAGGCCTGAGAAGGTGCGCGAAGTAAGGGTTGAAGTCACACCGAAAATGCGAGTGGCAGAACCGTAGCAGCGCAAAAACAACTAGCGACTAAATCCCGATACTTAATATCGGGTATTCAGCAGGATGTCAGATCGCTTCTGCTGACTAGCCTCTGCCCATGACACTGCGACGCCGCATTCAGCCCCAGCTCAGCGTTGCCATGGCCTTGGTGCTGGTGGCTCTACTGCTCGTGGGACCAAGGGTATGGATCGAACTGCGCTGGTTTGAGCAGTTCAACCTTGGGGGTGTGCTGTTGCGTCGCTTGGGCCTGCAGCTCACTGCCCTGCTCCTGGTGCTAGGGATCGGAATACCCATACAACTGCAACAACTGCAGCGTTGCTGGAAACTTAGGCGTCATGGCCGTCCTCATCGGGGAGAGACGGTGCTCCTGCCACTGCGCGGCTGGGGACTGGCCTGCGCCATCGTCCTACTGCTGAGCGTTCTGGCCACCTCCCTGGCCTACCTACTGGTTCAGGCAGAAGGGCTGATCGAAGAACCATTCAGTGGTCTAGTGCTCAGCAGCTTCCCGGTGCTAGGGGAACTACCGCTGAGCCTGGTGATCGGACTCGCGGCAGTGCTGTTAGTGCTGCTGTTGCGCTGGCCCTTGATGGTGCTGCGGATCACGCTGACTGCAGCCATCGTTGCCTCTGGCACCGCCCTGGCTCGGGGCTGGAGCTTCTGGCTGCCTGCCCTGCTGGCCAGTCCATTTGGCCAAGGAGATCCAGTCACTGGGATAGACCTGAGCTTCACCGTCCTGCGTCTGCCTGCGGTCCTGCTCGTTCTCAGCGTGCTGATGGCTCAGGGGCTTGTTGGTCTCTGCGCCTGCCTCTGGCTCTGTTTCAGCCAGGGAACAACACTTTCGGACTGGCATTTCCAAGGATTAAGCCATCAGCAGCAGGACGTGCTGCGACCTCAGCTGGCTTCTCTTGCCCTAGTCGGGGCCCTAATCGCGGCGATGGCTCCCTTCGAGCTGATGATCCATGGCAATGGCGTCGTAGCTGGAGCTGGCTGGGCAGCCCTGCATGTGCGTTTGCCACTCAAACTGCTGCTCAGCGGCTCCCTGCTGCTGTTGAGCATCGGCCTCATCGTTCCCTTACCGCTGCGCTGGCGACGCCGAGATCTACTGATTGCACCGGCCGTAGTGGCCGCCCTGACGCCTCTACTCGATGCGGTCCTCGCACCGCTGGCTCAGAAACTGCTGGTGCAGCCGAGGGAGCTGCAAATGGAACGTCCTTATTTAGAACGCACGATTCAAGCCACCCGCAAAGCCTTCGGGCTGGAGGCCGTCAGCCTGCGCACCCTCAATCCCCGCCAGAGACTCACCTTCGCTGACCTGGCGTTGTCCAAGGGAACGATCGACAACATCCGGCTTTGGGATACCCAACCCCTGCTGGAAGCCAACCGTCAACTGCAGCAGCTGAGGCTGACCTATGCGTTTCCCTCGGCAGCAGTGGACCGCTACCGGCTCAGCCCAGACCCCAACCGCAGCAAGCAACAAGTGATGGTGGCGGCCCGAGAGATGGACGTGGCCGCCTTGCCGCCAGCCTCCCGCACCTGGCTCAACCAACATCTGGTGTTCACCCATGGTCAGGGATTCACCGTTTCGCCAGTCAATGGAACTGGGCCAGACAACCTGCCCGCCTACTTCGTCAAAAACCTTGGTCAGAGTGGAGAAGTCCAGGGCCTGGCCCAGCTGGGAGTCACCGACAAAGAAGCCAAGAGCGCCTTCCCCCTAGGACGGCCGCAGCTGTACTACGGGGCAGCCCCTGCGCGCTACGCCGTCGCCCCGTCAAAAGTGCGTGAGTTCGACTTCCCTGACGGCGAGAAGAACGTGTACACCCACTACAGCGGCGATGGTGGCGTACCCGTCGGGGAACCGTTCGACCGGCTAATGGCCGCAGCCTATCTGCGCGAACCGAGGTTGCTCTTGAGCGGCTCCATCCGCAAGGACACTCGCCTGCTGCTGAGGCGCCAGGTGCAGGCCCGCCTGGAGGCACTGGCACCGTTTCTGCAGTTTGAAAGTCAGCCGTACCTGATTACGGTCCGGGTACCAGAAGGCGATGGCTACCGCGCCGAACAGCACCAATACTGGCTTCTTGACGGTTTCACGAGCAGTCGCTCGTATCCCTACAGCGACGCCAACGCAAGCGGACTGCGCTACTTCCGTAATCCCGTGAAGGTGGTGGTGGATGCCCTCAACGGAAGGGTCTGGTTCTACGTTCTCGATGAGAACGATCCGGTGCTGCGAACCTGGCGCAACGCATTCCCCGAACTGTTCCAGCCAATCGCTTCCATGCCGATGGCAATCCAGGAACACCTTCAGGTGCCCATCACCCAATTCCAGGTTCAAGCGGAGAGGCTGCTGCGCTTCCATGTCACAGACGTGCGCAGCTTCTACAACGGTGATGACGTCTGGGACATCCCCACCGAGATCTACGGCTCAAGCAGCGTCAAGGTGAGGCCGTATCACGTCACGCTCCAGTTACCAGGGCAGGAACGGCCTGAGTTCGTGTTGATGTTGCCCTTCACACCGCTCCGTCGGCCCAACATGGTGAGCTGGCTAGCAGCCCGAAATAATGTCGAGTCCTACGGCGAACTGCGACTGGTGCGGTTTCCGCAACAGCGTCTGCTGCTCGGCCCTCAACAGATCTCGGCCCTGATCGAGCAGGATCCAAAAATCAGCCGTCAATTTGGACTCTGGAATCGCCAAGGTTCACGGGTCATCCAGGGCAACCTGCTGGTGATGCCCGTGGGCCAAGGCTTGCTTTATGTCGAGCCGATCTACCTCCAGGCCAGCAAAGGAGGAATTCCGACCCTGGTTCGCGTCATCGTCACCGACGGACGGCGCATCGTCATGGAGCGCGATCTGAAGACGGCTCTCAACAAGCTCGTGCAATAAAAAAGGGCCCCCGCAGGGGGCCCTTGCAGAGCTCAAGGATGGCCAGGGCTTCAGGCGGCAACGGCCACCTTGCTGTCCAGAGCGCCTTTCGCATACAGACCGGCGTAGTAGTTGATGTCGCGCTGCTTGATCTTGCTGGCATTACCAGCAGCCCAGAACTGCTGATAGCGGTCGAGGCAGACCTGCTTCATGTACT
>CAJWXK010000031.1 GCA_913048995.1 uncultured Synechococcus sp. | reverse complement strand
CTTTGGCGATGCATCAGCCGGCGCTGAGCAAGGGTGAGCTGCAGTAAGAGAAACTCATCAAACACCAAGCGATGGCGTGCACCATCGAGGGCCTCGCGGTTTGTTGGCTGGTGAATCAACTGAAGTGCATCGACAAGCCCGGGCAGAGAAAGCTCATCACGCCATCGCGGGGGCAGAGGATCGCGGCAGCGACGCAAGCGCGGCAGCACTCTTGCAATCGCTTGCCGCAAGCGTTCAGAGGTGAGGCCTTCAGTGAGGGCATAAATCGGTACAAGTCGCCCGATCTCACCGGAGCGAACAGTGCTCTTAGGACCGTCGAGCACCTCCAGCAAGGGATCCTGAAGGCTGATACCGAAGCGGTTCTCCTTGACCAGACCGCTTGCAGCAATAGTGGCTCCTGAGGGATAGAGCCGTTGCTGCTGATGTAACCAGCCTGCAGAGGTGAAACGGCGGCCAGCCATGAACTTGCTGATGCGCAGACGGCCTGTGCTGTCCTGCAGCTGGAGCTCCAGGATCGCCAGGTTTGGATTACGCGGGCTAGCAAAAGCATGGCAACGCCGAACAGTGGCCACCACCGTGGCGGTTTCACCAGGCTCAAGATCCTGGATCCGCACGAGGCGCGAATAGTCGACGTAATCGCGCGGGTAGTGACGGATCAAATCCTCCAGGGTGAAAAGGCCAAGTTGCGCTAGACGGGTCGCAAGCTTGGGACCAACACCCTTCACCTCAGCCAACGGCTGCTGAGGTTCATAAGTACTGGAATCACTGCTTGATGAGATGCCTGCAGCCGGTGACTCGGCCAAACGCAGCCGAGGAGGAGCAGGGGGTGCCGGCGGGTCGAGACGCTGTCGCAGCTGATGCAAGTGCTGACGTAACTGAGTCACGAGGCGCCTGCGCTGATCGGTGTTCAGCGAGACGTATCCATTAAGAGCCTTGGCAAATCGCTGCAACGGCGGCAACTCAGTCGCCGGCAACGTTGGTTCCCCTTTGGCACAGCACTGCTCTGCAAAGACACAGAAGCTGCTGCTATGTCCCTGAAGATTGCCAAATCCGTGGTCGGCTTCTACCGAGAGACTGCGCTGCAGGCGTTTGAGCCAAGCATCGAGCTGCGGTGTCAGAGCCGATGGGGATGGTTGTCGCTGCTGTCCTCCAACCACAATGACTGAGCCTTCAGTACCGCCAGCCGCTGCTGCCAATGCTGCATGCGGCGCTCCATTCTGAGCAGTGTCGCTTCAAGCTGGTGAAGCTGACGGCGATGGTCCCGTAGCTCAGGCCGCAGATGTTCATATTCAGCGACCCGCAGCAACACCCCGTTCAGCCGGAGCTCCTCTGAAGTGACCGGATCCAGCAATGGCATTTGGACACTGAGCACATTGGGAGGCGCAGCTTGCAAGTCCGTCTGACCCTCAAGGGCAGCATCCAGCAGAGTCAGCGGGATCAAAGATCGACACAGTCCACTGCGCATCAGCTCCAAGTTGACCGCGTGACTGAGGTTGCGAAGGCGGCGCTGCAAAGCCCGATCCCAGCTGTGGAACCAACGGCGAAGGCCCGCTGGATCACGAGGTAATGGAAAGGCCTGCGGTGGTTGATTGCTGTGACGCGAAGGGATCGTGATTACAGCACCATGAACCATCTGTCGTAGTAAATCGATCGCTTCTGCAGCCTCGTTGGCATCGATGTCATCACCTGGCTCATCGACTTCAGAAACAGGCGGAGAAGGAGACGGGCAGAAATTGCTGGGGTCGAAATCTCCAAGGAAACGTGGAGGTTCCAGGCTGAGTTCAATCGCGGCGGGGTCTGTCGGAGGAAGCGACATCTCGATATCGACGTCATCGACTGGATCAGCCTCGTCCGGCTGTTCGGTTTCGTCGTCCTGACCAGCACCATCAAGCCGAAGAGCAAGCTGGGCCAGCTGCTCCACAGTCAGCAGGCAGCTGCAGCGTTGACAGAGATCGTGGATGCGTTCGCGCAAGGCATGGCGACGCTCCTCCGACATGGCATTAAACGCCTCTGGTAGCTGGCGAGTGCAGACCTGGAAAACGGCCTGCAATAGCAATGGCTCGAGCTGGAGCCTGAGATCGGCTGCATAGGCGGCAACAAGCTGATAAAGCTTGCATGCCGCCCTATCGCTCAGTTGCTCAAGGCTCTGAAGTTCTCGGCGGGCCACAGAGGTGGCTCCGCCATCGGAGGGGTTCAAACAGACACGGCGGCCACTTCAGCCGCAAAGTCCTTCTCTTCCACCTCGATGCCCTCACCCAGTGTGTAACGGGTGAAGCGGCGCACCTTGATGTTCTCGCCGATCTTGCCAGCCAGTTGCTTGACCATCTCGGCGACGGTCATCGAAGAGTCTTTGATGAAAGGTTGCTCGAGCAGAGAGATCTCTTTGAGACGCTTCGCCACTCGACCCTCAACAATCTTGGCCTTCATCGCCTCAGGTTTGCTACCCAAATCATCTCGGCCCATCTCAATGGCTGCTTCACGCTCAGACACCTCAGCTGGGATGTCATCCGTAGTGACAAATTCGACGTTGGGGCAAGCAGCAATCTGCATGGCGATGTTGCGGACCAGCTCCTGGAACTGCTCACCACGGGCAACGAAATCGGTCTCGCAGTTCACCTCAACTAGAACACCCACCCGCGCTCCGGTGTGGATGTAGCTGCCAACAGCGCCTTCGGCGGCCGTACGCCCAGCCTTCTTCTCTGCGGAGGCGATGCCCTTCTGACGAAGCCACTCGCTGGCCTTGGTGAGATCGCCATCGGACTCTTTGAGGGCCTTCTTGCAGTCCATCATCCCCGCGCCTGTCTGGTCGCGGAGCTCCTTGACGAGCTTGGCTGAAACGTCGGCCATGTCGGGGTCGTGAGGCGGGTGGTAAGCGGGGCGGATTGTAAGCAGCAAAGGGGAGGGCCTCAGCCCTCATCCTCACGCTCAGAACCATGGTCGTTGCTGCTATGACGACCCTCGTTGATGGCATCGGCCAATCGGCCAATGATCAGCTGCACCGAGCGAACTGCATCGTCGTTGCAGGGGATGGGCACATCGCAGAGGTCAGGATCGCAGTTGGTATCAAGCATTGACACCAAAGGAATGTCCAGCTTGCGGCACTCCAGCACAGCATTGGATTCCCGCTTCTGATCAATCAACACGACCACGTCGGGTAGACGGCGCATGTTCTTGAGACCGCCCAGGTACTTCTGCAGGCGGTCGAGCTCACGTCGCAACACTGCACCCTCTTTCTTGGGGCGCATGGCGATTGCACCAGAGCTTTCCATGCGCTCCAAGTCCTTGAGGCGATCGATGCGGGCACGCATGGTCGACCAGTTGGTGAGCATGCCGCCGAGCCAACGCTGATTGACATAGCTGGCACCACAACGTGTCGCCTCATGGGCGACCACCTCAGCAGCCTGCTTCTTGGTGCCAACAAACAGGAAGCGCTTGCCTGAGCGGGCGGCACCACGAGTCCACTTGTAGGCATTGTTCATGCAGACCGCTGTCTGCACCAAATCAATGATGTGAACCCCGTTACGGGCGCAATAGATGTACCGCTGCATCTTGGGATTCCAGCGGCGTGTTTGGTGCCCGAAGTGGGCACCGGCCTCCATCATTTCGGAGAGCGTGACAACTGCCATGTTGGGTTGGTTTCGGGTTGGCCACCACCCGCCAGGGAGAACGGCCGGAAAGGCTGTCGTTCTCACCCGAAACGCGCGGGTGTGCGGTGTTGAAGGTGAAGCCCAAATCTATCAGCGAGAGTGTCAACGCACGCCCGCCAGGCGTGCTTCCTCAAACAGTGCGCGCACACTGATGCGGTTAAGGGGAAGGCGCAACAGCTCCATCGCCGTGCCGGGATGGCCATGTCGGATCAGCCAGGCCAGCAGGGGCCTCAAACTGCGCTCATTTAGCAAGCCGCCGAGGGTCAAAAGTTCCCACAGCACTCGATGCAGCAGTGTGAACTGAATGATGAAACGCACCCGACGTGTGGGGTGCTTGCGGTAAAAGACGAGTCCCATCTTGGCCCGTTCGCGTTCCTTGCGGATCAGATCCGGAACCTGATCAAGAGACAGAGGTGGATGCCAGTGGTAACCGGCAGCTGCCGCACAGCGGACCAACTTCACTCCCATACGACGCAGGCGCTCGCCTAATTCCAGATCTTCCCAGCCATACAGGCGGAATGATGGATCAAAAACACCTGATTCGAGCAAGACCTGTCGATCGATCGCCACATTTCCAGTGGCGAAATAAGCCCAGGAGAGATCACTGATTTTGTGGGGTTCACTCTGAGGAGAATCGAAGTTGTGAGTGTTGATCACAGCCCCATAGGTGAAACAAAGACGGTTGCCGAGCCTTCTCCAGGCGCTGCGCAGGGACTTGAGATGCTCGCTCAGAAAGGTGGGGACTACCACCAAATCACTATCGATAAAAACGATTAACTCACCACGCGCCTGATCAACGCCGAGATTCCTTCCCAGGGCAGGGCCACCATGCTCCTGCTGCAACAACCTGACGTGAGGAAGGGCTCCGAGGTGATCGCCGATCCAAGCAACGGTGCCGTCGCTTGAGCCGTCATCGACCAGTACCACCTCGAAGTCATCACCATCCAGCAGACCGACCTGGGCCTCAAGGGCCCTCAGGCACTGCTGCAGGATCGGCAGTCGGTCGTAGGTGGGGATGACAACGCTGACGAGCACAGGCTGAGAATGGATAGATCCATGATCGCTGATGTCCTCAAGGGCATGAGCCTGCAACCAGACCCTGAGGGCGAACGGACTGACTTAACGGATCCAGTTCCAACGTCAATCAAAGACCGGTGGCGACGATGAAACACGGCAACTCAAGTGGATCACTCCAGTCGTGCCAATCAATCCCCTGGATTCTCTGAACTTCATTCCAGAGATGCTGCTACCCCGATGGTTTTCCTTTGGGGTGCCAGCAGGGACTGGCAAGGACGAATCAAAAAAACCCACCCGGATCGAATCCGAGTGGGTCCCTGATCTAGATACAAGAACGAACCTCAGTCGGCTGCACCGCCGTTGTTCGCCGTACCGGTGACTCCGTTGCCGGCACCCTCACCACGACCGTCATTACGCATCTTGCGCTTCTTGAACTTGCGGGCGTACGCGCGGTTGCGTTCCTGCTTTTCGCGCTTGAGGTTGCGGCGCTTTGCCATTGATCGTTTTAGGGGGTTTGTCTTCTGCCAACACCTTAACCGCCCGTCTTCTGCAACAAAGACACTTCCTGCATCAGGCCATCTTCCATCTCAAGAAGACGATCAGCAACATCGAGAATTCGAGGGTCATGGGTGACCATGAGCACACCACAGCCCTGCTCCCTTGCCAGCCGGCGCAAGAGCTCAACCACCTCACGGCCTGTACGTCCATCCAAAGCAGCGGTGGGTTCATCGGCCAAGAGAAGTTCCGGCTGAGCCGCCAGGGCCCTAGCGATGGCGACACGCTGCTTCTGACCACCTGACAGGTCATGAGGCAGTTTCTGCAAATGATCGCCAAGACCAACTGCCCGCAACCATTCACGGGCAATACCCCGGCGGGCGCCATAGCTGCGACCGGTCAGGAGATCAGCCCCCATCTGGACGTTCTGCTCAGCTGTCAGACAACGCAGCAGGTTGTGACCCTGAAAAATCATGCCAATGCGCTCACGCACGCGCCGTCGTTCGCCGGCATTGGCTCCGCTCAGCGGCACACCCAAGACGTCCAGCTCCCCCTCCTGAACACTGCGCAGAGCCCCGATCAGAGTGAGCAGGGTCGTCTTACCGCAGCCCGACGGTCCAGTGAGCAGAACCACTTCGCCGGGCTGAACATCAACGCTGATGCCCTGCAGCACTCTGCGACGCATGGCACCCCGGCCGTAGCTGTGGCAGAGGGACGAAGCATGAATCACCGCGGACTTCGCAGAAATGCTGGTCATCAGAAGATGTCCGCCGGATCCGCTTCGGCCAGCTTGCGCATAGCAAGCATGGCGGAGCCCAGGCACATCACCAACACCATGCTGAACACCAAGAAAGCCCGCTCAGGTGCCATCGACACTGGGAGCTTGGTGGAGTTACGGATCAAGGCGTACAAACCCTCACCAGCTGCGTAGGCCGGCACGTAGCCAATGATCGCCAGCAACAGACCCTCACGAGCAACAACGCCAAGAAGATCGCCGAGGCGATACCCCATAGCCATCAAAGTGGCGTACTCCGGCAGGTGATCGCTGACATCGCCGTAAAGAATTTGATAAACAATCACGCATCCGACAACAAAACCCATGGCCGCGCCGAGGGTGAAGATGAATCCGATGGCCGTGCTGCTGCGCCAGTAATCCTTCTCGAATTCAATAAATTGCTCTTTCGTGAAGACTTTCACATCCCCGGGCAACTGACCCTGCATCCGCTTGGCCACGAGCTCTGGGTCGCTGCCAGGCATTAGTCGTACAAGGCCAAGCTCGATGCTCCCTCTAGGGGTATTGGGAAGAAGACTGCGGAAGGTCTCACGGCTGGTGATCAAGTTGCCATCAGCACCGAATGAAGGTCCCAACCTCACCAAGCCAGCGACACGCACTCGCTGGCCTGCCACCTCGGTCTCGACAATGTCGCCCGCATTGAAGCGCTCGGCCACTGGCCCGAATTCAGGCCTGGAGAGTTCATCAAAAAGAACCCGACCTTTCTGGCGCAGCAGATGAGACTGCTCCGCGACCATTGGATTGATGAATAAGCCGTCATCAGGCTCAAAGCCCAGGGCCAGAATCGATCGTGTTTGGCGTGTCTCTGGATTCCGCCAAAGGACAAAGTTCCAATGAACCGGGGTGATGCTCTCCACGGCGTCGTCAGCAATTGACTGAATCAGACGCCGTTCCGGGAAACCCGACATGCTGATCGAGCTCATCGAGCGGGGGCTCATCAGCACCAGATCAGCCTTGAACAACCGGTGGATCGTGACGCTGGCATCAAAGAGCCCATCACGAAAGCCCAGCTGCATGAACATCAAAATGCCGGCAAAGCTGATGCCTGCCAAAGCAATCAGCAGTCGAACAGGCTGGCGGCTGAGCAATAACCAGGCCAGAGGGACACGGCGGAACTGCCAGAAACGCCACTTCACGGCTGCAGACGAGCAATCAGCCTTAAGCCAGTCAGGTTGCTGACACGTGCAGCATCATCAGGATCAAGCGCCACTCTCACCTCGACGACACGGGCATCGGTGTCAGCCGTGGGATCGGTGCTTAAAACACCGCGCTGTTTCACCTGGGGATCGATGCGAATAACACGACCGCCGAGGGAGCCGGAAAAGCCTCCGTTCTCACTCTCAAGGCGAACACGCTGGTTAAGGCGAACGCGATCGATATCACTTTCATAAACCTCAAGCAAGGCCTGCATGGCCTCGCTGCGACCCAGTTGGAGGACTCCGTCAGCATTGGCACGCTCACCTGGCCGAGCGGCGATAGCAAGCACCGTTCCATCGAAAGGGGCCCGCAACTCACTATCCGGCAATTTCACCTCCTGACGGGCGAGTTCAGCCCGTGCGAGCTGGAGTTCTTGCTGAACGGCAAGCAACTTGAGCTGACGCCGTTCAAGCCCTTCCAGGGAGATTGCTCCGAGCTCTTGAAGCCCCAGATAGCGGTCGACATCACCTTGAAGCAGCTGCTCACGGCGCTCGAGGCTGGCGATCGTTGCCTGGGCCACATTCAAATCAGCCTTGGCATCAGCCTGATTGTCAAAACGCGCAAGTAATTGACCCTGCACTACCTGATCACCCACATCGACCATCAACTCACTGACCCTGGGCATGGCACCCATCGGACCGGATGGAGCAGCCAGCCGCCGCACATCACCTTCAGGAGTGAGACGACCTAGAGCGGAAACAGCTTGCTGGCTGGGTTGGATCGGCGTAGCTGTGATCTGCTGACTCGGGTTTGGACGCTCGCGAGTCATCCAGCGAAGCCCTGCCAAAAGCAGTACTGCTGGGATCAGCAACAGGAACGCCAGGCGCCAGCGCCGCGAGGCTCGTTGCGCTGATGGCGCATGGCTGGGAACCGCCAAAGCAGGAAGATCTTGGACGCTGGAATCAGTTCCCACGGTGTCCCCCGAGTTCTGGTGGGTCGTCAAAGAGCAGATTCTGGATGTAACGGTCGGCCCACTGCGAATCAAAGGCCATTTCAAGAACCCGTCGGGTCTTGTCATTACGGCGCTGCTGCTGGCAGTAAAAAAGCTGGCCGGCATGTCGGGTCTGACTGTCTGGATGGTCAGCAGCCTGGGGATTGCACTCGCTCAATGAGGTGAGCATGACCTCATGCATCGCCAACAAATGCTGGAGAAACCAGTCCTCCTCCGCATCGCTGGTGGGACGAACAAATAGGACATGGGGGGAGAAGATCGTTCCCCAGCTAGGTACCTCCCGCGGTTGTGAAAATGGATGCTGCGGCAATTGCTGCAAGCGTTCAACCAACAAAGGAGGAAGTTCTCCGCTGGTGGGGGAGAGATCGACGATGGCGGCCGAAACCGATCCACGACCAACAACGACATCAGCCCCAAAAATCGGCAGGTTGTAGCAAGGATCTGGGAACAGGACGCAGTGGAGGATGTCGAGATTGCGCCCTACCTGAGCAGTCTCCAAGTGAATCTTGCGAACACCTGGGCAACACAGCAACTGGTTGCTGATTGCCATGGCATCGCCCTCTAGCTCACCGCGGATTTCGCTCAGATCAGCATCAATTGGTAGTGCCCTAATTCCGCTCAGGCCACGCCAGGCTGAGCGCAGGGCAACAGCAATCCGAGGGATCAGCGGATGGAACTCACGCACCAGGGGCGGCGTCCTGAGCAAACCCAAAGCGTACGGGGCCCTCTTACACGGCCAAGGTGGCCATCATGGTTGTATGCCCATGGATTCCTCAGCCGAACTGCGGCCCTGCCTCGGTTACCCGGCTCCTCAGCAACGCCAGCTCGAGAACGGTTGTCCAGTGACCCTGCTGCCCCTGGCTGATGCATCTGTGGCCTGCCTGCAATTCTGGTGTCAGGCAGGCAGCCTGCGCGAGCAAACCGGACAAGCCGGTGTCGCTCACTTCCTCGAACACATGGTCTTCAAAGGCAGTGAAGGTCTGCCCGCAGGAGCCTTTGACCATCGTGTCGAGGCCGTCGGAGGACAGAGCAATGCGGCCACTGGCTTTGATGATGTGCACTACCACGTGCTGCTGCCTCCGGAAGGGTTGCCACTAGCCCTCGAACTGCTTCCCAGGCTTGTGCTCAAACCGCAGCTGCAGTCCCAGGATTTTCAACTCGAGCGACAGGTGGTACTTGAGGAACTAGCCCAAAGCGAAGACCAGCCTGAGGAAGTTGCCTTCCAGCACCTGCTGGCCCTGGGCTGTGGCAGCCATGCCTATGGACGGCCAATCCTTGGTACTCGAGAGGACTTGCAGCGGATGACGCCCGCCGCCATGGCAGCCTTCCAACGAACCAATTATTGCGCCGATCGCTGCGCTGTAGCGGTTGGTGGCAGCTTCGAGCCAGAAGCAGTGCTGCAACAACTGGAGCTGGGTCCGGTTGGTGAGCTCCCTTCTGCGATGGTTTCACCTTTCCAACCAAGAGGACTTGCTGTTCAACCGGGACGCCACCAGCTGCGCTTACCCAGGCTCGAGTCAGCCAGGCTGCTAATGCTCTGGAGCGCTCCTCCGGCTGCCTCACAGCAACAGCTCAGCGGTCTGGATCTCTTAACGACTGTCCTTGCAGAAGGACGCAGTAGCCGGCTTGTGCGACGGCTTCGTGAGGAGCTGCAGCTTGTGGAATCAATCGATCTGGAACTACACCCACTGGAAGACGGCAGCTTGGTGGTATTGGAGGCCGTCTGCGAAGCCTCCCAGCTGGATGCGGTGATCCACGAGGTGGAGGAATTGCTGGTCCAGGCCGCAGCAGGCGTCAGCCCAGCAGAACTGGAGCGGTCACGCCGCCTGTTAGATCACGGCCATCGGTTCTCACTCGAGGCCATCGGTCCAGTCACCCAACTACTTGGC
Organism: uncultured Synechococcus sp.; assembly: GCA_913048995.1. Lineage (GTDB taxonomy): Bacteria > Cyanobacteriota > Cyanobacteriia > PCC-6307 > Cyanobiaceae > RCC307. The sequence goes on along the minus strand of CAJWXK010000031.1, from coordinate 7,740 downwards.
CAATCGACCCTGACCGGACGGATGCAGGGCTTTGATGCCCCACTGCAACGTCTTGCGTCCTGGAACTGCGATGCACTGCAACCGCTAGCAAAAGCACTTGATCCCTCTTTGGCTTGCGTCCTTGAGGTCCGTCCGCTGTGAGCCCGACCATCCACTGGCTTGAGAACAGCTTCGGCGACATCCACGCCGCGCGACTGGTGCTCCCCCATGGCAGTGCCATGGACCCTGCTGATGCAGCCGGACTGCACCAACTGCTAGCCGGCAGCCTGACGCGCGGATGCGGGGCACTCAAGGCAGCCGCATTTGCAGAGCGCATCGAAACCCTCGGTGGCAGCCTTCGCAGCGACACCAATGACGACCGGCTTGTGCTGGCGCTCAAGTGCGTTAGCTCAGATGCAGCCCAGCTGCTGCCCCTACTGCTCGACATGATCGAGCAACCTCATTTGGAATCAGAGCAGGTGAGGCTCGAGCAGGACCTCAACCTGCAGTCTCTGCAAAGGATGCAGGAAGATCCCTTTGCAGTTGCCCATGAACAACTGCGCCTGCTGCTTTATGGCACAGGCAGCTACGGCCATGACCCAATCGGTCGCCGGGAAGATCTAGCGGCGATGGATCCTGATGCCGTGAGGCAGGCCGCGACAGCCCTCAGCTGCAATGCCGCAAAACTGGTGGTCAGTGGGCCGCTCAATGAGGACTTACGAGAGCAGGTCCTCAAACGGATGTCTTTATGGCAACAGTGCGGCGGAGATCGGCCCACTCTCACTAGCCCACCGAACGATCGCTGGAGTGGGATCGATGTTGATACCGAGCAGACCGTGCTGATGCTTGGGTTCAGGACACTGCCGATTAATGCACCTCAGGCTCTTGCATTACGGCTGCTGCAGGTTCATCTGGGAGTCGGCATGAGTAGCCGCCTGTTCCAAAGTCTGCGGGAAACCCATGGTCTGGTGTACGACGTCGGAGCTGAACTGGCCCTGCGTGAGCTGGATTCACCATTCATCTGGCACCTCTCGACGAGTGCCGACCAAGCCGTTGCGGCCCTGGATGCACTGCTGCGCGAGTGGGATGAAGTTCTCCAAAAGCCCCTCAGTCAGTCCTGTCTTGAGCTGGCATGCGCCAAGCTGCGGGGTCAAGAAGCACTCGGTCGGCAGACCGGTGCCCAACGTGCAGAGCGCACAGCGCTTTGCCTCAGCCTTGGCTTGCCGATGGATTATCACCAGCAAGCGATGAAAATGATTGAAAGGATCACCGCCGATGAAGTGCAAGCGGCAGCACGTCAGTGGTTACGGCGCCCGGTTTTAAGCGCTTGCGGTCCTTCCAGCAGCCTCAAGGCTTTGGAGGCTCATTGGAGTCAGGCTCTAATGGATCAACCATCGGCAGCAGTAGCTCGCTAGAAAGAACGAAGGTGCCGCGACGAAAACGCACAGCGACCTGATTCAACGGCAAGAGTCCCACCACTTCACCGTCTTCGAGAGCATCGATCAGATCACCCGGCCTCAGCATTGACATGGCATCAGCCGTTTTGAGATAGCTCTGGGATTCGGCCAACCTGACCGCCATACCGATCGAGAGAGGATTGTTTGCGGAGTCGGACACCGTTGTTGCTGATTGGTGATTCGTGCAGGATGAACCAACTCAAGGGTTCATTGATGTGCGCGCCTTGCTGAACTGGTCCGGGGCGCTGGCAGGACTTCTGCTCATCATCGCCGGAAGTCTCCTCTATCCAGCTTTGCCGGGCTGGGACCCACGCATCGGTCTGAGCTCTGTCGAGCTGGGCATCTCTGCACAGGTGCCTGCACTGCTGCTTACTGCGCTGCTCTGCGGCCCACGTGCTGCATTCATTGCCTCAGTCGCCTACCTGATCTTCGGCCTCTTCATCCTTCCTGTTTTTCATGGCGGTGGGGGCTTGGAGTATCTGCAGCAGCCAGCCTTTGGTTACATCGCCGGCTTTCTGCCTGCTGCATGGCTGAGTGGACGACTGGCCCAACAGGAGGGGCTGGACACGCTTGAAGGGTTGACCGGAGCAGCTGTACTGGGACTTGTGACCATTCAGCTCTGTGGAGCCCTCAACCTTCTGCTCGGCAGCCTGGCTGGACGCTGGGAACCCTCCTTGAACCAGCTGCTCCTCACCTACAGCCTTCTGCCGCTACCAGGACAGCTGCTGCTTTGCTGCCTTGTGGGTGTTCTGGCCAGGTTGCTGCGTCCATTGCTGCTCGTGGACCACTGATGACTGCCTTGCGCCGTCGCGGCTCCGCCTTGGCACTAGCGGTGCTGGTGGTGAACCTTGATCAGCTGAGCAAACAGTGGTTACTTGATCAACCTCTTGGGCTCAGCCGTCCGTTACTGCCGGGATTCATCAACCTGCGGTTGGTCTGGAACGATGGGGCTGCCTTCAGCCTGTTCAGTAACGGAGCCCTATGGCTCGGGCTAATCAGCCTGTTGGTGAGCCTTGGACTGATTGGCTGGATCTGGCAACGCGGTGATCAGTGGCGCTGCCTGCAACTGACTGCAGCGGGATTACTGCTAGGTGGCAGCCTCGGGAATGGCATCGACCGCTGGCGTTTTGGAGCAGTGATTGACGGCCTTGAACTGGTGCCATTCCCTTTTCCGGTCTTCAATCTGGCTGATGTTGCGATCAACCTCGCCGTGCTCTGCCTGCTGATCGACGCCATAAGGAAAAAGCAATGACCGCGCGGCTGCTGGTCCGCAACGGTCGCGATCCCCTGCGCAAGATCGACCTCCATGGGCAGGTTTATCGCATCGGCCGTGATCCCGATGCGGAGGTGCCAGTGATGCATCCTGCGGTCAGCAAGCGTCATGCCCTCTTGGAGCAGCGCAAGGGTTGCTGGCAATTGCGCGATCAGGGATCCACCAATGGCCTGAGCTGGCAGGGGCGACGGATCAGCTGGCTAGAGCTACGTGATGGCGACTGCATCCGCCTGGGTCCTGAGGCTGACACCAGCTTGCCCATGCTGGAGTTCAGCGATCCGGCCAATGCCAAGTCCTGGCAACGCGTGGCCAAGCCCTTAACAGCAGTCATCCTCAGCCTCGGCTCTGTAGGGATGCTGTTGCTCGCGCTTGGGTTGTTGATCGTGCCAGTGCGCGGCAGCCTGGCGCCTGTGCGCGGTCCACTGGTGCTCTACGACCGCAACAACCGCGCCATCAACAGTGGCCAGGACAGTTCTCACCGGGAAAACCCGCATCTTTCGGACTTCTCACCGGCACTCCGCAAGGCCCTGCTCTCCAGCGAAGACACCCGCTTCTGGTGGCATCCCGGTCTCGATCCGATCGGCACAAGTCGTGCTCTAGTGACCAACCTGATCGGGGGACGGGTGCTGGAGGGGGGCAGCACCTTGACACAACAGCTTGCCCGCAGCCTTTACCCCGAACAGGTGGGACGTGGGGAAACCCTGGGACGCAAGTGGCGTGAACTACTGGTGGCCCTGCAACTGGAAGCGCGCTTCAGCAAGCGTGAGCTGCTTCTCTCCTATCTCAACCGTGTCTACCTCGGTGTGGGATGGGGCTTTGAAGACGCGGCCCAGGCCTACTTCGGGGTGTCCGCACGGGAGTTGAACCTTGAGCAGGCAGCCCTTCTGGTTGGTTTGCTGCCGTCACCCAATGGCCACGATCCCTGCGCCGATCCTCAGGCAGCTTTGGATGCACGTAACGCCGTGCTTAACAAGATGGCGCGAGAGGGGCGTCTCAGTCCTGACCAGGCGCGCCGAGCGCGACGTACACCCGTGGTTTTGGCCTCAGAAGCATGCAGCGGCGATGGAACAAGGCCCGCGCCCTTCTACAGCGATCAGGTCAGCCGCGATCTGGAACGCCTTGTCGGAGCTGATGTGGCATCAGAAGGCAATTTTCTGGTCGAGACGCACCTCGATCCAGTCCTGCAATCAGTTGCGGAGTCCAAACTGCGCCATTACCTCAGCACCGGATACGGCGCCATTCGGGAGGGTGCAGTCGTGGTGATCGATAGCCGCAACGGTGGTGTCGTTGCCCTGGTCGGCGGGCGCGACTACACAAGCAGCCAGTTCAATCGCGCCACCCAGGCACTGCGTCAACCAGGCAGCACGTTCAAGTTGTTCACCTACTTGGTGGCGCTGGAACGAGGCCTCGGGCCTCGTTCCAGCATCAGTGCCGCACCACTGGACTGGGGCGGAGTGAGTTACAAATCAGGCTGCGGTGGCAAGACCAGTCTTAAATCCGCGTTTGCCCGAAGCGACAACTGCGCAGCGCTGAGGCTCGGACGCCGCTACGGACTCGAATCCATTGTGCGCAAAGCCCGAGATCTGGGCATCAGCACTCCGCTTATCGCCGTTCCGGGTCTCGTGCTGGGCCAGAACGAAACACGCTTGCTGGAAATAACCGCCGCCTACGCCGCCATTGCCAACGGCGGCGTCTGGATGCAACCCACGACCGTACGGAAGCTCACTGATGCCGAGCTGTGCCAGGACCAACGAGAACGCTGCCGTCAGGACACCCACAACACAGCCCGTGGCCGGCGCGTACTCAGTAAAGACCAAGCCAAGCTGATGCAAGGTCTGCTGCGCTCGGTTGTGCAGGCTGGTACAGGCGGAGCTGCACAGCTCGGCGGCCAAGAAGGCGGTAAAACAGGCACCACTAACGATGGCCGGGATCTGCTTTTCATCGGCTACGAGCCCAGCCGCCATTGGGTAATGGGCATTTGGCTTGGCAATGACGACAACAGTCCCACCGGGAGCAGCAGTGCAGTTGCAGCACAGCTTTGGGCCGACATCATCAGAACCGCCGGCCAGGGCAGCAACGCCGACGCAACAACCTCATGAGCCGCACTCGCCTGTGGCTGCTACTCGGCGGAATCCTTCTGCTGATTGTGGTGCTTTCCCTGGTTCTGCAGGCGATAAACAGCCTGATCTGGCAGCTGAGCTATTGGCTTCCAGGATGGCTGGTGGGACCAGCGTTGTTGATGGTCCTGGCGGTGATGGCCATGGTCATTTATCCACTACTGGGGCCGATGTTGCGCAGCCTCCGCCGCGGTGAACAGACAACACCCACACCCCAAGCTCCTAGCAGCCGTCAAGAAGCAGCAAAGCGGAATCTTGAATCGATCGAGCAACAGCTCAGTCAGCTCAGTGACACCGTCGCCAGAGCGTCTCTGGAACAACGGCGCCAGGACGTGGAAGCCTCACTTGAGCGTGGGGATTTAGTCGTGGTGGTGTTCGGCAGCGGCTCCAGTGGCAAAACATCGCTGATCCGGGCTCTCCTGAAGGACCAGGTTGGGCAGGTCGGAGCCGCCATGGGTTCAACCCAGAGCGTTCAGCGGTATCGCCTGCGGCTCGGCGGCTTGCAACGGGCGATTCAGCTACGCGATACACCTGGAATCCTGGAAGCCGGGGATACAGGTCTGGAGCGGGAGCGGGAGGCCAGGAATGACGCAGTTGCCGCGGACCTGCTGTTGTTCGTACTGGATGCCGATCTACGCGCCAGCGAGTTCAAGGTTCTAAAGGCGTTGGGGGATCTCGGCAAAAGAACCATCCTTGTGCTCAACAAATGCGATCTGCGAGGAGAGACAGAAGAGAGCCGGCTACTGCAACTGTTGCGCCGCCGTTGCGAAGGCCTCGTTGCAACGCAGGATGTCGTGAGCGCCAGCGGTGCGCCGCAGAGCATCCCACGACCTGGGGGAAAGCCGCTGCAACCCAAACCTGAAATCGAAGCATTGCTGCGACGCATGGCGCACGTGCTCCGAGAAGAAGGTGAGGAGCTTCTTGCCGACAACATCCTTCTCCAGAGTCGTCAACTGGCGGACAGTTCCCAGGACCTACTGGATCAACAACGACGGGGTCAGGCCGTGAAGATCGTGGACCGATACGTCTGGATCGGCGCCGGAGCAGTTGCCGTAACACCGCTGCCGGGGGTTGATCTACTGGCCACTGCTGCGGTGAATGCCCAGATGGTGGTTGAGATCGCTCAGGTCTACGGCGTCAGCATGAGCCGCGAACAGGGCCAACAATTGGCCCTCTCTCTGGGCAGGACTCTGGCGAGCCTGGGTGTTGTGAAGGGGGGGGCAGCGCTCATGAGCGCTGCCCTGGCTAGCCAACTCCCAACGCTGGTGGCTGGCAAGGCCTTGCAGGCGGTGACTGCCGCCTGGCTGACGCGATTGGCTGGTCGCAGCTTTATGACTTATTTCAGCCAACAGCAGGACTGGGGCGATGGGGGAATGGGGGAGGTCGTTAGGCGCCAGTACGACCTGGACCGTCGTGATCTCGACATCAAGCGCTTCCTGGAGCAGGCCCTGGCGCGGGTTGTGGAACCACTACGGCGGGGACGACGGTTGCCGCCCCAACGAGGGCCTCGGGCGGCGGCGGCTGCAAAGGACCAGCGCGATCAAGGAGAGTCACCAAGGCCAGATAAGCCAGGGCCAGAATCACCGAGATCACGCCGGTGATAATCGCCACCCAGCGACCGCGTCCCTGCGGTTGACTCATCAGCTCAGCTCCCTGGCGGATCGATTGATGATGCCGGCCAGACGTTCTAAGTGATGGTCGCTGGTAAAAGGATTTCCAAGCACTGCTTTCAAAAGGGGCCGGCCATCAAGATCAGGTTTCGATAGCCAAAAGCCTTGCTGATGGAGAAGGCCATGGGTGTGATCACGCCAGACCTTCGCACGATCGGCCAAATGAGGCTGCAGCCCAATCGCCAACACATGCAGGTCACCGGCTAGTAGCTGGAGCTGCGGTGCAGTGAGCAAGGAGCGGAGGTAGTCAGCACGGTAAAAGGCTTGGTCCAAGATGCGCTCAATACCATCGAGGCCAAGATGCTGCAGGCTCAGCCAGAGTTTCAGTACCTCGGCAGAGCGAGTTCCCTGCAAACCGAGATCGCCACCCTGTGGTGCGTCACCCGATTCCATATAAGGCAGACCGGTCGCAAAGCTGGCTTCTAATCGCTCCACTTGTCGCATCAGCAGAACTGACGAAGGCTTGCTGACCCCAAGAACCTTTTGGGGATTCAAGGTGATCGAATCGGCATGGTGGATGCCATCAACGCGCCAGCGTTGGGAATCCACCAGGGCACAGACAGCTCCGATCGCTCCATCGACGTGAAGCCAGAGCTGCTCACGGCGGCACAAAGCTGCCAGATCAATCAGTGGATCGACGCTGCCCTGCACCGTGGTGCCAGCCACGGCAACCAGAGCGAATGGTTTGCGGCCCGCAGAGCGCAGCTTTTGGATCGCGCGGTCGACCACCTCAGGCTGGAGCCGACCATCAGCGTCGGTTTGCAGGCTTTGTAAGCCATCAGGGGGAAGCCCCATGACTGCTGCGGCCTTGTTCAGTGAGACATGGGCAGCAGAACCAGTGAGCACAACGGCACTGGGATCAGCTGCGAGCTCGGCGGCCTGGCGAGCGCAGACGAGGGCCATCAGGTTGCTGAGGCTGCCACCACTGGCAGGAACACCACCACTGTCGGGACCAAGGCCGACGCGAGTGGACAACCACTGGCAGAGACGTCGTTCTAAGCGGCTCAGCGACGGAGAAAGCTCCTGAGCCAAGAGATTGTTGTTCAGACCAGCAGCAATAAGATCCGCAGCAATCGAGACGGACAGTGCTGGCGGATCGAGGTGGGCTAAGGATCCGGGGTGGTTTGGCCTGTAGGCACCAGCCATGACGCCCTTCAGGCCAGTGAAGAGCGAATCCAGGTCCTGGCCTTCCAGACCAGGGATCACATCAGCTTCAAGTGTCAGTGCTGGTCGCGGAGCATGGA
>CAJWXK010000030.1 GCA_913048995.1 uncultured Synechococcus sp. | reverse complement strand
ACGCCACTGCGCAACACCTCATCGGCGGTGCGGAAGGCCTCCTGCAAAGGGGCGCCGGAGATGGCGTCGCGCAGGCGATCGTTGGGGATCACGATCAGGGTGTCGACATGCTCCGCCAGGCGAGCAATGCCTTCTTCTGCCTGACGCATGCGCTTGCGCCCTTCAAAGGTGAATGGCTTGGTGACAATGCCCACGGTCAGGGCTCCGGACTCCTTGGCTACTTCCGCAACGATCGGAGCAGCGCCGGTGCCGGTTCCGCCTCCCATGCCGGCGGTGATGAAGACCAGGTCTGTGCCCTCGAGCGCCTGCTGTAGATCGATTCGGGACTCTTCTGCTGCCTTCTGACCGATGGCAGGGTTGCCACCTGCTCCCAGGCCACGGGTCAGCTTCATGCCGAGCTGGACACGCTGGTTTGCAGCGGAGTTCAGCAAGGCCTGGGCATCAGTGTTCAGAACCCAGAAGCCAACGCCATGAAGCTCGGAGGCAATCATGCGGTTGATGGCATTACTTCCGCCACCACCGACGCCGATCACCTCGATCCGAGCCGTCTGGCTGGGAATAATGCTTTGGTTATTCATTGCGCTGGAACTGGAGGGAACCGCGGCGGGGGACTTGGGAGCTTCGCTTTCCATCGCCGAGGCAACACCATTCATTTGCTGAAGCATTATCCAGGGGAGACCAACCGGCCGAAGCTTGTCGCGACAGCTTTGCCACATGTGAGACAAAGCGCAACGCGTCTTTGTGTCAGTTCCCTGACGGGGCTGGCTTTTTTGCCTTGGGTGGCTTCAGCACCAATTCCGGGTGTTCGGGGTTGGTTAAGTCCAATGCCCGGGTGTCTGGAGACGGGGGCTTGCCTCCCCAGGTCTCTGCAAGATGGCTCAGCACCAACAGTCTTCGTTGCAGTTGCCCGTCCAGCGGCCCCATTCGCACCGGGCCGAGCCTGTCGCTGATCAGCCAGAGCTCTCCATTGCGGCGGAAGTCCAGTCGCTGCACGCTGGCCTGCTTTGGCAGTTGCAGGAGCAGCTGCTTGATGGTCGGGGCGTATCGCTGCTGCCAACCCATCACCATCAAGCTTGGTGTGGTTGACGTGCGGGCTTTGGCCTGTTGTTGGCGGGTGATCCAGGCACCAGTGCGATCAACAAAGCCGTTCTCAAGACCGGATGCTTTGCGCCGTTGCGCCCGGGCCACGGCCTGACGCTGGCGCAGGCTGATATTGAGCTGCGGCGGCAGCATATGGCGCTGCAGTTGGATCTGCTCCACAGGCAGGGTGCCGGAGAGGCGTTGGCGTATCTCCTTTGGGTTGAGCCCTAAGAGTGGTGCTGGGAAGCGCAGCCCCGCGGCTTCAATGATCTGGTCACGGCTGAAGCCCCAGGCGCCGCTCACCTGAACTTGCTCGGCATTGCGCAGCACCCAACCATGGCGCAGCAGCAGCCAGCCAAGGCCAGTGCTGGCGGCCAGTAGAGCCAGCAGGCGCCAGCAGCGCGCTAGCAGGTTGAGGCGTTTGCGCCGCCTCAGCTCCCGCCGCCGCTGCACCCCCTCATTGCGCTGACGCGCTGGACTGACGCTCACAGCTCGCAGCGGGACCGGCTCATGAGCTGCTCGATCCAGTCCCGGGCACGGTCGGCATCAGCAAAGGCCAGATCTCGCTGTTGACCGCTGCCAATCAACCGCAGCCGGCAGGGCCCATGGCTTTCATCGGTCAGCGGCGCGTCGCCGGAACTTAGGGAAAGCAATTCCACCAGCTCAAGCTTGCAGACCTCAAAGCTGCCTTCCGGCTTGAGCTGACCCGCCTCAAAAGTGCTCCATTCCACCAGGCCTTCGCGTAGCCGGGCGGCACCTGCCCCGTCGAGCTTGGAGATCTCCGACCCCTCGGCCCATTCCAGAAACAGCCTCTGGCGCCGGCGTTCGAGCCAGCCCAGGGCAGTGAGGACGACGAACGCCACTAAAAGGGGCAACCAGAGGAGACCGTGACTCATCGGGCCAGCTCCACGAGTTGATGGACCAACTCGTCCAGAGGAATGCCGCTCTCAGCCCAGAGCATCGGGTACATGCTCTGACTGGTGAAGCCAGGCAATGTATTGATTTCATTGATCAGCAGCCGTCCGCTGTCTTCCTCATAAAAGAAGTCGACGCGGCTGAGGCCACCGGCTGCCACCGCCTGCACTGCAAGCACGGCGAGCTGTCGGGCCTCTTGGTTGACTGCGTCAGGGAGCTGTGCCGGGATCAGCGTCTCACTGGTTCCTGGGGAGTACTTGGTTTTGTAGTCGTACCACTCGGCATCGAAGCGCACTTCGCCTAGAACCGAGGCTTGAAGCTTGTCGCGGCCGAGCACAGCACATTCCAGCTCGCGCACCTGCAGTCCCTGCTCCACTAGCAGTCGCTGATCATGACTGACAGCGAGCTCAAGGCCAGCCTTTAGTTCGCTGCGATTGGTTGCTTTGGTGATCCCTACCGAGGAGCCCAGATTGGCCGGCTTGATGAAACAGGGGTATCCCAGCTCGGCCTCCAGCTGCTCCAGTAGGGCCTCGCCCCGCTCCAGTTCAGCAGCGAGCAGTGGCCGGTAGGGACCCTGCGGCAGTCCTGCTGCGGCAAAGGCCGCCTTCATGGCCAGTTTGTCCATCCCCACCGCCGAGCCCAGTACGCCTGAGCCCACAAACGGCACCTGCATCAGGCTGAAGAGCCCTTGGATCGTGCCGTCCTCACCGTTGGGACCATGCAGCACGGGATACCAGACCTGCACCTCCAGCGCACCATCGGGCAAGCCTGAGAAGCCCGGACGACTTCCGTCATCAGCTTTGGCCTCGCCACTGGTGAGAACCTCACGGGCTATCGCATCACCCCACCAGCGTCCCTGGCGGTCGATGTAGAAGGCAACAACCCGGTAGCGGGCCAGATTGGCGCCCCCGCAGAGCCCCTTCAGGACCGTGGCGGCTGAGCGGATCGAGACGTCGTGTTCACCCGAGGCACCACCGAAAACAAGGCCCACCACCCGTGGCGAAAAGCTGCTGCCTGCAGGGGTGGTGGCCAACGGTCGGGCGCGGGGAACTCAACGTACCAGCGCTGGCTGGGCTTGAGCACATCCGCTGAGTGAAAAGGCCCGCACGCGATCGATCCGCACGGGCACGAGGTCGCCGATGCCATGGCCCGCTGCGCCAAAGAAGGTCAGTCGATTGGTACGGGTGCGTCCCATCAGCTGGGAGGGATCCTTGGGGTTGATGCCTTCCACCAGCACCTCTTCTGTGAGTCCCATGTAGCGCTGGCTGCGCTGCTTGGCCTTGCGCTCCACAAGGGCATTGAGTTCTTGCAGTCGCTCCACCTTGATGTGGTCCTCGACCTGATTCGGCCAGTTCGCTGCAGGCGTGTTGGGGCGAGGCGAGTAAGCAGCGGTGTTGAGCAGATCAAATCCGATCTCCTCCACTAGCGCGAGGGTGCGGCGGAATTGGGCATCGCTCTCGCCGGGGAAGCCGACGATTGCATCGGCGCTGATGGCGGCATGGGGCATCAGCTCACGGATCTGCTCGATGATGCGCCGGTAGCGGGCAATGGTGTAGCCGCGGGCCATGGCCTTGAGCAGTGCGTCATCGCCGCTTTGAAAGGGCACGTGAAAGTGCTCGCACACCTTGGGCAGCTCGGCGCAGGCTTTGATCAGCCGCTCTGTGAAGTAGCGCGGATGGCTTGTCGCAAAGCGGATCCGCTCGATGCCCTTCACATCGTGGACGTGGTGCAGCAGGTCGGTGAGGGTGTTCTGGCGGCGGCCCGCCGGGGTGATGCCAGGCAGGTCGCGGCCGTAGGCATCGATGTTCTGCCCCAGCAGAGTGATTTCCTTGTAGCCCTGGGCCGCCAGTCCTTCCATCTCTAGGCGGATTGCTTCGGGCAGGCGTGACTGTTCCAGGCCGCGCACCGAGGGCACCACGCAGTAAGTACAGCGCTCGTTGCAGCCGTAAATCACATTCACCCAGGCGCAAAGGGCGCTTTCACGCCGTGCTGTGGTGATGTCTTCAAGGATGTGGTGATCTTCGGTGGCGAGTACCTGCTGACCGTTGTCCACCTGGCCCAGCAAGGTGTCGAGCCGGTTGGCGTGCTGGGGGCCCATCACCAGATCCAGTTCGGGCACGCGGCGCAGCAGAGCGGCGCCCTCCTGCTGGGCCACACAACCAGCGACCACCAGGGTCAGGGCCGGGTTCTCCTGTTTACGACGCGCCTGACGACCGAGATAGCTGTAGACCTTTTGCTCAGCGTTGTCGCGGATGGTGCACGTGTTGTAAAGCACCAGATCTGCTTGGTCCTCCGCTTCACCTGGGCGGTAACCCATCGATTCGAGGATGCCCGCCATCCGCTCGGAGTCGGCTTTGTTCATCTGGCACCCGAAGGTGGTGATCCAGTAAGTGCCGCGGGAGGTGTCGGCCATGGTCTGGGCAGGCACGAAATTGAAATAGCACTAGATCCAGTGTCAACCATGGGCGGTGTAGTGCCATGGCAGGGTGAGAGTCAGACGTTTCAGGGTGCGTGGCCATGCGCTGGCGTCTGCACCGCTTCACGCTCACCAAGGAGGTCCCCCTCACCATTAGTAGGGGAACCACAGGAGCTGTTGAGCATTTGTTGCTGGAGCTGGAGGCAGGCGGCTGCACAGGCCGCGGCGAGACCGGTGGCTTTGACACGGGTCAGCGTTACTTCACCACGCAGGCTTTAGAGGCTGAACTGCAGGCCTGGTTGCCCGTCTTGGATGCACTGGATCTGCCAGCGCCTGCCGCCTGGCCCGCACTGCTGGAGCCCCTCAGTCCGCCGGCGCGCTGCGCAGTGGATTTGGCGCTGCATGACTGTTGGGCGCAGCAGCTTGGTCAGCCACTCTGGCGGTTATGGGGCCTTCTGCGTTCCAGCTGCCGCCCCACCAGCGTGACCCTAGGGCTGGGCAGTGTTGACCAGGTGTTGCAGCGGCTGGCGCGCTGGCGCTCCCGACTGCCAGCCACGCGGGTCAAGCTGAAATTGGGCAGTCCCGATGGGCTTGATCACGACTGTGCTCTGGTCGAGGCGGTCTTGCCTCAGCTGCAGGGGGCCGAGTTGCAGGTGGATGCCAATGGCGGCTGGAGCCTGGAGATGGCCCGGAAGATGTTGCCCTGGTTAGCTGAGCGCGGTGTGGTGCTGGTGGAGCAACCGCTTGCAGCCGCTGTGGACGATCAGCAGGGCTTTGCTGAGTTGCAGGGTCTGGCTCCGATCGCCCTGGTGGCCGATGAAAGTTGTTGGGACGTGGAGGATCTGCTGCGGCTTGCGCCTCATGTGCAGGGGGTCAACCTCAAGCTGCTCAAGACCGGTGGCCTTAGTGAGGCCTGGCTGATGGCCCGGCTGGCACGGCGATTGGGTTTGCAGTTGATGCTGGGCTGCTACTCCGACAGCGCCCTGCTGAATGGTGCTGCCGCCCAGCTGCTGCCGCTGGTGGAGTGGCCTGATCTTGATTCGCACCTCAATCTCAGTGATGACCCCTTCTGTGGGCCCTGGCTGGATGGAGACCTGCTGCAGCCTGGCGATGGCCTGGGGCTGGGGGTGAGCCGATGCTGAGCGCTGACGCGCCGGTGCTGCTGCTTCAGCACAGCGGCCTGGATGATCTCAGCGGCAAGACCGGCTTGGCTTTTCTGCGCTACCGGCAGGGACCTGTGGTGGCGGTGCTGGATCCAGGCCATGTCGGCGCTGATTTGCCCTTGCTGACCGGTATTCCTCGTTCGGTGCCCGTGGTGGGTTCGGTGGCGGAAGCCATGGTGTATGGCCCCAAGGTGGCGGTGGTGGGGCTGGCCCCATCCGGCGGCCTGCTGCCACCTCCGTTGCGTCAGTCGGTTCTAGAAGCCTTGCGCTCGGGCCTCAGCATTGCCAGTGGTCTGCACACCCGTTTGGGCGATGACCCGGAGCTGGCCGCCCAGCGCCATAGTCAGGCCTTCATTTGGGATCTGCGCTGTGAGCCCCAGGGCTTGGCGGTGGCCTCAGCACAGGCGGCGCAGTTGCCCTGCCGCCGCATCCTGGCTCTGGGCAGTGACATGTCCGTCGGCAAGATGAGCGCGGCATTGGAACTCACCGCAGCGGCACGCGGCCGTGGCCTGGACGCCCGCTTTGTCGGTACCGGTCAGGCCGGCATTTTGATTGCAGGCTGCGGTGTGCCTCTCGATGCCGTTCGGGTCGATTACGCCGCTGGAGCCGTCGAGCAGGCCGTGCTGGCCATCGCTGAGGGGGCTGGATCAGAGGCTCTGGTGTTCGTTGAAGGCCAAGGCTCGCTCTGCCATCCCGGATCAACAGCCACCCTGCCGTTGCTGCGGGGCAGCCAGCCCACAGATCTGCTTGTGGTGCACCGCGCTGGCCAGGAGGCGATTCGCAGCCATCAGATGGTGAACCTGCCGCCGCTACATCAGTTGATCGCCACCTCTGAAGCCCTTGCTGCCTTGGGCATTCCGACCGGCTCGCCCCCCCCGAAGGTGAAGGCGATCGCCCTGAATACCTCTGGCCTTGACGATGCTGAGGCTGAATTGGCCATGGCGGCCACTTCGGTGCAGACAGGACTTCCCTGCGCCGATGCGGTGCGGGGTGGTGCTGAGCTGCTGCTGGAGGCGCTACTCAGCTGAACGCGCGGTTCAGCGGTAGGCCATCCACGGGAGAAGGGCGAGCGAGGGGATTCGAACCCCCGAATAGCGGCGCCACAAGCCGCTGCCTTAACCACTTGGCGACGCCCGCCGTGGATTGCACAATCTACCAGCGGCGTGTCCTCACCCCTTGGCATTACGGATCCCACTTCCTCTGTTGCTACTGGGGGGCGCTGCCGCATTGCTGGTCGTCAGCAACCCTGGTCCTGAGGAATTCAGTGCCTTTGCCGGCGAGCAGCTCAGCGAACGGGGTATCGATGAGTTCTGCCGCGATGGGGTGCTGCCGTTGATGCTGCACTTTGTGGTCAAGGACTGCCCTCGTCTGTTTCGATCGCAGCGGGCGGCCCTCGGCGATCTGGCCCTCAAGCTCAGTCAGCGTCAGAATTTTGGTCTCTTCAGCCTCTACACCACTGAGGTGGGCAGCACCGGACTGCTGGCGGAACTCCCCATGCCGGGCTACAGGCTCGATACCCTCGCGCTGGCCGGCCAATTCATCGTGCTGCGTGCCGAGCCCCTGCGCTGATGCCTTCTGCTGCTTCTCTGGCTCTCCTCCTTCAGGAGCTTGATCATCTCGACCTGGTCACCGCCGGGCCCCAGTTGCAGCAGCTCTCCCAGGATCAGTTCAGCTTCTCGCCGCTGCTCAGCGCTCGGCTCCATGACTGCCGCGCTGATGTGGTTGTACGTGCCCGCTGCCGGGAGGACGTGGTCTTTGTCGCGGCGGCCTGCCATCGCCATGGCGTGCCGCTCACCCCCCGTGGTTCCGGTACAGGCAATTACGGCCAATGTGTTCCCTTGAAGGGGGGGGTGGTGCTCGACACCTCGGCGATGACAGCCGTGCGGCATCTGGATCCTGTTGCCGGTGTTCTCACCGCTGAGCCGGGTTGCCGTTTGCTGGAGCTAGATCGCCAGCTGCAGCCACAGGGTTGGGCGCTCCGGCTGGCTCCAAGCACCTGGCGCACCGCCAGTCTTGGTGGTTTTATCGCCGGTGGCTCCAGTGGTGTGGGCAGCCTGCGCTGGGGTCTGTTGCGAGATCCCGGCAATCTGCTGGGACTGGAGGTGGTGACCCTGGAAGCTCAGCCGCAGGTGCTGCAGCTGGGTCCTGAGGCTTGCCGTGGACTGAATCATGCCTATGGCACCAACGGTGTTTTCACGGCTGTGACGGTGCCCCTGGCTCCCTGGCAGAACTGGCAGGAGCTGGTGATTTGCTGCCCCAACCAGGTCACGGCCCTAGCTCTTGGTGAGCAGCTCAGCGCTTCGGCCTTGGAGATCGATGGCCTGGCTTATCTCGATGCTGAGCTCATGGGGCGGATGCCTCCGCTTCCCGGTCTGGAGATGCCATCGGCTCCTTGTCTTTTGCTGATCGCCGCGCCGGCGGCGTTGGCCGTGATCCGCGAACTGGCCGTGGCCAGCGGAGCGCGTTGCTGCTTCCAACGTGATCAGTGGCCCCCCAGCGGACTGCTGATGCGGGAGCTCTGTTGGAACCACACCACCTTGCAGCTGCGGTTGCAGGATCCAGCCTTCACGTACCAGCTGTTGCTGCTGCCCGACCCGGTAGGGCCTGTGCTGGAGGCGCTTTCAGCCCGCTGGCCCGGATGGCTGCATTGGCATCTTGAGCGGGTGCGGCAGGCCGGCCGTCCGCGCTGGGTGGGCTTTGCCCTGTTTCGTTGGGCGGGAGAGCAGCAGCTGCTTGAGCTGATGGCAGCTGCTCGTGAGCTGGGTTGCCTGGTCTTCAATGCCCATGCCCTCACCGTGGAGGACGGAGGTCTTGGTGTGGTTGATGCCGATCAGGTGGCCGCCAAGCGGGCCTATGACCCCGATGGCTTGATGAATCCCGGCAAGTTACGGGGCTGGCTGGAGCAGCCTCAGGCCTGAATTGCGTTCAGGGACAGCCCAGGCTTGCTTTGGTGCTGATGCCGCTTGCGGGGTTGGTGCCCTTGGCGCGGCGGCAGAGCTTGTTGAAATCCTCTCGATCAAGCAGGGCATCGCTGAAATCGGCGCCGCTGATTTGGGCATTCGCAAAGCTGCTTCCGCTTGCGATCACACCGCTGAGGTTGGCATTCTCCAGATTGGTGTCGACGAAATCGGCCCGGTCCATCAGCACGTCGCTGAGATCGGCGCCGGAGAAATCAGCGCCGGAGAATGCTCCCTGAGTGAAGATCGCTCCGTGGAGCTGCGCGCCGGAGAAATTGGCATTGCGGGCTACCGCACCAGCAAATGAGCTGCCTTCCAGATCCTGATCATGGAAATCACCGTCACTTTGGTTGGTGAGGGTGTAGTCCACTTTTTCGAGGTAGCTGGCTGCTAAAGCAGAACGAGGTGGCAGCAGCACCAGGGTCAGGAGCAGCAGCGCGCAGGTGATCAGGCGGAGCATCAGCTGCATGCATCGGACTCCAGTGTGTTCCACAGCTCCCCGAGCAGATAGAGCGACCCTGCCACGACTGGCTGTGCTGCTGAACCCTGCAGGTGCTTGAGGCCGCCTTTGGCATCGCTGCAGTGGTGCAGCTGAGAGGCGAGATCCGGGCATTCGCTCTGCAGTTCAGCGGCGCTCCAGCTGCGGCTGCCTGCGATCGGGGCAACCCAGGCCTGATCACCTCCTGCCAGCAGGGCCCGCACCATGGCGACTCCATCCTTATGGCGCTGAATGCCCAGCAGCCAGTGTCGCGGCAGCTGGGGCTCCATGGCATCGAGGCTTTGACGTAGGGCTTCAGCGGCAGGGGGGTTGTGGGCACCGTCCACCAGCAGCTCCAGTTCTCCAAAGCGGCAGCGCTGCAGACGCCCACACCAGCGCGCCTGAGCCAGTCCCTGCTGAATGGCTGCAGCATTGATGGCCCAGCCCTGGGCTGCCAGCTCTTGGGCCATCGCCACGGCAACCGCTCCGTTGCTGCGCTGCCACTCGCCCAGTAGTCCGATCGTGACCTCAGCGCCGAGGGGCTCGACCCACTCCAGCCGGCAGTGACGCTCGGTGGCTTGCTGCTGCAGCACCTCGGTGACTTCCGGCGCTTGTGGGGCGCTGAAGGCCACGGCTCCGGGGCAGAAGATTCCTGCCTTCTCTCTGGCGATGCTGGCCAGGTCAGGCCCAAGGTGCTCGCAGTGGTCTAGGCCGATGCTGGCGATCCCCAGTACACGCCTGTCCGGGTGGCAGGTGGTGGCATCAAGGCGTCCGCCCAGACCTACTTCCAGTACAGCGATGTCCACTGGAGCGCAGGCGAAGTAGCTGAAGGCTGCGCCTGTGAGCAACTCAAATGGGGTCAGTTGCTGAGCCTGGGCGCGGGGTGTCCAGGCCTGAAGTGTTGCGCGTAAAGCTTGCGGGCTGATCCAATCCCCACCGACCTGGAGCCGCTCGCACCAGCTCAACAGGTGCGGTGAGCGGTAGAGACCACAGCGCAGTCCTGCTTGTTGAAGGATGGATCCCAGCAGGGCGCAGATGGAGCCTTTGCCATTGGTGCCGGCCACCTGCACCGCCGGGTAGCCCTGCTCGGGGTGGCCTGCATCAGCCAGGGCGGCCTGCAGGCGCTCAAGGCCCAAATCAACGCCACGGCGGCTAAAGGGCTCGAGTAGGTCATCGAGCGCAACTGGATGAGGAAGCATCAAGGAGGCGTCTGCGTCGCTTAGCTCAGGCGGGCCAGGGCGCGATCAAGCCGCTGCAGTGCCTGGCGCAGCTCTCGGCGGCTGATCACCAGCGGTGGTACAAAGCGCACGACTTGGGGACCAGCGGGAACCAGCAGCAGGCCTTCGGCCATGGCGGCTTTGACCAGATCAATGGCGCTCAGGGCGCCTTCGCGCAGCAGCAGGCCGCGGATCAGCCCCCAGCCCCGCTCCCCCTCCAGCAGGTTTGGCCACTGACCAACCCGTTGGGCCAGGCCATTGCGTAGTTCCTCGCCGCGCTTTTGCACGTTGTCCAGCAGCTGGCGCCGTTCCAGTTCCTCCGCCACGGTCAGGGCCGCACGACAAGCGAATGGGTTGCCGCCGAAGGTGCTGGCGTGATCACCGGGTTCAAATACTGCGCAACTCTTCTTGACCGCTAAAGCTCCGATTGGGATCCCGCCTCCCAGCCCCTTGGCCATCGTGATGGCATCGGGTTCGATACCGAGTTGTTGGTAACCCCAGAAGCTGCCGCTGCGGCCCATGCCGACCTGCACTTCATCGCTGATCAGCAGCAAATTCTGTTCATCACAGAGCTGACGTAGTGCAGCAAAGAATTCCGGATTGCCAGGAACGATGCCCCCTTCGCCCTGCAGAGGTTCGATCAGGATGGCTACCGCTCGGCTGTGGTGCTCACTGAGGCAGGAGCGCAGGCTGTCGAGATCGTTGTAGTTGAAATAGGCAAATCCCGCTGGTAGAGGTTCAAAACCCCGGTGGTATTTGTCCTGCCCAGTCGCGGTGACGGCAGCCAGTGTGCGGCCGTGGAAGCTCGAGCGGGCGCTCAGGATCATCGGTGCGCTGATCTGCCGCTTTTGGTGGCCATATTTCCGAGCCAGCTTGATCGCGGCTTCATTGGCCTCTGCTCCGGAATTACAGAAGAAGACCGCATCGGTGCAGCTGTTGGTGCTGATCCACTTCGCCAACAGCTCCTGTTCAGGAATCCGGTAGAGGTTGGAGACGTGCTGGATGCGGCCAAGTTGGGCATTCAGTGCTCGCTGCAATCGCCGGTTGCTGTGCCCAAGCGTGCAGGTGGCGATGCCAGCGACGCAATCAAGAAAGCGGCGCCCTTCACTGTCTTGCACCCAAACACCGTGCCCCTTGGTGAGCGTCAGCGGAAAACGGCCATAAGTGGCCATGACGGCGGTAGATTCAGGCTGCTGCGGGGGCATGGCGGAATTGGTAGACGCAGCGCACTCAAAATGCGCCGGCTTCGGCTTTGTCGGTTCGAGTCCGACTGCCCCCATCTAAAGACCGTGGCGCTGGATGTTGGCTCCAATCCCATTGAGTTTGCCTTCGAGATTGTCGTAACCGCGATCAAGGTGCTGCAGGCCTTGGACCATGGTGACGCCTTCAGCTGCTAGGCCTGCCAAGACCATTGCCGCTGAGGCGCGCAGGTCGCTGCCAGTGACTGGAGCACCGCTGAGGCCGGGGACACCCTCAACAAAAGCGGTATTGCCCTGGGTGCGAATTGCCGCACCCATGCGCTGCAGCTCAGCGACGTGCTGCAGACGATTTTCAAAAATCGCTTCGGTGATCACACTGGTGCCCTCGGCGGTCGCCAAGAGGCTCATGAAGGGAGCCTGCAGGTCTGTGGGGAAGCCAGGAAAAGGTTGGGTGCGCAGATCAACGGCTCGGATCCGATCGGCACTGATCGTCATGCCGATCCCATCGGCTTCCAGCTTGCAGCCGGCCTCCTCGAGCTTGCTGATTACCGCACCGAGGTGATCAGGGATTACAGGGGTAACGCGCAGGCAGGAGCGGGTGATGGCACCGGCAAGGAGCAGAGTGCCTGCCTCGATGCGATCCGGAATGACCATGTAATCAGCACCGTGCAGGCGCTCCATGCCGACGATTGTGATCGAGGGTGTGCCGGCGCCGCGCACCTTGCCGCCCATGGCAATGATCAGGCCAGCCAAGTCCACGACTTCAGGCTCCTGAGCCGCGTTTTCAATGATCGTTTCGCCCTCAGCAAGAGCGGCGGCCATCATCAGTGTCTCGGTGGCTCCAACGCTGGGGCAGTCCAGGTGGATACGGGCGCCAGTAAGACGGTGGCCGCGACCGGGCACCACCGCAGAGACCACGCCATGCTCAATGGTCACCTGGGCGCCGAGGGCTTTCAGACCTTTGACATGTTCCACGACAGGGCGAGCGCCGATCTGGCAGCCGCCGGGTAGGGGGACTCGCGCAACGCCGAGGCGAGCAAGTAGAGGGCCTATGCAGAAGAAGCTGGCTCTAAGTCCGTTGACGAGTTCGTAGGGAGGCGAGGATTGATTGAGGCCAGAACCATTTAGTTCCACGCTGCTTTCGCCGCGCTTGGAATCAACCCCAAGGGATTCAAGGATCTCTACCATTCCCTGAATATCCGAGAGGCCGGGCACATTGCGCAGCCGTAGCGGTTCAGCGCTGAGCAGGCTCGCTGCCATCAGCACAAGAGCTGAATTCTTGGCACCGGTGACCCTCACCTCACCCGATAGGCGGGCTCCACCACGAATTTCCAGGTGGGGAGTGAGAATTTTTTGAGACGGCGCAAGAATCGAAGTCATGGGGAATCGGCCGTCAAGGCCCACATCTTGACAATCCCACGTGAGACCGTCTAGACGGCCGGCCGTCGAACTGTCTTGACCCGCTGGCTTTGGAGTCAAATTTCCCAGCAGCCCATGGTCTATGTTTGTGGACTGCCAGTTCGGCGCGACTGTTGCGCTGAATACCCTGTAGGGCTGAGTTGCCTGTTGTTGCAGGCACTCTGGGCATACGCCAGCGGATGTGGCGGAATCGGTAGACGCGCTAGTTTCAGGTACTAGTGGTGGCAACACTGTGGGAGTTCAAGTCTCCCCATCCGCACTTCAAACAATTAATGATTACAACTGAGCTCTTCAGAATCTGCTCAGGTTCATTCAGTGATTTGTTGGCATCCTTGAAACATCCGGTTTGTTTGTTTCCTTGTGATTGTCCTCAAAATCAGTAATTCCAAGGAGATTGTTGCCTCTAAGGTTGGCAAGTTCATCGAGCGTCTGACACCGGACAGCATGGATGAAGCCAAGGTGGAAGAGGAAGTGATCAAGAAATTGGTGGATAACCTCAAAGCTGAAGGAATCAAAGGTTCTGTTGCTTCGGTTAAAGGCCTTGAGCTTCATCCTGATGGCATGACGTTGAAGAGCGACATTCATATGCGTCGCTACGCGGAGATCTGAAGCTGGCGGCCGATCTGATCAGCAGTCGACGTAATCCTCTGGTGCAGCAGGTACGCGCCCTGCACCAGGCCCGCGGCCGTCGCGAGCAAAAGATGTTGTTGCTCGAAGGCACCCATCTGCTGCAGGAATGCCGCCGGTTGAAGCTGCAGCCTCAGAGGCTGATCGCTACCGAGCGTTGGTTGGTGATGCATTCTCAGTTGCTGGCCAGCGAGCCACTTCAGCCGGTCAGCCCTGAGGTTCTCGCTGCCATGGCCACCACCGACAGCCCCGATGGTGTGATCACGCTGTTGGCGCACCCGCAGCCCAAGCAGCAGCCACCGCAATGGCCATGCTTAGAAGCTCCCCTGGTCTTGGGGCTCGATCGAGTCCAGGATCCGGGCAACCTTGGCACGATTTTGCGCTCGGCTCTGGCCGCCGGGGTCCACCAGGTCTGGCTTGGTGGTGGTGCTGACCCCTGGCAGCCCAAGGTGCTCAGAGCTTCGGCAGGGGCAGCACTGGAGCTGCCTCTGCAGCGCTTGGACAGTCTTGATGCAGCACTTGGTCTGGCCCAAGGGCATGGCGCGGCTGTGCTGGCCGCTGTTCGGGAAGGAGGCATGCCTTACTGGCAGCACGATTGGCAGCAGCCGACGGTGTTGCTGCTCGGAAATGAAGGCTCCGGTCTCGACGCCAGGCTGCTGAGCCAGCCGTTGGCTCAAGTAACTATCCCCCATGACAGCGCCGTGGAATCGCTCAATGTGGCTGTGGCCGCAGGGGTCCTCTTGCTGGAGCGCTGCCGCCAGCAGGCCATGGCGGGGCCCGGCAGGGGAGAATCTCCTGCAGCTGAGCTGGGCCGTTGACTGCTGCTGGGTTGTCGCAAGAGGGGTTTGATTACGATCTGATCGTGATCGGCGCGGGCTATGGCGGTTTTGATGCCGCCAAGCATGCAGCGGAGAAGGGGCTCACAACGGCCATCGTCGAGAGCAGAGACATGGGGGGCACCTGCGTCAATCGCGGCTGCGTTCCCTCTAAGGCCCTTTTGGCTGCCAGTGGCCGAGTGCGGGAGCTGGGCGATCGTGAGCACTTGGCTGCTTTTGGCATCACCTCTGGTGCGGTGCAGTTCGACCGACAGGCCATTGCTGATCACGCCACGCAGCTGGTGGAGGCGATCCGCGCCAATCTCACCAAGAGCCTGGAGCGGGCTGGTGTGACGATCATCCGAGGCACTGGGCGGCTTGATGGATCCCAGCGCGTAGCGGTACGTGAGGTCACTGGTGTCGAGCGGGTGCTGAAGGCCCGTGATGTCGTCATTGCCACTGGCTCCGATCCCTTTGTGCCCCGGGGTATCGAGACCGATGGGGTCACGGTCTTCACGAGCGACGATGCTGTGCGACTGGAAAGCTTGCCCCAGTGGCTCGCCATCGTCGGCAGCGGCTATATCGGTTTGGAATTTGCTGACGTCTACACCGCCCTGGGCTGTGAGGTGACGATGATTGAGGCGTTAGATCGGGTCATGCCGACCTTTGATCCCGACATCGCCAAGATGGCGTCTCGCAAGTTGATTGAGGGCCGCGACATCGAGACCAAGTCCGGTGTCTTTGCGGCCAAGGTCACCCCAGGCAGCCCAGTGCGCATCGATCTCATTGACGCCGCCAGCAAAGAGCCTGTTGAGACCCTTGAAGTGGATGCGGTGCTGGTGGCGACGGGACGGGTGCCCACCAGCGCCGAGCTCAACCTGGCCTCTGTGGGGGTGGAGTGCGAGCGGGGCTTTGTACCCGTGGATGACGGCTTACGCGTGCTGGCCGCTGGTGCGCCAGTCCCCCACCTTTGGGCGGTTGGTGATGTGACAGGAAAGATGATGTTGGCCCATACCGCTGCGGCTCAAGGGGTGGTGGCTGTGGAGAACATTTGCGGCGCAGATCGTGCCGTCGATTACCGCTCGATTCCGGCAGCGACGTTCACTCACCCTGAAATCAGCTCGGTGGGCCTGAGTGAAGCCGATGCCAAGCTCATGGCGGCTGATCAGGGTTTTGAGCTCGGCAGCGTGCGCAGCTACTTCAAGGCCAATTCGAAGGCGCTGGCTGAGCTTGATAGCGATGGCCTCATGAAGCTGCTGTTCCGTAAGGACACTGGCGAAGTGTTGGGGGCGCACATCTTTGGCTTGCATGCTGCTGATCTGATCCAGGAGGTGGCTAATGCCGTCGCCCGTCGCCAGTCGGTGCGCCAGTTGGCCTATGAAGTGCACACCCACCCCACCTTGAGTGAGGTGGTTGAGGTCGCTTACAAGCAGGCCGCCCACGCCCTGACCGCCTGAGGACTGACCATGGAGATCCGTCGCCGGCCGCCGAATCCCAAAGTGCGTGTGGCTCACCTCGAGTACGCCGTCCCCCATGAGGACGACGCCCCGCGCCACATCCTTGAGGAGATCGTGTGGGAAAAGGACCGTGAAACCGATGCAGCACGCGAGCGAGTACCGCTGGTGCAGCTCAAGCGACAAGTGGCTGATCTGCCGTCGCCACGGGATTTCATTGCTGCGCTCAAAGCCAGCTGCCGCAAGCCAGCGGTGATCGCCGAGATCAAGAAGGCCAGTCCAAGCAAAGGGGTGATTCGCGAGGATTTCGACCCGGAGGCCATTGCCCGTGGTTATCAGGCTGGGGGCGCCAGCTGCCTCTCCGTTCTGACTGACAAACGCTTCTTTCAGGGGGGCTTTGATGTGCTGGTGCAGGTGCGTCAAGCGGTGGAGCTGCCGCTGCTCTGCAAGGACTTCATCCTTAGCCCTTATCAGCTGTATCAGGCGCGTGCTGCAGGGGCCGATGCTGCCCTGCTGATTGCCGCCATCCTCAGCGATCAGGATATGAGCTACTTACTGAAGGCGGCCCGCAGCCTGCAGCTGCAGGTGTTGGTGGAAGTCCATGATGCTGAAGAGCTTGAGCGCGTCCTGGCCCTCGAGGGGGTGGAGCTGATCGGGATCAACAACCGTGATCTGACCACCTTCAATACTGATCTCACCACAACGGAGCAGTTGATGGAGCGCTATGGCGAGCGAGTCCGCGCCAGTGGTGCGCTGCTGGTGAGTGAGTCCGGTCTGTTCTGCCGCGATGATCTTGATCGCGTCGTTGGTGCCGGCGCAGACGCGGTTTTGGTCGGGGAGGCGTTGATGCGCCAGGACGATGTCACCGCTGCGCTGGAGACCCTGATTAGCGGTTGAATCCGTGGCCTTGGCCGGATGAGCGCACAAAAAAAGCCTCGGGATGTCCCGAGGCCTGTGATTTTGGTGTGTGAGGAGGAGCTTGCGCTCCGGCACCACTGTGCATAAGAGCGCTGGCCTTGGTTGCAGCCTTAACAACTTGATCAACCTTTGGCCTTTTGCGCGTTGACGCTGCAGTACGCCTGTACTAGAACAGGTGTATCAGTTGCAGGTTCATGTCCCCCAGCTCGCCCTACGCCACATTCCGGGCCGATGCATGGATGCGTGCATCGGCCATCACTCCTCGCAAACAATGCGCCGACTCGATTGGATCCAAGATCCGGCCACAGCGCACACGAAGCGCTTCCACATCGACGAAAAAAGTCCGCCGGAGGACCCCCACGTGTTTGTGGATTCAGGGCGACCTTTTCCCGGCCGGCCTCCCCTGCTAAAGAACCGCGTCCATCTGCGCCGTGCCGCGGCCGAAGAGCTTTGGCAAGTGCTGCTGCATGTGGGCTGGCGCCCATGTTCTCCCCAGTGGGCCTCTGAGCTGGAGGTTTGAGTCAGATGCCCTCATCGAGCTGTTGGTCGAGCTGGGCATCAATGACGTATTCCTGAACGATCGGTGAGGTCTCGCCAGCTTCCAGAGCATTGATCTCTTTCTGGATGTTCTCGGCAAAAAACTTGTTGCCATTGCGCTGAGCAACCTCCAGGACGCGCTTGAGCCTCTCCAATTGCTCGAGAGCTGCAGATTGATCGTCCATGGCCTCAGACGCGGCTGTAGCCCAGCTTGCTTTCAAAGATTTTGAGTGGCAGCCCAAAGGATTCCATCAGGGTGCGGCATTCGTTGCCGACGGTGCCGTAGACCTCGATGCTGAAGCCATCGCCCAGCTCAGCGTGCTTCTGCAGATACTCCTGCACTGGGGGATTGCTGACATGGGAAGCGAATGCTGCATCGTTGGCATAAACCTCAGACCAAACAAACGCCTGAGGGTCATCGGGATCTTGATCAAAGGTGTGATGCAGCATTCCCGGTTCGCTCGATTCAACCGCTGCATCGGTGGCACGGGCCAATTCCAAGTAAGCCTCAACGCAGTCCGGCTTGACGTGGATGCGGGCCAGCAGCATGAACGGAGTGGTGCTGTCGAAGCTACTCATCAAAATGCTTAGGGTTCAGCAGAGAGTCTCCCAGAAGCGGCAATGAAACGTCGCCAAATGGGCTTGAAGGTTGAGAAGGTTGCACCAAAACTGAAGCTCGAGGACTGTTCTGGTTTGGAAAGCATGTCTTGACCAGCTTCTTGGCTTGGTTTGGATCATTTTAGAGAATTGATGTTCTTGAGGTTGGATGGTGCAGATAAGTAGAGCCTGGTTCTATATCTGTATCAAAATAGCTTTGTATTCTTAAACCTCAGTAGTCATGCTCTCATCAGCACAGCAGAGTGCCAATTGCCGA
>CAJWXK010000029.1 GCA_913048995.1 uncultured Synechococcus sp. | reverse complement strand
GTGCTTGGACCGTAGGCGGGGTGGGTGTGCGGCGTCACTCTTGAGGCGTGTAGAAAGACCAGGAACTTACCCAGGGAACGTAAAACGCTTTGCGCCCTCATGCCACACCTCCGCCTCCTCCCTGACCGTCTGTCGGCAGCATCAGGACCAAATGAGTGGCTGGCACGGGCGCCCTCTCTCCCACCGCGTCCAGCACGGTTTTGATCAAGGCCAGCTGCTCATCCCAGCTGAGGGTGGGGGATTCACCGGTGGTGCCGCAGACCACCAACGCATCCGAGCCTTGGGCCACCAGGTGCTGGGCCAGGCGTGACGTCAGCGGCAGGTCAACCGAGCCATGAGCAGCGAAGGGGGTCACCATGGCGGTGACGACCCGTCCGAACGGAGCAGGGCTGAGTTGGGTCATCACTTGGCCTCCATCAGCAACTCAGCAATCTGCACGGCATTGAGGGCAGCTCCTTTACGGATCTGATCACCGCAGAGCCAGAGCTCCAGCGCATTGGGATCACTGAGATCCTGGCGAATGCGTCCGACAGCGACAGGATCCCGGCCGGTGACATCGGTGGGCATGGGGAAGCGGTTGTCAGTGAAGTCCTCGATCAACTCGACTCCTGAAGCGGCAGCAAGGGCGGAGCGGGCTTCTTCAACCTTGAGCGGGGCCTCAAATTCGATATTGACGGCTTCTGAGTGAGCCCGCAGCACCGGCACACGCACACAGGTGGCTGAAAGCCGCAGCTTGGGCAGCTCCATGATCTTGCGGGTTTCGTTGAGCATCTTCAGCTCCTCTTCGCAGTAACCGCTCTCAGCAAGTGGGGAGTTGTGAAGAAAGAGGTTGAAGGCCAGGGAGTAGGGCAGCACTTCACTGACTGGATCCCCGCCATCAAGAACGGTACGGCTCAGCTGACGCAACTCTTCCATTGCCCGTGCCCCGGCACCGCTGGCCGATTGATAAGTACTGACCACCACCCGGCGCAGAGAACGAATGGCCGCCAACGGTGCCAGCGCCAGAGTCAGCAGGATCGTCGTGCAATTGGGGTTGGCGATGATGCCTTGGTGGGTGTGGGTAGCTTCCGGGTTGACTTCGGGAACCACAAGCGGAACCTGAGGATCCATCCTGAAGGCACTGGAGTTATCAATCACGACAGCTCCTTGCTCCACCGCCACTGGGGCCCACTGACGTGACACCGAGCCACCTGCTGAAGCCAGCACCAGATCAACACCAGCAAGGGTCTCAGCGCTGACGGGCTGAACAGTGAGTTCCTTGCCCTGAAAGCTGATGCTCTGACCAGCAGAGCGAGGTGAGGCCAAAAGACGAAGCTCTTTGAGCGGAAAGCGCCGCTCAGCGAGCAACTCCAGCAGCTCCTGACCAACCGCACCGGTGGCGCCGAGGATGGCAACGGTGGGCGGCGATGCCGCGGTAACGGGATTCAACTGTGACGAAGCGGGTACCAAGCAGTGGACGGGACGTGCTGCTCCTGACGTTTCTTTGGAGCTGAAGTTTCCTGATCCTCGCAAACAATACGTCGCCGAGCTCAGGTGATGCACCCGGCACGCCTGTTTCTAGGATTGAGGGCTTGGTATTCAGTGCGGCATCGATGAGCAGCAGCCTCAAGGTCAAGACTTCCACGCTTCCCGGCAGCCGAATGGCCTTGGAGGTGGGGGTGCCCGCCGAGCGCTGCAAAGCCTCCTATGAGGCCGCCGTCAGCAAGCTGGGCCGCTCTGTACGCCTGCCAGGCTTCCGCGCTGGACGCGTACCCAAACAGGTTCTGATCCAGCAAATCGGACCCGTCCGTGTGAAGGCCTCCGCACTCGAGGAACTCGTGGATGCCGTACTGCGGGATGCCGTGGCCCAAGAAAAGCTAGAGGTCCTTGGACAACCGGAGTTGAGTGGTGGCTTTGAAGACCTGCTGCAGCAGTTCGATCCAGCCAAAGACCTGATGCTGACCCTGGAGATGGATGTCGCTCCAACCCCGACTCTTAAGAGCATTAAAGGACTCAAGGCCGAGGCGGTCAGGGTCGACTACGACGCCAATCGCATCGACGAACTCATCGAGCAGTCTCGACGTCAACTTGCAACCTTGGTGCCAATCAGCGACCGGGCCGCAGCCAGCGGCGATGTGGCGGTGGTGAGCTTCAGCGGGATCTTCACAGACAACTCTGAAGCCATTGCTGGCGGAAGCGCCAACGGCCTGGAGGTGGAATTGGAAGAAGGCCGCATGATCCCTGGATTCGTGGAAGGGATCGCCGGGATGAAAACCGGTGAGAGCAAGTCGGTGGATTGCCAGTTTCCAGAGGAATACCCCCAGGAGGAATGCCGAGGCCGCAAGGCGCGCTTTGAAATCACCCTGGATGACCTAAAGACACGTGAATTACCTGAACTTGATGACGCATTTGCCCAGCAAGCCAGTGACAAGCAGACCCTGGCAGAACTCAAAGAAGACCTTGAAACTCGCCTGAAGCAGGACACCGAAAAGCGGCAGCAGCAAAGCCGTCATGAAGCCCTGCTCGCTGCCCTCGTCGAGCAGCTGGAGGTGGAACTACCCGAAAGTCTGATCAAGGAAGAAGTCAACACGCTGCTGCAGGAGACCGCCGCCCAGATGGCTCAGCAGGGGATGGATGTGAAAAAGCTGTTCACTCCCGACACCGTCAAAAACCTGGCCGAGGCCTCCCGCGGGGAAGCGACGGAGCGGCTGCAACGCAGCTTGGCCCTTAAGGCCCTGGCCAAAGCGGAGGACATCAAAGTCAGCGATGCCGACATTGATGCCAAGGTCAAAGAGGTCAGCCAGGGGTTCAGTGAAACCAACCGCATTGATCCCGCTCGCCTGCGCAGTGCGGTGGCAGAAGATCTACTGCGAGACACCCTGCTCGAGTGGCTTGAGAAAAACTCCAGCGTGACCTTGGTGGATCCCAAGCCCGAGGGCGAAGAGGCTGCAGTCAGCGAAGGCAAGCCCAAAGCAAAGGCCAAAACCAAAGCAAAGGCCAAGGCCAAGGCCAACGCTGACGAAAGCGGCGCAGTGGAAACAACGGAAACCTCAGCGGACTGAGCAAGCCCCATAGATTGACGTCACCACAACCGCGGCCCGTGATCGAAGCAGTCAGCCATCATCCGATCCACAGCCATTGGCAAAACACCACGGTTCCGACCGTGGTCGAGCAATCCGGCCGCGGTGAGCGGGCCTTTGACATTTACTCACGCCTGCTGCGTGAGCGGATCATCTTCTTGGGCACAGGCGTTGACGACGCAGTAGCCGATGCAATCGTTGCCCAGCTGTTGTTCCTAGAAGCAGAAGATCCGGAGAAAGATATCCAGATCTATGTGAACTCCCCGGGCGGTTCCGTCACCGCAGGCTTGGCTATCTACGACACCATGCAGCAGGTGGCCCCTGATGTGGTCACGATCTGCTACGGCTTGGCAGCGAGCATGGGAGCTTTTCTGCTCTCAGGAGGCGCCAAAGGCAAGCGCCTTGCTCTGCCCAATGCGCGGATCATGATCCACCAACCCCTTGGGGGGGCCCAGGGTCAAGCAGTGGATATTGAAATACAGGCGAAAGAAATTCTTTATCTCAAAGAAACATTGAACGGTCTTCTGGCCTCTCACACGGGACAGGATCTCAGCAAAGTCGCTGAAGACACTGACAGGGACTACTTTCTTTCACCGGATGAGGCAGTGGCCTACGGCCTAATTGATCGTGTCGTACGCGACTAACAATTAACAGTCTCCTCTGCAGGGGGGTGACGCCGGGCCATTTCCGCCCGATCCTGTGACCGAGGCACCAAGCAACAGGCGATGGCCAAATTTGACGCCCACCTGAAGTGCTCGTTCTGTGGGAAATCCCAGGAACAGGTGCGCAAGCTGATCGCCGGACCTGGCGTTTATATCTGCGACGAATGCATCGATCTCTGCAACGAGATCCTTGATGAAGAGTTGGTGGATGGCCATGGCAGTGCCCGTCAGAACACCTCTGAGCCCAGCCGAAAGTCAGCCCCAGCACGGAAGCCGTCCAAACCTGCCCCCACTCTCGCCACGATCCCTAAGCCTCAGGAGATCAAGAGCTTCCTCGACAGTCAGGTTGTTGGACAGGACGACGCCAAAAAGGTGCTTTCGGTGGCGGTTTACAACCACTACAAGCGTCTCGCTTGGCAAGGCGATGGCAATGGAGAAAGTGATGAAAGTGCCACTCGCCTCCACAAATCGAACATCCTCCTAATCGGTCCAACAGGTTGCGGTAAGACCCTGCTGGCCCAAACCCTGGCCGAGATGCTGGAGGTACCTTTTGCAGTGGCTGATGCCACCACCCTTACCGAGGCGGGTTACGTCGGCGAAGACGTGGAAAACATCCTGCTGCGTTTGCTGCAGAAAGCCGACCTCGATGTGGAGCAAGCCCAGCGAGGCATCATCTACATCGACGAAATCGACAAGATCGCCCGCAAAAGCGAGAACCCTTCCATCACCCGAGATGTATCCGGTGAGGGTGTCCAACAAGCTCTGCTCAAGATGCTTGAGGGGACCGTGGCCAATGTTCCTCCCCAGGGAGGCAGGAAACACCCTTATCAGGACTGCATCCAGATCGACACCAGCCAGATCCTGTTCATCTGTGGTGGAGCCTTTGTCGGCCTCGAAGACGTGATTCAGCGGCGCATGGGCCGCAATGCGATCGGCTTTGTCCCTGGCGAGAACCGCGGACGAACCCGTCAGAAGGATCAGGAAGCCAGCCAGGTGCTGCGCAATCTTGAGCCGGACGACCTGGTCAAGTACGGCCTTATCCCTGAATTCATTGGCCGCATGCCCGTCAGCGCTGTACTGGAGCCCCTCGATGAGCAGGCACTTGAGGCCATTCTCACCGAGCCCCGCGATGCGCTGGTGAAGCAGTTCCAGACCCTGCTGTCGATGGACAGCGTGCGGCTTGAATTCCAGCCCGGTGCCGTCCAGGCCATTGCCCGTGAAGCCCACCGTCGCAAGACCGGAGCCCGTGCCCTGCGCGGCATCGTCGAGGAGCTCATGCTGGACCTGATGTACGACCTCCCTTCCCAGAGCGAAGTGCAGAAATTTGTAATCACCGAAGCCCTGGTGGAAGAGCGCCACGGCTCCAAAGTCGTGCCACACCCCAGCAGTCTGGAACAGCAGTCGGCCTGAACCGATGGCAGCGGGTGATCACCTCGAGGTGCCACGGCGCCACGGGCTGTTCATGCACCACGGCATTGACCTTGGGGATGGAAGCGTCGCCCACTACCTCGAAGGCGAGGAGATCCTGCGCAGCAGCCTTGAAGACTTCTGCAGCGGCGAAAGCCCACGGGTGATTGATCACACGGAGCCCGATCCCACCGGCCTGACCCTGCGCCGGGCCATGAGTCGTATCGGCGAGCAGCGCTACAACTTGCTGTTCAACAATTGCGAGCACTTTGCAGTGTGGTGCAAGACCGGTCAGCACCGCAGCGGCCAGGTGGAGCGAGCCCTGGGGAGCGGAGCGATCGGCGCCCTCGCTCTTGGCCAGATGCTGCCAGCCGCCCTGCTTGCTGGCGTCAGGATGCTGCTGCAGAAGGGCATCAACATCGATCAAGGGACGAGCATCGCCAAAAGAGCGCTGAGCGAACTGACGAGCCTGCGGCAGCAGCTTCAAAAGCGGCTCGAGCAGGAGCTGCGGCAAATGGAGCAGTGGTGGCAGAGAGGCGAGCAACAGCAGCCAAACCTGCGGCTTGAGGCCCAGAACCTGGCCGATCAGCTAGCGGCCATTGATGAGCTCGAAAGCCAGCTGCAAAAGCTGCTGAAGCAGAGCACTGAGTCTGAGTAGCCTCCCTCCATGGCCTACGAACCGCTGCACCACAAGTACAGACCGCAGCGGTTTGACCAGCTTGTGGGCCAGGAGGCCATTGCCACAACGCTGAGCAATGCCCTGAAACGCGGACGCATTGCGCCGGCCTATCTCTTCAGCGGACCACGAGGGACCGGCAAGACCTCCAGCGCCAGGATTCTGGCCCGCTCCCTCAACTGCCTAAGCAGTGAGAGTCCAACTCCTGAACCCTGCGGC
Source organism: uncultured Synechococcus sp. (assembly GCA_913048995.1). Lineage (GTDB taxonomy): Bacteria > Cyanobacteriota > Cyanobacteriia > PCC-6307 > Cyanobiaceae > RCC307. The sequence goes on along the minus strand of CAJWXK010000029.1, from coordinate 12,113 downwards.
ACCTGTGAGCTTTGCACCTCGATTGCCAGCGGCAGCGCCCTGGATGTGATTGAGATCGACGCCGCCTCCAATACCGGGGTGGACAACATCCGCGATCTCATCGAGCGGTCACGCTTTGCGCCGGTGCAGGCGCGCTGGAAGGTCTATGTGGTGGATGAGTGCCACATGCTCTCCACTGCCGCCTTCAACGCCCTGCTCAAAACGCTGGAGGAACCACCACCACGAGTGGTCTTTGTGCTGGCCACCACCGACCCGCAGCGGGTGCTGCCAACGATCCTGAGCCGCTGCCAACGCTTTGATTTCCGCCGCATTCCCATGCAGGCCCTCGAGCAGCACTTGAGCTGGATCGCTGAGATGGAGAAGATCCAGATCACGGCACCCGCCCTGCATCTAGTAGCCCAGCTAGCCCAGGGTGGACTGCGAGATGCCGAAAGCCTGCTTGATCAGCTCAGCTTGCTGCCGGCGCCAGTGGAACCCAACGCCGTCTGGGAACTACTGGGGGCGGTGCCAGAGCAGGAACTGCTGCAACTCGCTGCAGGCCTAGCCGGCGCCGACCCACTTGAACTGCTGCAGAGCTGTCGCAACCTGCTGGATCGCGGACGTGAACCAGCAGCAGTGCTTCAGGGATTGGCGGGCCTGCTGCGGGACCTCGTGCTGGCCCAGGCAGCACCAGAGCACCTTGAACTCACAAGCTTTTCCCCAGCCAATCGCGACGCTCTACCGCCCCTGGCTGCACAGTTGGGTCAAGCACGCTTGCTGCGCTGGCAACAGAGCCTCAAAGGCAGCGAATCACAATTGCGCCAGAGCGCCCAACCCCGACTGTGGCTGGAGGTGCTGCTGCTGGGATTGCTAGCTGAACCAGCAGCAGCACCTCCAGCCAGAGAGACCGCTCAAAGGGGAGTGGAAAGTGCAGCACCCAAAACAACTGCCGTAGTTCCAACACAGGTTGCAGCGCCACCGCCGGCACGAGATCCATTACCGGCATCCTCCAGTCCAGAAGGAGCTCAAGCATCAGCAGAAGCTGCTTCCACCCCAACAACAACACCAACAGCAGCTGCGCAGAGTGTTGATCTGAGCGCCCTCTGGCAGCAGATTTTGGCGAGCCTTGAGCTGCCCTCCACCCGCATGTTGCTAACCCAGCAGGGGGAGCTAGTGCGCCTCGACAGCCAAAGGGCCGTAGTGCGTGTGGCTCCGAACTGGGTGGGAATGGTGCAGAGCCGACTGCCACTACTGGAGCAAGCCGCAGCCAAGGTGCTGGGACAACCGCGACAGGTGGTATTGGAAACAGGGCAGCCGGCCCCACCCAAAGAAGACTTTCCTGGCGATTCAACTTCTCCTGCACCACTAGCTGCTGCACCTACACCGGTCCCGCCACAACCTCAGCCAGCGGCCTCCGCGCCACCCCTAGCCAAACCAGACCCTGTGGTGACTCCGGACCCTGAGCCCAAGCCCACGACGGAGATCACCAAACCGGCGGAGCCACCCGCGATGGTCCAAGCACAGATGGCCCCAACCAAGCCAAGCTCCGCTACAGCACCATCAAGCGGTCATGGTGATCAACTGGAAAAGCAAGCGCGCCGACTCGCTGAATTCTTCGATGGGGCTGTCGTCAGCAATTCAGAAGAGAGCGGTGACACCGCTGCCTGATCAACTGCTAACCGTCAAACCAGCGTGCACGGTCTTGGCCCAGACCAAGCGTTTGGGACGCAGAGCCATACGGGCTGTGACCCATGGGATCACAAGAAACCAATGGATCAAATAGGTATTGGCTACCAGCAGGTTCAACGGCGTCACTGCTGGCAGCGGTGGTCCCTCGCTGCTTTGCCGGCCTGCACGACCAAGGCCCACGGCACTGAGCGTGAGCGTTGACACCGATAAAGGCCAGAGCAGGGGCAACTGCCAAAGGCCCAGGGAGGCCATCAGATCGCCAACTGTCGCAATCGGCAGCGCGTACTGGAGCAGGAAAAACACCAGTAGATCCAATTGCTGACGGAGGCTGAGGCGATTCGAAAGCAGCGATGGCCAGTAATCAAGAAAGCGCTGCAGACCGCCTTCCGCCCAGCGCTGACGCTGACGCAGCAGCGCTGACCAACGGGTGACGGGCTCTTCCTGCACCGGAGGGTTCCAAATCACAGCTACTGCATGACCCCCCAGCAACAGACGGAAGCTGAGATCGAGATCGTCGGTGACCGTGTCTTCGTTGAAACCACCACAAGCCAGTAGCACCTCCCGACGCAACAGCTGTCCGTTCCCACGCAGTTCTCCGATCCCCCCCTTGGCAATGCGACCGATCTGCATTTCAGCGTCAAAAGCCATCTCCAGGGCCTGAGAACGGGTCAGCCAGCTGGCATCACCTTGAAGAACGGCTTTACGCAATTGGACTGCCCCCCAAGCAGAGCTGCGCAGATGGGGCTGAATGCGCTGCAGCAACTGAGGATTGAGATCAGCATCGGCATCAAGAACCAGCATCCAGTCGCCCTTGAGCTGGGGCAACAAAGCATTGAGGGCACCGGACTTACCCCCACCAGCATTGCGCTGACGACGGCGCACATTCAGGAAATGATGTTGGCGGCTTAGCTCCTCCAAAATCTGTGGAGTGCGGTCCTCACTTCCGTCATCCATGACCCAGAGACTGAGCCGATCAGCGGGGTAATCCAGGCGTGCGATGGCTTCCACCAGACGGCTGATCACCGCTTCTTCATCTCTGGCCGCGACGAGAACATCGACGGCGGGTACAGATTCAGAGTCTTTTTCTTGCTCAGTCCTGAGAGGCGTTCCTCCCGAGCGCAAGGTGCTGATGCTGTAGGCGCCAAGCAGCAAGGCGGCAACAACAGCCGGTATCAAACCCCGCAAGGGTCCCAAGCAATGCGGAGCTGCGCCAGCCCCCAGGCAGGCCATCAGCACCAGCAGCGCCTTACGTCGGCGACCGTCCGAATGGGTCAGGTCCTCAGCCGCAGCTGAGACGGACGATTCATGATCAGCGGAATCGCCCGTCAGCATGGCCCCCAGCACTGAGTAACCGACTTTAAGGGGATCCCTCCGGTGGAAGGGTTTTCAGACTCTCAAGCTGAGCTCCAGGGAAATAGTGGGAAAGGATCCGCTCACTGCTCCAGCCACGGCCTGCCAGATCAATGGCCCCGGCCTGAGAGAGACCCGAGCCGTGACCAAAGCCACCGCCATCAAAAATCCAAAAGGCAGGACCCTGGGACTCCACAACGAACAACGTGCTGGGTAGGCCCCGCAGACGGCGACGGATCTGATCTCGCACCAAAGTCCAGCTGCCAGTGGTTCCAATCAACGTGAGGTTCAACACCCGGCCACTAGGGCCGCGGCCGTCCACCTTGACCTGCTGAACAACACCAATCTCCTGACCAGCAGCTGTGGCCAAATCGCTTAGGTGCTGGGCGCTATAGGTGCGACTCCAGCGATAACGCGGATGAGTTTCCCCATAAAGACCCTGACGCTGCAAAACAGCACGCACCTGGCCGTCATCGGTGATGGGCAAGGCCAAAGCCGTTTGGGCGGCAGCATCACCATCAATGAAAGGTTTTAGATATGGCTGGGCAGACGCCTGCCAAACCTCCTCCAGGCCAGCGGAGATGCCGCCATTGCTGGCGCTGTAGACACCATGCACGGCTTTGCCATTCCAGGTGAGCACTTGGCCGGTGGTACTGCGCAGGGCCTGACGCAACCTTGAACCGGCAAGCGATGGATCGCTATACACCTGGCACTGAGTATCTGAGCAGAGGTGATATCCATCGATGTTGAAGCGCCCTTGATTCGCCACAGCCCAGGTCCGCGCCAGGATCGCCTGTGCCTTAAGGGCCTCAGTGGGCGAACCCGCTCCAATCTCATGCGGCACAACACCATTGAGGTAAGCCTCAATCGGCACCTCTTGAACCAGGGTCCAACTGCCGTAGGCATCCCCCAGCAGGCGGAAGCGTCCCCGGTAGCTGGCCCCACGCCAGAGCAGACCATCAGGCGCATCAATTACTAGGGGGCCTTCCAAGGCGATCAGCTGATCACCTCGCTCAATAAAAGGTTGCCAGCGGCGATCAAAGGTCTGACGCACCAAGCGCGCTGACCCATTAACTGGTGAACTGCCAACCGACGCCCAAACCTCCCAGTCATCGGGGTGGGCCACCACAGCATCAGCTCCGCGCTGCCGCCAAACCTGGGCCTGCTGCTGAGCTGATTCATGGGAAGGGAAAGGACCCAAAACCTCCCGCTCGATCGTGAGTGGTGGATTCAACGGGCTCTGCTGCCAACGCAGCTGAAACCGGCTGGCATCAAAGCGCTGTTCATCTGCTGAGCTCAGGCTGAGGCTGCCGGCAGCGGCTTGCAGCACCAGAGGCTCAGCCATTCCCCCGCGCTGCTGGGGCAGATGAGCCGCCAGGCTGACCCAAAGCTCAGGGTTCTCCCCCAGCAAAGGAGGCGGTGGGGTAGTTGGCCAGTGCAGCGGTGCAGCTTTCGAAGCCTCTGGTAGCGAGGGTGAAGCAGCGCGGGGAGCATGCCGGCAAGCACTGCTAATCAAGGCAAGACCAAGTAACAGCGGCGTTAGGAGCCTCAAAGAAAAACTTGGCGGAAAGGAGGGTGACACCGTAGGTTGATTGTTTGTGCGCAGGGCGTCAGAAATGCCAAAGCTCAAGACCCGCCGAGCAGCAGCCAAGCGATTCCGTCTCACGGGCAGCGGCAAGTTCATGCGCCGACACGCATTCCGCAGTCACCTGCTCGACCATAAAAGCTCCAAACGCAAGCGCTTCCTAGGCACGATGGTCGTTGTTGATGACACCGACCACGACAGAGTGCAGGGAATGCTCCCTTATGCCGGTTGATCCCGGCACCTTCGAACTGTTTAAACCTGAACGTCCTGAACCATGGCTCGCGTTAAAAGAGGCAACGTCGCCCGTAACCGCCGCAACAAGATCCTGCGTCTAGCCCGCGGCTTCCGCGGCAGCAACGGCAGCCTCTTCCGTACCGCTAACCAGCGGGTCATGAAGGCCCTCTGCAATGCCTACCGCGACCGCCGCCGGCGTAAGCGCGATTTCCGTCGCCTTTGGATCGCCCGAATCAACGCCGCAGCCCGAATCAACGGCATGAGCTACAGCCGACTGATCGGTGGCCTCAAGAAGGCAGATGTGCGTCTAAACCGCAAGATGCTTGCCCAGCTTGCGGTGCTGGACCCAACCAGCTTTGAAACGGTGGTGAACGCCGCCAAGGCCTGAATTCCAAGCCCTGATGAACATTGCCCTGCCCCAGGCCTATCTGCTGGGGCTTATTGGCCTACTGAGCATCGTGGCGGTAGTCGTCGGCCGCCAAGTTTTGCGTGTCCGCCGGCAGGAGGGTCAGCTCTTTGATCTCGAACGTCGTTGCCAAGCGGTGGATGCCGATGCCGCCAGCCTGTACGAATTGGGTTCGGTGCAACTTGACAAACGCCTATTCGCTCAGGCGGCAGCGAGCCTCAAACGTGCCGCCAAGAAAGCCAATTCAGAACCCCCTGAAGCCCAAGCCCTGATTGAAAATGCTTTGGGCTTCTCTCTAGCAGCTCAACAGAACCACAACGAGGCTGTACGCCATTACCGCCTGGCCTTAAAGGCTCGGGAGGATTACCCGGTAGCTCTTAATAACCTCGCCTTCTCACTGGAGAAGCAGCAGAAGGGTGATGAAGCTGTTGAGCTCTACCGGAAGTCACTGGAACTTGAGCCTGGCAATCGGACAGCAACGCGGCGGCTCAAATTGCTAAGACCTCAGGGGTGAACATCACCAAAGGCCGCGGACAGGCGGTAGTTCCTTAGTCAGAGGGTCGAGCTGAAGCACATGCCCACGGCTAGTGATGCGCGGTCCAACCCAACGACTGAGCTTGAACATCTGCAGCCCCAAGAAATTACCTCCAGGTTCCAGGCCAGCAGGCAAATCATCACCAAGCAGCAGCAGGGTCAGTTGCTCGCTGTTCATATTGATATTTCCCTGTACGGGCACGGTTTTACCGGCAATCGTGATCGTGCCAAAGAGATCAACAATTTCACCGAGAGGCACCAGGCGTTTGAGCTCAAGCTCAGCAGGAAGCTTCTGATTCGACCGCACCTTGCGCAGGCTGCCTGACCAGTGGAGTGGCATTTCAACAGCCATCTGGCGGGCCCGCTTGGTGGGATCAAAGGTGTTGACCTCAATGCGATCAGCATCAAGTGGCTCAACAGGCTCCACCAGCAAGGGACTGACGGCTGCCGAAGCGGGCTGCTGGAAGGGGACGAAATCCAGCTCGGACATCGCCAACAGAGGAAGAAACGGCAGCGGCACGGTCGTTGCAAGCCTTGTGGCCACACCGTAGGGGCAGTACCCGTCAAAACACGGAGGCAAGTCGCCAGAACGCCATCCGTTCGGTTGGTACGCAAGCCTTGCACCCAATGGGCTCCCCATCCCACGATCAGACCATGAACGCCTCTGCACCCCAGAACGACCCCCTGCTGATCGGTGGTCGCTCCTTCCATAGCCGGCTGATGACCGGCACCGGCAAATATCCCGACATCCCCTCACTACAGCAGAGCATTGCCGCTAGTGGCTGCGAGATCGTCACTGTGGCTGTGCGTCGAGTGCAGAGCGGTGCACCAGGCCACGGCGGATTGATGGAAGCAATTGACTGGTCCAAGATCTGGATGCTGCCCAACACCGCCGGCTGCGCCACAGCAGAGGAAGCGATTCGGGTCGCCCGGTTGGGACGGGAACTTGCATCCCTCGCCGGGCAGCCCGACAACACCTTTGTGAAACTGGAAGTAATCCCGCCTGGCCCCTATCTGCTGCCTGATCCAGTGGGCACGCTGGAGGCCGCTGAACAGCTAGTTCAAGAAGGTTTCACCGTTCTGCCCTACATCAATTCCGATCCACTGTTGGCCAAGCGACTGGAAGCGATCGGGTGCGCCACCGTGATGCCCCTCGCCTCTCCAATCGGCAGCGGCCAAGGATTAGGCAACTTGGCCAACATCAGGCTGATCATCGAGGAAGCATCGGTCCCTGTGGTGGTCGATGCCGGCATCGGTGTACCCAGTGACGCCGCTGAGGCAATGGAAGCAGGCGCTGATGCACTGCTGATCAACAGCGCCATTGCCCTCAGTGGCCATCCACCCAGCATGGCCAGAGCCATGGCTTTAGCGGCCGAAGCCGGGCGCTTGAGCCATCTCAATGGAGCGATGCCCAAACAAGAGCAGGCCAGTGCCAGCTCACCGCAAAAGGGACGAATCACATAACACCTTCTTAAGAGTCTGAGCTGAAATGCCTACGGCTCCATAAGGTCCTCCAAAACCTTTTGAAGCACATGCCTGTTACCCAGGAAGACGGTGGAAGGCTGAACATGTTCGCCACAGAGCCCCGTATGCGTTACGCGGAGCCTGCTGCTCCTGGGAGCAATGGCAAACGGCTGCTGCTGATCGGCCTGGGCGGAGCCGTCGTGCTGGCAATGATGGCGGTGGCCTTCCGCATCAGCTGACGCTCCGGATCCCTGTAGTAGCTTGCCCGGATGGAGCATGGCTCCGTTCGACAGGAGACAGTCGTGAAGGTCCTGGTTCTCGGTGGTGACGGCTTCTGCGGGTGGCCGTGTGCCGTGAATCTGGCTGATCAGGGGCATGACGTACTGATCGTCGACAACCTCAGCCGCCGCAAGATCGACATCGATCTGGAGGTGGAATCCCTCACACCGATCACCAGCATTGGTGATCGCTTGAAGGCGTGGAGCGAAATCGGCGGTACTCCCATGCGCTTTGTCCACATGGACATTGCCCATGAGTACCAGCGTCTGCTGGATCTGCTGCTGGAAGAGAAGCCGGATTCCGTGGTGCACTTCGCTGAACAGCGGGCTGCTCCCTACTCAATGAAGAGCAGCGCCACCAAGCGCTACACCGTCGATAACAACGTCAACGGCACCCACAATCTGCTCGCGGCGATTGTCGAGAGCACGCTTGATATTCACGTGGTGCACCTGGGCACCATGGGGGTCTATGGATACGGCTCCCATCGTGGAGCCACCATTCCTGAGGGCTATCTCAAGGTGGAAGTCCCACAGCCCGATGGCAGCCGGTTTGAAGAGGAAATCCTTCATCCCGCAAGCCCAGGCAGCGTCTATCACATGACCAAGACGCTCGATCAGCTGCTCTTCCTCTACTACAACAAGAACGATCAGGTCCGCATCACTGACCTGCACCAAGGCATCGTCTGGGGCACCAACACCGAAGCGACCGATCGCGATCCCCGCCTGACCAACCGGTTTGACTACGACGGCGACTACGGCACGGTTCTCAATCGCTTCCTCATGCAGGCAGCGATTGGATATCCACTGACCGTGCATGGAACCGGCGGCCAGACCCGCGCCTTCATCCACATCCGTGATTCCGTGCGCTGCGTGCAGCTTGCGCTTGAAAACCCTCCTGTAAAGGGTGAGCGGGTCAAGATCTTCAATCAGATGACCGAAAGCCATCAGGTAGGAGAGTTGGCGAAGAAAGTGGCGGCCCTGACGGGCTCCAAGGTGAACAACCTGCCGAACCCACGCAACGAAGCTGTGGAAAACGATTTGATCGTGGACAACCGCTGCTTCATCGAACTGGGGCTCAACCCCACCACCCTGGATGACGGTTTGCTGAAGGAAGTCGTGGAAATCGCCACCCGCTACGCCGACCGCTGCGACCGCAATCGCATTCTCTGCACCTCCGCCTGGACCAAGACTCAGGCCCAGGCCATCTCCACCTGAGTCCTGTGAAGATTGCCTTCTTCACCGAGACGTTCCTACCCAAGGTGGATGGGATTGTCACCCGCCTCACAAAGACGGTGCGCCACCTTGTGGAGGCCGGTGATGACGTGGTGGTGTTCTGCCCTGAAGGAGCTCCAAGCCATTACATGGGCGCCAAGGTGGTGGGTGTTCCGGCCATGCCCTTACCGCTCTACCCAGAACTCAAGCTGGCGCTGCCGCGACCAGCGGTCTCGGACGCCATTGATGCCTTCCAGCCCGATTTGGTGCACGTGGTTAATCCAGCAGTGCTGGGGCTCGGCGGAATTTGGTTGGCCAAAAGCAAAGGGATTCCGCTAATCGCCAGCTACCACACCCATCTCCCCAAATATCTTGAGCATTACGGCATGGGGATGCTTGAACCAGTGCTGTGGGAGCTGCTGAAGGCAGCTCACAACCAGGCCGTTCTCAACCTCTGCACCTCGACCGCCATGGTGCAAGAGCTCAGCGAGAAGGGCATCCAACACACCGCCCTCTGGCAACGCGGAGTGGACACTGAACTATTCCGCCCAGAACTACGTAGCGATGCCATGCGCCGGCGCCTGCTGGGAGGGAACGATGACCGCGGCGCCCTGCTGATCTACGTGGGACGACTCTCAGCCGAGAAACAGATCGAGCGCATCCGGCCCGTACTTGAGGCTCTGCCCGAAACACGCCTAGCCCTAGTGGGAGATGGCCCCCACCGTCAGCAACTCGAGAAGCACTTTGAGGGCACCGCCACCACCTTCGTGGGTTACCTCGCTGGTGATGAGCTTGCAGGTGCCTACGCCAGCGGCGATGCATTCCTGTTCCCCTCCAGCACAGAAACCCTTGGCTTGGTGTTGCTGGAGGCCATGGCTGCCGGCTGCCCGGTGGTCGGTGCTAATCGCGGCGGCATCCCCGACATCATTAGCGATGGCAACAATGGCTGCCTCTATGAACCCGATGGAGTGGATGGTGGCTCGGCCAGCCTGATCGAAGCCACCCGCAAACTGCTCGGCAATGATGTTGAGAGACAGGCACTACGCAATGCCGCCCGCTCGGAAGCCGAACGCTGGGGCTGGGCAGGAGCAACCGAGCAGCTCCGGGGCTATTACCGCCAGGTTCTCGGTCAGGAACTCAGCGCCGCAGCCTGAGCAGAATTCACTACATACCCTTCTGCTTGTGCCAAGCCAAGAGCACTTTCTTGGCCATAGGTAAAGCATGAACTGAACCACCACCAGGGGTGTTCTGGGCAAAAGCTGCAACAACAATTTCCGGGTTGTCGTAGGGAGAAAAACAGCCGAACCAAGCATGGTCGGGACCACCCCTCTGACTATCTTCGGCCGTTCCTGTCTTGCCCGCACCGGGAGGTAAAGCCGGATCATTGAGGCCATAGCCGGTGCCATCAGCCACAACCTTGCGAAGGCCCGCCCGAATGGTCTCAAGTGTGCTTGGCTTCATATCCACCTTGGTGCGGTAAGGCGGAGACGTCCAATCCTGGCCTTGATCAGCCAGATGGGGCGTCACCAGATAACCCCCATTAGCGAAGACGCTGTAGGCCCGAGCCAGCTGTAAAGGGGTGATCTCCACAATGGACTGGCCAATGGAGGCAGAAGCCATGTCCTCGGGTATCCATGGCGTGGTTCCGGGTTCAGCCCAGCCGCGGCCTTTTGCAGCCCAATCCTCATTACCGACTAGGCCGGGGCTTTCCTCATATCCGATCTCAACACCACTGGGGGCAGCAAAACCGAGCTGCTTAGCGGCTTTGTAGAGCTCCCGCGACCCCACGCCCACACCTATTTGATAGAAAAAGGTGTTGCTGGAAAAGCGAAGAGCATCCTCATAACCAATGGTGCCGAAGCCTGCACCGTTGTGGTCAGGAAAACAATGGCCGCCATAGGTGATGCAGCCCATGGTTTCCAACTTGGTGCCAGCTGGAAACTTGCCAGATTCCATGCCCGCCATGCCAGTGACCACTTTCCAGGTACTGCCAGGGTTATAGGCATTCATCGCCCGGCTAAAGAGCGGCTTCTTTGGAGATTTAAAGAGGGCGTCGTACTCCTGCTGGGTTGTGATCAGCTTGGAGAAGAAATTGGGATCAAAATTTGGCTTGCTGGCCATCGCCAAAATTGCCCCATTGGTGGGATTCATGGCCACAATTGCACCGCCACGCTTGTCTGCTAGGGCCTGTTCAGCAGCCCGTTGCAGATCGAGGTCAAGGGTGAGGGTGAGATCTTTACCCGCCTTAGATGGGCGATCACCCAGGTAGCGCTGAACTTCACCGTTGGCATTCACCTCAAGCATCTGCCCGCCCCACTTGCCGCGAAGATGGCTTTCGTAGGCCGCCTCAACCCCAATACGGCCGATTCGATCGCGGATCTTGTAGCCCTTATCAATCAGAACGTCATATTCGTTTTCAGTAATGGGCTGGGTGTAGCCCAAGGTATGGGACGCCAAGGTCCCGTGGGGATAAAAGCGCAGGATGTCCATATCGACGCTTGCACCTGGAAGATCCAGGTTCTGCTCTTGAAATCGGAGCACCTGCACCGGCTGGAGACCATTGACCAGCGGAATGCGATAGCCGTCTTTCCCAGTGCCGCGTTCACGGGCACGGTCGAGGCCCTTGGGATCGAGCTGCATCAAAGCGGCCAAACGATCCCGCAAGGCAGGCCATTGCTCGTCGGTCACCAGACGCGGCTCAATGAAAAGGGTGTAGGTGAGTTTGCTGCTGGCCAACACCCGGCCTTTGCGATCCAACAACCGCCCGCGGATGGGAGAGCGGGGCATCAAGCGAATGCGATTCTCATCCGCTGCCACCTTGTTCTCAGCACCATGAAGCAGCTGCATCCAAACCAGCCGCACACCAATGGCGCCAAAAAGGGAAAGCAGCAGCAACAAAATCACAGCGGGCTGCTGGCCCATACCGCAATAGCGGGCGTTACGGCGATCGCTGAAACCGGTCATGGCAGGAGTAGCTCCTCCAGATGACGTAGGCGAGCTGCAATACCGATCAAACGCGTACTGAGCTCATCACCCTCTGCAGAAGCCCCCTCAACAGGTGAAGGCTCTTCAACGGTGACCTCTACAGGAACGACCGGCTCAGCAGAAGGCTGGGTTAGCCGCTGCCTCAGAACTTCAGCGGCCTGCAAGCCCAGGTTCAGCAGTGGATTGGAGGTGGGCTCAGCCATTGCAAGGCAGATTTACTTCAAGGCTGCCACGCTCTGAAGGATTCAGCTGGACTGCTGGACACCCGGTGGTTGGAACAAAGGGCGGCAGAACTGCTGAGATCCCACATACCAACCAGCAAAACCAGCCAACAACAGCGCCCCACTAATGGGCAGGATGGCCTTGAGGGTGATGGGGTCAGCCAACCATTCCTGCC
>CAJWXK010000028.1 GCA_913048995.1 uncultured Synechococcus sp. | reverse complement strand
GATCCACTCCGCATCGATCGGGCGGACCCCCGATTGTCCAGCGAGAATCGCCGACCAACTACTGGCGACGTCTCCGCCGACCGGCGTGGTCATTCCCAAACCGGTGACGACTACCTCTGGCGTGCTCACTGTGCGACTCCCTGACACATCTCACGGGTGCGGGGCGTGACGAACCTCCACGGTTGTGCGCCCCGCTCCGCGGGCTTATGAGTTGGCTTCGATGTAGGCGACAGCGTCACCGACGGTCTTGAGGTTCTTGACTTCCTCGTCGGGGATCTTGACGCCCCACTTATCCTCTGAGGCCATCACAACCTCGACCATCGACAGTGAGTCGACATCCAGATCGTCGACGAATGACTTGTCCGGCTGGACATCCTCCACGGGGACTCCGGCTACCTCGTTCACGATCGCGGCGAGGCCGGCGAGGATTTCCTGCTGACTCATGTGTTTCCCTTTCGTTGGCGACGGGACTTCCGTCGTCGTTGTGGCGAACTATGTAGTTGTATCCGACTCCCGGACGTCGGTGCGTGTGGGGCTAGGGGAGGGTAACGACCTCCGAGGCGAAGACCAGGCCCGCGCCGAATCCAACCAGAAGGGCGTTTCCTCCCTGATGGATCTCACCACTGGCCAGCATCCGGTCCATGGCCAGCGGGATAGACGCTGCGGAGGTGTTCCCGGTGGTGATGATGTCGCGGGCAACCGCACCCGTTTTCTGCTGTTGCGTCGTGGCCAGCGAAGTGAGCATGGCGATGTGGCCAGTCTGGCGTTCTCGCTGCATCGCAATGCGCCGGGGGCTCTCCTGGAGGCTCTGGCCTGTCTGGCTGAGCGGGGCCTGAACATGAGTCGGATTGAATCGCGACCGTCCAAACGGGAGCTGGGGGAATACGTGTTCTTTGTGGATGTGGATCTTCCGCCGGCTCCGTCAACGGCTCTGCAGGATCTGATCGCCCAGTTGCAGCCTCTGTGTGAGCATCTCGCCCATTTCGGTGCCTACCCCAGCAGCGATTTGAGCGGCTGTTGAGGATCAGCCCTTTCTGATCCGGAAGACGCCGAATTGCATCAGACCGGTGGCGAAGGCCCAGTGCATCAGCAGCAACGTCGGCGTTTCTCTCAGGCCTTGCAGGACCGCTTTCGGTCCCAGGCTGAGCACCGCCCAGGGACGGCGGACGCCCTCGATGATCGAGTCAATCCATGAGGGAAGCGTGGCCTGGGTCCAGTCACCGGTGACGATCTCGCCACGGTGGTGCACGCTGTTGTCGAGGTTCTGGCGGAACCCCTTGATGCTGGCGAATTCAGGGTGGGCCCATTGGTTGAGCAGCTGACGCATCACCCAGCGTTCGGTTCGCGTCATGCCGCCGTCAGATGGATCCCGGCGGTTCCAGTCGGCCACTGCAAGCAGACCCCCCGGTCGCATCACCCGCAGCAGCTCATCGGCATAACGCTGCTTGTCCGGCATGTGGGGACCGGCCTCCACACTCCAAACCGCATCAAAGCTCTGATCGGGCAGTTGAAGATCCAAGGCGTCCATCACCTGGAAGCGGCAGCTCAGGCCTGATGGGGTGAGTTGTGTGGCTCGTTCCACCTGGGCAGGGCTGATGCTGATGCCGAGAACGTTCAATCCGTAATCCCGCGCCAGGATTCGGGCACTGCCACCGATGCCGCATCCCACATCCAGCACCCGGCTGCCGGCGGGGAGTTGGTCCAGACCGCTCCATCGCACCAGCTCGTGGACGAAGGCTTCCTTGGCTTCGCGGAAGTCGCAGGAGCCGGGCGGGGTCCCGTAATGGCCGAGATGGACATGCTCTCCCCAGAGCTGCTCCAGCAAGCGGTCTTCCGTCCAGGCGTCGTAGGCGGAGGCGACACTCTCCGACGATTCGTAGCGCCGGTCACGGCGAAGCCAAAGCGCAACTCCGGTGGCTCCAACGGCGCCGGCTACCACTAACAGAGATCCCAACATCACTTCAGATCCATCAACACAGTGCGGGCCGCCAGTTGGCGTCGGGTGTGGTCCAACATTTCAAATTGCTGACTCAACCGTTCGTGGGTGTCGGTTAGTTCCAGAAGACTCTGTTGCTCCGAAGCGGCCTGATCCAGATGGGCGCTGATCCAGAAGGAGAGTTCCCGCGGTAGATCAGGCAGATCGTCAGGCAGTTCCACCTCTCGGTTCTGCAGTTTGCTGGTCAGCTGAACGACGTCATTCAAGGCTTCGCTCACCTTGTCCCGCAGGCTGTTGAGCTGGTCGGTGTCGGCCACGGGCTCATCCTCCAGCCAGCTCACCATCCCTGTTCGGTAGGGCGTTTCCCGCGTGATGTTGAGCAGCCGGAACCGCTGTTGGCCCAGCGAAACGATGTAGCTGCGACCGTCTTCGGTTGTTTGATGCTGAAGCACCTCAGCGCAGCAACCGATTTCGGCCATTTCGCCGTTCTCGGGGTTGATGCGAACGATGCCGAATCGTTTGTCGGTCTCCAGAACCGTCTGGAGAAGCATCCGATAACGCGATTCAAAAATGTGCAGCGGCAGGAGCTGCTGCGGGAACAACACGACGTCCGGCAGGGGGAACAGGGGAAGCTCCCTCACAGAAAAATCGGACACGAACGCCGTGTTGTAGGCAACTGAATCCTAGGAAAATGAAGTTCTGATCGAACGGATCAGAGCTTCACTTCGATGTCCACACCACTGGGGAGATCAAGCTTCATCAGCGCATCGATGGTTTTGGCCGAGGGGCTGTAGATGTCGATGATCCGACGGTGGGTGCGGGTCTCGAAGTGCTCGCGGGAGTCCTTGTCCACGTGGGGAGAGCGCAGAACGCAGTAGATCTTGCGTTTCGTGGGCAGGGGGATCGGACCGATCGCGGTTGCAGCGGTGTTATCGGCCGTTTCAATGATTTTCTCGCAAGAAAGATCGAGCATGCGGCGGTCGAACGCCTTCAGGCGGATGCGGATCTTCTGCTGAGCGATGGCAGTGGACATAGGAAGGGAGCGAAAAAGCTTCGAGATCGAAGCAGGACTTCAGTTGTCGAGGTTCTGAGAAATGTAGGAGATGGGGGGCTGAGCCCCTCCATCTCCTGCCGTGTGGTTCAGCTTGCGCTGATCACTCGATGATCTTGGAGACCACGCCAGCACCGATGGTGCGGCCGCCTTCGCGAATAGCGAAGCGCATGCCTTGCTCGATGGCGACGGGGCAGATCAGCTCACCGGTCATCTGGATGTTGTCACCAGGCATCACCATTTCCACGTTGGAACCGTCTTCCGCGGTGAAGGCAGTGATTTGGCCGGTCACGTCCGTTGTACGGATGTAGAACTGCGGGCGGTAGCCAGCGAAGAAGGGGGTGTGGCGGCCGCCTTCTTCCTTCTTGAGCACGTACACCTCACCCTCGAACTTGGTGTGGGGGTTGATGGAGCCAGGCTTCACCAGCACCATGCCGCGCTCGATGTCTTCCTTCTGGATGCCGCGGAGCAACAAGCCGACGTTGTCGCCAGCCATGCCCTCATCGAGCAGCTTCCGGAACATCTCGACTCCGGTGACAGTGGTCTTGCGGGAGTCTTTAATGCCGACGATCTCAATTTCTTCGCCCACCTTCACGATGCCGCGCTCGATGCGGCCGGTGGCCACAGTGCCGCGGCCGGTGATGGAGAAGACGTCCTCAATGGCCATCAGGAAGGGCTTGTCGACCTCGCGCTCAGGCTCAGGGATTGCCTCGTCAACGGCATCCATAAGCTCGAGGATCTTGTCGACCCACTCATCAGCGCCACGCTCGGCTTTTTTGCCGCCCTGGATGTATTCCAGAGCCTTCAGAGCCGAACCGGAAACAACTGGGATGTCATCGCCGGGGAAGTCGTAGTCCGAGAGAAGTTCGCGCATCTCTAGTTCGACGAGCTCCAGGAGTTCCTCGTCATCCACCATGTCCTTCTTGTTGAGGAACACCACCAGGGCGGGCACGCCCACCTGCTTGGCCAGCAGGATGTGCTCGCGAGTTTGGGCCATGGGCCCATCGGTGGAGGCGACAACGAGGATGGCGCCGTCCATCTGGGCCGCACCGGTGATCATGTTTTTCACGTAGTCCGCGTGGCCAGGGCAGTCCACGTGGGCGTAGTGACGACCTTCGGTCTCGTACTCAACGTGAGCGGTGTTGATGGTGATGCCCCGTTCCTTCTCTTCAGGCGCGCCATCGATCTCGTCATAGGCCTGAGCCTGGGCCTGACCCATGGAAGCGAGCACGTTGGTGATCGCGGCTGTCAGGGTCGTCTTGCCGTGGTCAACGTGGCCGATGGTGCCAATGTTGACGTGAGGTTTCGTCCTCTCAAACTTCTCGCGGGCCATTGTTAGGGAAG
Source organism: uncultured Synechococcus sp. (assembly GCA_913048995.1). Classification (GTDB taxonomy): domain Bacteria; phylum Cyanobacteriota; class Cyanobacteriia; order PCC-6307; family Cyanobiaceae; genus RCC307. Next base: position 14,696 of record CAJWXK010000028.1, on the reverse strand, counting down.
AATCGGGGGGTAAACGAAGAGGGGAGAAGGATCAGGAATTTCCCTGATTCTTGGAAATAATGGCTTCGGCCACATTTCGAGGAGTCTCCTCGTAATGGCTGAATTCCATTGAAAATATACCCCTCCCCTGGGTCATCGAGCGGAGCTGGGTGGCGTAGCCGAACATCTCAGCCAAAGGCACCTTTGCCGAGACCTTGGAGGTGCCGTCATCGATGGACTGACCTTCGACTTGGCCCCTCCGGGAGGAGAGATCGCCGATGATGGACCCGAGGAAATCCTCAGGAACCTCGACTTCGACTTTCATCATCGGTTCAAGAAGTACAGGATTGCACTTCTTGACGCCATCTTTGAAAGCCATTGAGCCGGCAATCTTGAATGCCATCTCCGAAGAGTCGACGTCGTGGTAAGAACCATCGACCATCGTGCAACGCACATCAATGAGAGGGAAACCTGCAATCACGCCGGATTCGCAGGTCTCTTTCATACCCATTTCTGCGGGCTTGATGAACTCCTTAGGGACGACACCACCAACGATTTTGTTGATGAATTCAAAGCCAGAACCTGGTTCGCCGGGTTCCATTTCGATCACCACGTGGCCGTACTGACCCTTGCCACCGGTCTGACGGGCGAACTTGCCTTCGCCTTTAGCGGAAGCACGGATTGTTTCGCGGTAGGAAACCTGAGGTGCGCCGATATTGGCCTCCACTTTGAATTCCCGCAGCATGCGATCCACCAGGATCTCGAGGTGAAGTTCGCCCATGCCAGCGATCACGGTCTGACCTGTCTCCTCGTCGGTTGAGACGCGGAAAGTCGGGTCTTCTTCTGACAGTGACGTCAAAGCTTTGGAGAGTTTCTCCATGTCCCCTTTGGTCTTGGGCTCAACGGCCACAGAGATCACTGGCTCAGGGATGAACAGGGTCTCAAGGACGATCGGATTGTCGGGATCGCAAAGGGTGTCGCCGGTCGTTGTGTTTTTAAGTCCCAGCACAGCACCAAGGTCACCGGCACGAAGCTGGTCAACCTCTTCACGGTCGTCCGCCTTCAGCACCACCAAACGTGAGATGCGCTCTTTGACGTCTTTAGTGGCGTTGAGCACGTAGCTGCCCTTGGACAGGATCCCGGAGTACATGCGCACAAAAGTGAGCTTCCCGTAGGGATCAGCCATCACTTTGAATGCCAAAGCGCTGAAGGGGGCATTGTCATCAGAGGGTCGGACTGCTTCTGTGCCGTCCGGCAGGACACCCTGAATGGGGGGAACTTCAACCGGGGCAGGTAAGTAGTCGACAACAGCGTCCAATAAAAGTTGGACCCCTTTATTTTTGAAAGCAGAGCCGCAAATCATTGGAACGAGGCCGTGCTTCAGCACACCCTCGCGAATGCCATTCTTGAGTTCTTCGTCGGAGAGTTCGCCGGTATCGAGAAACTTCTCAATCAGAGCTTCGTCGTTTTCTGCAACGCTTTCCATGAGCTTGTTACGCCATTCAGCGGCAAGCTCAGTCATGTCTGCAGGGATATCTGTTTCTTCGATATCAGTTCCAAGATCATTCTTGTAGATATAAGCTTTATTGGCGACCAGGTCGATAATGCCGCTCAGCTCTCCTTCAGCACCGATCGGAAGCTGAATTGGGGCAGCTTTTGCTTTCAGGCGATCAGTGATTTGTCCATAAACTTTGAGGAAGTCTGCTCCAGTGCGATCCATCTTGTTGACGAACACCATCCGAGGCACGGAATAGCGATCAGCCTGGCGCCAAACAGTTTCTGACTGGGGCTGAACACCGCCAACAGCGCAGAAAACTGCGATAACACCATCGAGGACACGCATGGAGCGTTCAACTTCAATGGTGAAGTCGACGTGTCCAGGAGTGTCAATGATATTGATGCGGTGATCATTCCAACTGGTGGAGATTGCCGCAGCCGTGATTGTGATTCCACGCTCCCGTTCCTGTGCCATCCAGTCAGTTACGGCGGCGCCATCGTGCACCTCTCCGATTTTGTGGACCACACCCGAGTAAAAGAGAATCCGTTCGGTAGTTGTGGTTTTGCCAGCATCAATGTGCGCGGCAATGCCAATATTCCTGACGCGTTCTAGTGGGAATTCGCGAGCCACGGGATGCTCCTGGGATGGTGCTGAAAAAGCGGGCGCAACTCTACAGGCTGATCCTCAGCAGCCGTCGGCCCAATTAGGTGGAGGATGTAAATCAGTAGCGATAGTGGGCGAAAGCCTTGTTGGCTTCAGCCATCTTGTGGGTTTCTTCCCGCTTGCGGACAGCACTGCCTGCTTCGTTGGCAGCGTCCATCAGTTCACTAGCGAGCTTGTGGGCCATGCTGCGGCCATTACGGGCTCGGGAGAAATTCACTAGCCAGCGAAGGGCCATCGCGGTGCCACGTTCTTGGCGCACTTCCATGGGCACCTGATAAGTAGCACCACCGACGCGACGAGCACGCACTTCTACTAGAGGAGTGGCGTTGCGCACGGCGGTCTCGAACAGCTCAACAGGATCAGCCCCGGTGCGTTCATTGATCAGGCCGAATGCATCCGAGAGAATCCGCTGCGCCGTCGATTTTTTGCCGTGCTTCATCAGCCGCGCCACGATCATTGAGGCTAGGCGGCTGTTGAATTGGGGATCCGGCAGGATCGGGCGCTTCTCGGCAGCGTTGCGGCGTGACATGGAGGGTGGGGATTAGCGGGTAGTGGGATGAGGGATAGACGTTGAGATCATTCCTTCGGCGACTTAGCGCCGTACTTGGAGCGGCTCTGACGACGATCCTTGACGCCGGCTGTGTCAAGGGTTCCGCGGATGATGTGATAGCGCACACCGGGCAGATCCTTGACCCTGCCCCCGCGAATCAGCACCACGGAGTGCTCTTGCAGGTTGTGGCCGATCCCTGGGATGTAGGCCGTCACCTCGAATCCCGAGGTCAGACGTACACGGGCAACCTTGCGCAGAGCAGAGTTGGGCTTCTTCGGGGTGGAGGTGTAGACCCTCGTGCAGACCCCCCGGCGCTCAGGGCAGGCCCGCAGCGCTGGGGATTTGGTCTTGCGGAAGGTGCTCTGCCGCTCGGAGCGGATCAGTTGCTGGATGGTGGGCATCTAGGACCGGAGGTAGGCCGTCGGGCCGACCGGATTCGACAATCGACCACAATACTGGAGAACAGGTCACTCAGTGATTAAGCGGCTAAAAGCAGTGCCGCAGGCGCAGCTACGAACATCCTCGCCACCCCGCAGCATGAAGCCCCCACCGCTGAGATCGCCGCGGTAATCGAGTTGCATTCCTCGCAACAGGCCTGCCTGTTGAGACTGCCCATGCAGTGTGATGCCATCCGCTCGCGCCAGGGGAACTCCTGCCCCTGTACCGGCACGGATTTGCAGAGCCCAGTCTTCGCAGGTGCCTTCGACAAGGTTGAGATGGGCCAGGCCGGGCTCACCGCAACGGATTGAGAGGCGGCAAAGCTCCGCTGCGGCACCGGGGGTGATCTGCAGACCGGGGGTGGGCTCCATGGAACTGAATTAGTGGGCCGGGTTGACAACAATGCCTAGGCCATTGTGAATGGCGGCGCCGATGCCACGGCCTCGGGTGCCGCTGCGGCCTCCCACCATCAGTCGGGTGGAGCTGCCGCCATCAAGATTGAGGGCTTCTCTGATGCCCAGTCGCTTCATCAATATTGCTGTTTGACGCAGGGTGGGCCCTTTGTTGCCACTGCCCTCGACCGCTAGCAGCCAAATTTGTTCCCCGTCGCTAGCCACCACGCTGCGGGGGGCTCGCTGACGCATGAATGGTTTGCTGAAGCGCTCGGCCTTGCCGTCAAGCACCACTTGGCCGCGGTTGAGTAATAACGGCCCTCCTTGGATCAAGAAGGGCTTGTCGTTGAAGTGGGACGGGGTGAGCTTTCGCTGCAGGCTGACTTGATCACCCACCTCAAGAGGCAGTTTGGCGGTGCCTCGCGCGACGACAAGGGTCTGGCCACGTTGCAGGTTGACACCCCGTTTCAGGCGTTCTGGAGATAGAAGTGCCGTGACTTCAGTGCCAATGATCAGAGCGCCGCGCTCGGTTCCGGTAATCGCCTTGTAGCGCGGGCCCCAAAGACTGTTGTATTGCGCCAGTCCTTTTTTGACCCAGCCGCTGTTGAGGGCGCTGATCTCGGTGTTCTGACCACGCCCGTTGCTCAGCCACTCTTGCAATCTGATTCGGCTGAACTGAGGCAGCTCACCGCGATCCCAGGCGATAGCACCACGATCCAGGATCGGTCCTGAAAGCCAGTCGCCACCATCGCGCAAGCCACCAAGCGGCAGCGCCTGAATGCGGTTGAAAAAACCTCCGTTGAGTGCTGCCAGGGCTCCCTGGGAGCGAGCCAGCCCAAGGAGTGATCCCAGTCCAACCATGTTGCGACGGCTCAGAGGTACGAGAGCCATCCGGCCTGCTTCAGGATTGAAGCGCACAAAGCTGATCCGGTAGCGGCGTGCCCCCAGCTTCAGCGTTCGCTGCTCCATAACCAGACCCCTGCTATCAGCCTGGAACAGCGGTCTCGTCTTGAGAGCGAGGGGGGTGAGGTCGGAGTTGCTGCGGTCCAGTACTAGGCGGTTCGGCCCACCGAGGCTGCTGCTGCGCCAGCCATCGAGTGAGAGCAGCAAGCTACCGCTGCCCAACCCGGTACTGACACCACGCTGCCTGAGTGCCATCGCTGCAGCTGCAGGATTGTTCAGCAGCAGTTCGAGTTGTTGGTCGTTTCGTGGCAGCAGAGCAGGACCGCTGAGGTCCAGCACGAGTCGCTCGGCTGATTCCCGCAGCCGCAGGAAGCGAGGAGCTGGAAGCTGCAGAGACAGTGTTGGCTCTGAACCCATGGCTGAGGGCACAAGACCCATTTGAACGCCGTTCTCACGCAGTAGCTCGCTGACCTCGATCGCGATTTCGTCCTCGATGCTGACCTGGTTGGCCTGCTCGATCACCTGCTCAGCACCGAACCAGCGCAGCATGCTGATGCCGTCCTCAGTGATGCTGCGCTCAGCTCCGAGCTCGCTTTCGAGCAGATCGAGCCCCAGCCATAGACGCCCTGGCTCGCCCTGCACCCAGCGCCAGGCTGACTGAATGCGCTCACCATTAAGAGTCAACTCGAGACCTTCAGCTGATGGCGCTTCCACCAGTCGAACTAGCGGTGGTGGAGCAGGGGGAGGACTGAAGGGCAGCACGCCGCACACCCAGAATCGGAGGCAACTTAGCCAGGATGCGAACTTTTAGGATCGACCTTTGGCGTGGCCGGAGACATTCCTTCTTGCAGGGGATCGGCCTGGCCCAGCAGTGAGTTCTACCCCGATGTCCTTGCACCCCAACGCTGTCTGGCCCCATTGCGACAGCCCGGCTCCGGCCGCTGTTGCCGGTGAGAAGGACGCTTGCGGTGTGGGATTCCTTGCACAGCTGCAGGGGCAGCAATCCCACTGGTTGTTGCAGCAGGCTTTGAGAGGTCTTGGCTGTATGGAGCACCGCGGTGGTTGCGGTGGTGATGGGGATTCTGGAGATGGCGCTGGGGTCCTCAGCGGTATCCCCTGGAGCTACCTGGAGGCAGTGTGGCCGGCTGCTGCTGCCAGTGCCGGTCAGTCCCGTGGTCTGGCCATGGTTTTCCTACCTGATGACGCTGCGCGTGCTGCCCAGGCCCGTCAGTTCTGTGACGAGGAAGCCACCCGGCTGGGTTTGCGCTCTCTGGGCTGGCGCACCGTGCCAGTAGCGCCTGAAGTCCTTGGTCCCCTTGCCCGCGGCACGGCTCCTTTGATCGAGCAGTGGCTGCTGGGTGCCGATGTGGAGGGCGATGACCTCGAAGCACTGCTGTTCAGGCTGCGGCGTCGCTGCGGCGAGAGGGCAAGAGAAAGCTTTGGTGCAGCAGCAACAGATCTTTATTTCGCCTCCTTCAGCAGCCGCACTGTCGTTTACAAGGGCATGGTGCGCTCGGAAGTTCTGTCGGCTTTCTACGCCGACCTCCGTGATGAGCGTTTTGCTGTGAGCTTTGCGGTGTATCACCGCCGATTCAGCACCAACACCCTGCCTCGCTGGCCTCTTGCTCAGCCCATGCGTTTGCTGGGCCATAACGGAGAGATCAACACTCTGCTTGGCAATCTCAACTGGGCCAGGGCGTCTGAGGGCAATCTCGATGCGGTCTGGGGCGAGGATGCCGCTGATCTCAAGCCAGTGGTTAACCCGGCTTTTAGTGATTCGGCCAACCTCGATGCCACTCTTGAGCTGCTGGTGCGCAGCGGCCGGCCCATCACCGAGAGCCTGCTGACTCTCGTGCCGGAGGCCTTCCGAAACCAGCCCGAGCTGGCGGACAAGCCTCAAGTGCAGGCCTTTTATGAGTATTCGGCTTGTACCCAGGAGCCCTGGGACGGCCCTGCTCTGCTGGTGTTCTCCGATGGACGCAGCGTTGGCGCCACCCTGGATCGCAACGGCTTGCGTCCTGCCCGCTACTGCATCACCAGTGACGGCTTTGTGGTGATGGGCTCAGAGACTGGTGTGGTGCAGCTCGAGGAAAGCCGCATCATCGAGAAGGGCCGCCTTGGCCCTGGTCAGATGCTTGCGGTGGACTTGGAGAGCGGTCGTCTCCTGCGCAATTGGGATGTCAAAGCCGAGGTGGCAGCGCGACACCCCTATGGCGAATGGCTGCATCAGCACCGCCGGAGTCTTGACGCACAGCCATGGACCACAACCAAGCAGCTGGGTGATCTGGAGTTGCTTCAGCAGCAAACCGCCTTTGGCTTTACCGCCGAGGACTTTGATCTGGTTATTGAGGACATGGCCGCTGCGGGCAAGGAGCCCACGTACTGCATGGGGGATGACATTCCTCTGGCAGTGCTTTCGGATAAGCCGCACCTGCTTTACGACTACTTCAAGCAGCGCTTCGCCCAGGTCACCAATCCCCCCATAGACCCGCTGCGCGAAAAGCTTGTGATGAGCCTGGAGATGCATCTGGGCCGCCGCGGTTCATCCCTTAAGCCCGCACCCGAAGCAGCTGCAATGCTGCATCTCACCAGTCCGATCCTCAATGAAGCGGAACTGGCCGTTGCGGCTGATCAGGGTTTGCCCACCCTCACCCTTTCCACCCTGGTGCCAGTTGCCGATGGTCCCGGCGGACTCGCCCAGGCCGTTAGTCGCTTGCAGCAGCTAGCGGAAGCAGCAGTGCGCGAGGGCAAGACGGTTCTGGTGCTTTCCGATCGCGGCGTCACGGCGAGTCACACAACCATTCCTGCGCTGTTGGCGGTGGGTGCGGTGCACCATCATCTGCTGCGCCTGGGGCTTCGCCTCAAGACATCACTGGTGGTGGATACCGCTCAGTGCTGGAGCACCCATCATTTGGCCTGCCTCATCGGCTTCGGGGCCAGTGCGGTGTGCCCCTGGCTGACCTGGGAGACCAGCCGTCATTGGCTGGATCAGCCCAAGGTTCGCAAGGCGATTGAGTTGGGCAAGCTGCCTGCCCTCAATGCGGAAGCCGTGCAGGCCAATGTGCGCAATGCCCTGGAGAACGGGCTGCGCAAGATCCTCTCCAAGATCGGTATTTCACTGCTGGCCAGCTACCACGGCGCCCAGATCTTCGAGGCCATCGGTATCGGCGCCGATTTGATTGATCTGGCCTTCTGCGGCACCACTAGCAGGGTGGCCGGCCTCTCGATCACTGATTTGGCCAGTGAGACCCTCAGCCTGCATGCCAAGGCCTTCCCTGAGCTCAACCGCAGCAAGCTCGAATTCATGGGCTTTGTGCAGTACCGCTCCGGTGGTGAGTACCACCTCAACAGCCCGGAGATGGCTAAAGCGCTGCATGCTGCGGTCAAGGCGGGCCCTGGCTACGACCACTTCAGCACCTATAAAACACTTCTAGAGAATCGCCCGGTCACCACGCTGCGGGATCTGTTGGAGCTTCAGCCAGCTCCCGGGCCGCTGCCGATCGATCAGGTGGAGAGTGTCGAGAGCATCTGCTCACGCTTTTGTACCGGGGGAATGAGCCTGGGTGCCCTTTCTCGAGAGGCTCACGAGGTGCTTGCAGTTGCGATGAATCGCATTGGTGGTAAGAGCAACAGCGGGGAAGGTGGCGAGGACCCAGCCCGATTCAAGGTGCTCAACGACGTCAATGCTGAGGGTCGATCACAGGTGCTGCCCAGCATCGGCGGTCTTCGCAACGGCGACACTGCCTGCTCGGCGATCAAGCAGATCGCCTCCGGTCGTTTTGGCGTCACTCCTGAGTACCTGCGCAGTGGTAAGCAACTCGAGATCAAGGTGGCTCAGGGGGCCAAGCCCGGTGAAGGTGGGCAGTTGCCTGGACCCAAAGTGGATCCCTACATCGCCTGGCTGCGCAACAGCAAGCCTGGCGTGGCGTTGATCTCTCCGCCGCCGCACCATGACATCTATTCCATCGAGGATCTGGCTCAGCTCATCCATGACCTGCATCAGGTGCACCCCGCTGCCCGTGTCAGCGTCAAGCTCGTGGCTGAGATCGGGATTGGCACTATCGCTGCTGGTGTGGCCAAGGCCAACGCCGATGTCATTCAAATTTCCGGCCATGACGGCGGTACTGGTGCTTCCCCGCTGAGTTCGATCAAGCACGCCGGAGGCCCTTGGGAGATGGGACTGACCGAGGTGCATCGTTCGCTGGTTGAGAACGGTCTGCGTGATCGAGTGCTGCTGCGGGCCGACGGTGGCCTCAAGACCGGCTGGGATGTAGTCATCGCTGCTCTGCTGGGCGCTGAGGAGTATGGCTTTGGCTCAGTGGCGATGATTGCCGAGGGCTGCATCATGGCGCGCGTTTGCCACACCAATAACTGCCCTGTGGGGGTGGCCACGCAGAAGGAGAATCTGCGTAAGCGCTTCCCCGGCCTGCCCGAGCAGGTGGTCAGCTTCTTCCTCTATGTGGCTGAGGAAGTTCGCCAGCTGCTGAGCGTGCTTGGCGTCGCCAGCATGCACGAGCTCATCGGCCGCACTGAACTGCTCAAGGCCCGTGATGTGAACCTGGCTAAGACCCAAGCACTCGATCTTTCATGTCTGTTGGCTCCGATCCAGGGGGTGGAAGATCGTTCGTGGCTCCATCACGCTGATGAGGCCCATGGCAATGGCGCGATCCTTGAAGATCAGTTGCTCGACGATTCTGAGTTGATGGCGGCAATCGAGAGCCATGGGCGCTTGGAGCGCATGGTGTCGATTGTTAATACCGACCGCAGCGTCTGTGCCCGCCTGGCTGGTGAGATCGCCCAGCGCCATGGCAACACTGGTTTTCGGGGACAGCTGGATCTGACCTTTAAAGGTGCGGCTGGCCAGAGCTTCGGAGCCTTCAACGTGCAGGGTATGAATGTGCGCTTGATCGGTGAGGCCAATGACTATGTCGGTAAAGGTCTCTGCGGTGGTCGCCTCAGCGTGGTTCCCCCTGTTGGTGTTCAAGAACCTGGTAGCCAGGTGATCTTGGGTAACACCTGCCTTTATGGCGCTACTGGTGGTGAGCTGTTTGCCTACGGCCGCGCCGGCGAGCGCTTTGGGGTGCGCAACAGCGGTGCCCATGCCGTTGTGGAAGGGGCCGGTGATCACTGCTGTGAGTACATGACCGGTGGTGTTGTGGTGGTGTTGGGCAGCACCGGTCGCAACGTGGCCGCTGGCATGACTGGCGGTGTGGCCTTCTTGCTCGATGAGGATGATCGTCTGTCACCGCGGGTCAACCTCGAGATTGTGGCGATCTGCTCCCTCAGCACACCAGAGCAAGAGGCCCTGCTTAAGCCTCTGCTGGAGCGCCATGTGGCTGAGACCGGTAGTAGCAAAGCCTCCGCGATCCTGGCCGACTGGAACAGCTGGAAGGGGCGCTTCAAGCTGCTGGTCCCTCCCAGCGAACGGTCCAATGTCGGTCTTGCTGAGAAGGAGGCGGTGGCGGCTTAGGGCCATCAGTTCATCAATAGCGCTTGAACGTCATCGTGAACTGACTAATTTTCCCCTTTCTTCCTAGGGCTTTGCGCCCTTTTGACTCCCCCTGGCTTTGCTGTTTGCCGCTGCACTTCTCTCGCCTCTCGCAGCGGCCCCATGGGTTTGCTGGAGGGAGACTGCATGTTTAAGTCGATCTGATTGAGCCGATGTTGGGCAAGGGTCACATGGCCGTTGAGATCGAAGCTTTGCGAGACAAGCTTGAACAGGAGCTGCTGCAGCACAGGGTCCTGGGCTGCTTCGCTTGACTAAGCACAGTTCAATGATGGCTTTTGAAGTTGATGTCCAAGCTCAAAGTTGTTGGGGAGGTCTTTGTCGATTTAGAGATTCACCACTGATTGGATGACAAATGGGCTAGATAATTTGTATTGGTGACCCTCAATCCAGCTGAGCTGATTCGGCTGGAGCGACTCCAGTCCTCAACCTTCAGCTGAATGACTTGGCCGCACTGAATGCCAAAAGTCAGTTGATTCATTTGTCCGGCAGCAGCCGCGTGGATGTGCTGCTTAAGCTCTCAAGCCAAGCTTGTGAATGGAAAGTTGGATGCCAATAATCTGAGTAACTTGCTTTTTAGATGTTGCCAAGCGGCTGCAAATATCATTGAAATAATGAGCTTAACCGCGCTTGGTTCATCTGATCAAGCAATGCCCATTACGGCTGTTCGCAGCGCTTCACGGCGGTCAATCTCCGTGCGTTCAGCGGGCAGCTTGTTGAAGAGCCCCAGTTTTTCTAGGCGTCGTCGAGTGGTGCCACTGGCACCCACCACAAACACCTGACGGCCGACTTCGATGGCTTCTTCAACCGCGTTTTCTACAGCGAGCGCGGCAGTGACACCGAGATGGGAGACCTCTGAGAGATCGAATACCACGGCTTTGCAGTCGCTGATGGCGTTGTGCTCGCGGCTGATCGCCTTGGCTACTCCAAAAATCATTGCGCCGGTGAGCTGAAACAGCAGCACCTGGCCATTGCCTTGATCGAGGAGTTTGCGCTCATCGGTTGGTATGTCGAGGTCATCGTCTCCGCCGGTGCTGACTGATTTGATCGCCTGGCTCTGCAGTGCGCTCATCTTGTCGATCGTGAGGATATTGGCGATGAAGACGCCGACGAAGACGGCGGTGATCAGGTCCACCAGCACGGTGAGACCGATGACCAGATACATGATCAGTGCTCCATTGCGCGAGATGCGATGGGCTCGCTGGATGAAGTCCCAGTCGACGATGTCGACGCCCACCTTGAGCGCGATTCCAGCAAGCACCGCCTGGGGGATTTCGGCAGCCAACTGGGCTCCCACCAGGATCACCAGCATCAGGATCACAGCACGGCTGATGCCAGAGAGAGCACTACGGCCTCCGCTCTGGATGTTGACCACTGTGCCCATCGTGGCGCCGGCTCCGGGCAGACCTCCAAACAGACCGCTTACGACGTTTCCAAGGCCTTGGCCGATTAGCTCCTTATTGGAGTTGTGTTCGGTGCGGGTGAGGCTGTCGGCCACCACTGAGGTCAGCAGAGCATCGATGCAGCCCAGCATTCCCAGCACGGCGGCATCCACCACCATCAGCCTGAGATCGCTAGCGCTGAAAATCGGTAGTTGCAGTTGCGGAAAGCCGGAAGCGATCTCGCCAATGCGGCGCACGTCCTCGGCTTCAACTCCGCCGAGTAGGGGAAGAGAGACCAAGGTGCCCAGCACCAGAGCGATTAGCTGAGGTGGCGCAATCTTTGTGAGCTGTTTGGGAGTGAACCAGAGGATGGCTAGCGTCATCAAAGCCAGAGACACCTCAAGAGGACGCGCCTGGCTCAGCAGCTGGGGCAGTGCCTGCAGCGTGCCGATCACGCCCCCTTTCGGACTGGCCTGTCCAAGGAAAGGCCCTAGCTGAAGGATGATCAGGATCAGGCCAATTCCCGTCATAAAACCCGAGATCACCGTGTAGGGCATCTGGGTCACATACCGACCCAGCCGCAATACACCGAAGGCGATCTGGAACACACCGGCGAGCATCACAACCGTGAAGGCCATCGCAAGGCCGTTCTCTGGGTTGCTGGCGGTCAGGCTCGCAATGACCGCCGTCATCACCACGGTCATCGGACCGGTGGGCTCGGAGATCAACGTGGGCGTGCCGCCGAACAGAGCCGCGAAGAGGCCCACCAACACGGCACCCCAAAGACCGGCCGTAGCCCCGGCTCCGCTGGCGACCCCGAAGGCCAGGGCCATCGGCAAGGCGATCACGGCGGCGGTCACTCCACCAAAGAGGTCACCACGAAGGTTTTTGGTGCTGATTCGGTTGAGCACTCCGGTAAACCTGTTGGATGCCGCCGGGGCCGGGGCCATTTTGATTACACGATTGGCGCGTGACCCTAGGACCCTGCCGCTGCGATGTGATCAGCGCGGGTATTGCTGCATTAGCCGTTGCACCTCACCAGCGTGGTAACTGCTTCGGGTCAGCGGGGTGCTGACCACCTGCAGAAAGCCCAATTCCTCTTCCCCGATGCGTCGATAGCTGTCGAACTGTTCTGGGCTGACAAAGCGGTCGACCGCAAGGTGCTTTGGCCCTGGTGAGAGGTACTGGCCAATGGTGACAATGTCGACGTCATGGCGTCGAAGGTCTTGCAGCACCTCCAGCACTTCCGTGTCGCTTTCGCCTAGGCCAACCATCAGCCCGGATTTGCTGTAACAGCTTGGCCAGCCTTGGCGCACCTGTTGCAGCAGCTTGAGCGAGCGCTCATAGATCGCCTGGGGTCGTGCCCTTTTGTACAGGCGCGGAACGGTCTCGATGTTGTGGTTCAGCACATCCGGACCGCCCTCCATCACAGCCGCGAGGGCATTAAGGTCGCCGCAGAAATCTGGGATCAGCAGTTCGATGGTGGTGCCCGGCGAGAGCCGGCGGATCTGCTCGATGCAGGCCACGAATTGGCTGGCACCGCCGTCGGGAAGGTCATCGCGGTTCACCGAGGTGATCACCACATGGCGCAGCCCCAACCGCAGGGTGGCCTCTCCCAGCCGTTCAGGCTCGGTGGGGTCAAGCTCCCGAATGCTTTTGTCAAAGTCGATATCGCAGTAGGGGCAGGCCCTGGTGCACCCCGGACCCATGATCAGAAATGTGGCAGTCCCGCCGGCGAAGCACTCACCGATGTTGGGGCAGCTGGCCTCTTGGCAGACTGTATTGAGCTTGAGATCCAGCAGAAGATCAGCCACTGCGCCGATCCGCTCGCGCTGTGGGGCTTTGACACGCAGCCAGTCTGGCTTCTGCAAGTTGGTCTCCTACGATTGGATTATCGGGATGTAGCGCAGCTTGGTAGCGCACTTCGTTCGGGACGAAGGGGCCGCAGGTTCGAATCCTGTCATCCCGACTTCAACGTCGATCAATTGAGTGCTGCTCCCGGGTAACCGCGGGGGGTCACCATCCGCCCTTGATGCAGGCGGGTGGTGCTGTTGCCGATCAACACCAGCGAAAACATGTCGACCTGATCGAGAGGAAGCTCGCCAAGACGGTGGATCTGCAGGGCTTCATCAGGGCGGCTGAGCTGCCGGCAGATCGCAGCTGGGGTGGAGTCAGGCCGCTGCTGCAGGAGCAGTTCCACGGCTCGCCCCAGCTGCCAGTGGCGATCACGGGAGCGCGGGTTGTAGAGCGCCACGACGAAATCGCCTGCGGCTGCCGCCTTGACCCGTTGTTCAATCACGTCCCAAGGGGTGAGCCGGTCGCTGAGGCTGATGGTGCAGAGGTCATGCATCAGTGGTGCGCCAAGCCGGGCTGCAGCCATCTGAAACGCAGAGATGCCCGGATGCACCTCAAACAGGGGCTGCTCCTGGGCCGGTAGCTCCAGCCAACGCTCCAGCGCCAGGCCAGCCATCCCGTACATGCCGCTTTCGCCGCTGGAGATCAGGGCGACTTTGATGCCCTGCCGGGCCAGATCCAAGGCTTGCTGGCAGCGTTCCCGCTCGCGTGTCAGCTGGCCGTCCATGCGCTGTTGATCACAGCGGCGCAGCGGTTCCAGCAGATCCAGGTACAGGCTGTAGCCGACCCAGACCTGAGCATTGGCCAGGGCGCTGCGGGCTGCGGGGGTGAGTTGATCCAACGCGCCTGGGCCAGCGCCGATGAGTTCCAAGCTGCCGCGCTGAGGTGCCCACGGCACGGCGGCTTCTGCAATGGCCACGGTGACGGCCCCGTGGCCATCCTTTTTATGGATGGTTTTGGCCTGGCGGAGCACAGCGCCATGGCCTGCTGCCACGAGCGCTGCTGCTTCAGCAACGCTGGGGCACCCCACCTCCGCTGCCACCACCTCAGAAGGCGTGGGCACAGGCTGCATTTTGAGCTGCTCCGCGCTGAACAACTTGAGCGGCCACTGCCGTTCTGCAGCCAGGGCCAGCAGGGCTGGCTCATCGCCTTTGAGCTCGAGGCTGGCCAGCCCAGCGACCGCTTCTGGCGCCAGCTGCGATGCGCTGAGGCTGCGCTCCACCGCCTGCTGCAACAACGGCAGGCTGCTGCCCCGCTCGCACCCCAGGCCGATCCAGAGCTGGGGCGGGTGCCAGCGGCAACCGCCGCCGCTATTGCAGCTAACCAGCAGATCGGCATCGGCTGTGCTGCTGCGCTGAAGGGGTTGGCCTTGGGGTTGCTGCAGTGAGGCGGTGGCCAAATCCTGCGCAGCTTCGGTGTTGAGGGTGAGCGCTTCATCACGGGCTGCTCGATGCATGAGCGCGTCCCATGGGCCGCCCCCGCGGCGCCAGCCCCAGCCCCAGCCGAAGCTGTCTAGGGGAACGCGCCCCTG
>CAJWXK010000027.1 GCA_913048995.1 uncultured Synechococcus sp. | reverse complement strand
GGAAGACGCTGACGAACACCGCGATCGGACCGGAGAAGGCGATGGCGTTGTAGGGACGGATGCCGACCAGACGAGCGATCTCGAACTGGCGCAGCATGAAGCCGATCAGGCTGAAGGCACCGTGCAGGGCAACGAAAGCCCAGAGGCCGCCGAGCTGGCACCAGCGCACGAAATCACCCTGAGCTTCTGGACCCCAGAGCAGCAGCAGGCTGTGGCCCATGGAATCCGCCGGGGTGGAGACGGCGGCGGTGAGGAAGTTGCAGCCTTCCAGGTAGCTGCTGGCAATCCCGTGGGTGTACCAGGAGGTGACAAAGGTGGTGCCGGTGAGCCATCCACCCAGGGCCAGATAGGCGCAAGGGAAGAGGAGAAGGCCAGACCAGCCCACAAAAACGAAACGGTCGCGCTTCAGCCAGTCATCGAGGACGTCGAACCATCCCCGGCCTGCCGGCGCCCGCCCTACAGCAATCGTCATCGATGTTGTGCGGAGAAAACCTCGGTGTGAGGTCGGTTACCGGGCGATGGTAACAATGTTTCCCGAACCCTTGTGGGAATTCCTCACGGCCTGAAACGCTTTGTCCAGAAAGGGATCTGCTGCAATTTCATGTCCTCTTAGGTATTTATTCGTCATCCTCTGCGTACCGTCCGGCAGGATGCCCTTTGGTCCGTTGCGCTCCCTATGGACGCTCCCATTGATCAGCCAGTGATCGGCTCACGCCGTGTCTCGAATCTGGTTGTCGCCATTTTGGTCTCTATCGGCGGCGTCGGTTTTCTGCTCACCAGTGCGTCCAGTTATCTGGGCACCGACCTGTTGCCAGTTGGGCACCCCGCTGATCTGCTCTGGGTGCCTCAGGGTCTAGTCATGGGGGCTTATGGCCTCGGAGCCATCTTGCTTTCCAGTTACCTCTGGATCGTTATCGCCATCGATGTCGGGGCAGGTCGCAATCGTTTTGATCGCTCCGCCGACACGATCACGATCGAGCGTCGCGGCTTTCGCCAGCTCATCACTTTCACACTGCCTTGCAGTGATGTGCAAGCGGTGAAGGTGGAGGTGCGCGATGGTCTTAATCCACGCCGTCGCTTAGCCCTTCGTTTGCGCGGTCGCCGCGATTTACCTCTCACTCGTGTGGGGGAGCCGATGGCTCTTGCTGAACTTGAGCAGAGTGGTGCTGAACTGGCTCGCTACTTGGGAGTCCCTCTCGAGGGGGTTTAATCCATGTCACGACGCTTCCCTCTCTCTTTTGTGCCCCTGCTGCTGGGGTTGCTGCTGACCCTTCAGGCCTGCACCACATCCCCTTCAGCTATGCCTATGGGCTGTGGCAGCAGCAGTGTTGCTTGCCTTAATGGCAACGCAAAAGTGGCCCTAACGACTGAGCGAGGGCGAGTGGTGATTGAGCTCAATGGGCCCAATGCTCCATTGAGCGCGGGTAACTTTTTAGATCTCACACAGCGCGGGGCTTACGACAACACCGTTTTCCATCGGGTCGTGCGTGAGCCCAGTCCGTTTGTTGTTCAGGGCGGTGATCCGCGCAGCAGTGACCCCAAGGTTCCTCCTGGACAGTACGGCTCTGGCAATTTCATCGATCCCGATAGCAATGCGCCGCGTTTTATACCTCTAGAGGTGAAGCTCAAAGGGGACCCAGAACCCAATTATGGAGCTCCCCTTAGTGGAGCTCGACTCAGCGAGAAGCTGGAGCTTCCCCATCGCCGAGGCGCGGTGGCCATGGCCAGGGCCCAGGATCCCAATTCCGCCAGCGCTCAGTTCTACATCGCACTCAGCGACCTGCCTGAACTCGACGGCCGTTATGCCGTCTTTGGTCGAGTGGTTGAAGGCATGGATGTCGTTGATCAGATCCGCCAGGGCGACAAGCTGACTAAAGCGGAAGTACTTCAGCCCTGATCAGGGATCAGGCTGGGACATAGGTCTCAGATCGCCGCAGCTTGAGGGCTTCGGTGTTCACTCCTGAGGCCCGCTGCAGCGCCACTTTGCCCGTACGGGCGATTTCAAGGATGCCGAAGGGCTCTAACAGCTGTTCGAGCGCCACGAGCTTTCCTGGGTCTCCGACCACTTCAAGGATCAAAGCTGAATCGCCCACATCAACGACCTTGGCCCGGAACACCTTCACCAGATCAAAGATCTCGCCGCGGCTAGTGGCATCAGCCTTTACCTTGACCAGCATCAGCTCACGCTCCACCGAGGGCAGGGCGCTCAGATCAATCACTTCGAGCACATTGACCAGCTTTTGAAGCTGTTTGCTCATCTGTTCGAGAGCGCCGTCATCGCCGGCCACCACCATCGTGAGCCGCGACACGCCGCCCTGTTCGGTGGGACCCACCGCCAGGCTTTCAATGTTGAAGCCACGCCTGGCAAACAGCCCTGAGATCCGGCTCAATGCACCGGATTCGTCTTCCACCAACACCGACAGGGTGTGCTTCATCACAACGCCCGGGGACCTGCCAAACCTACGTGGCAGGGGTGTACTGACTGAACCAGCACAACAGGGTGCGGTTGAACAGTTCGGGTGCCTCGTCATGGGGGCAGTGCCCCAGATTTTCCAGCCACTCGAGCTGGCAGGAGCTCGCTGGTGCTAGGGCCTGCACCCTTGGAGCCAGGAGTGGTGGCACTAGCCGGTCCCGACGCCCCCAGAGCAGCAGCAGCGGTTGTTGCAATCTTGGTAGAAGCTCGGGTGCGGTTGCTGCTGCCGGGCGCAGGGCCATCCCACGCACCATGGCCGCGAGGGCTCGTGGTGCCCCTGAACGGCATGCCGGCCAGCGGATGAGCTGAATTAACTCGCTGTCGATTCGCTTCTGGCAGGCATAGGCGCTCAGCAGGCCCAGGCGGATTAAGGGGCGTTGGCGTAGGAGGGCAATGAGGGGGGCGAGGGGTAGGAACCGGCTGACCATCAGCACAAGCCGCCGATGCCAGACCCGCCGCCAGGGCTGCCGGCGCCGTGGCATTGGTTGCAGCAGGGTGGGATCTGGCAGTGGTGCAGCGACCACCGCCAGCACCCAATCGGGTGCGAACACGGCGGTGGTTAGGGCCACCAGTGCACCAATGGAATTGCCCACCAGCAGTGCAGGGCGTCCGACGACCGAGCGAAGAAAACTCTGCAGCTGCCGGCTCCAGAGCCGGTTATCTAAATATTCGAGGTTCTGATCGCTGGCCCCGAATCCCAGCAGATCGATGGCGTAGACGCAGTACCCCTCTTCCGCTAAGGCTGAGGCATTGCCTCGCCAGTGGCCGCTGTTGGCCCCGAAACCATGCAGCAAAACCACTGCTGTTCCGTCTGCAGGGCCCAGCTGGCGCCAGTGGCAGCGCCAGGTCTCAAACTGAAACCAACTCTGGTAGCCCCAGTCGCTGCCAGCCATTGGTAATGACAACCGAACCGACTCACTATTGCGAAGGTCAGGCCCGACTTGAGCTGGGCCCTGGTTTCTTCCGGCCCGAGTCACGACCTTCGCGCGATTTCGGGGTGTTGTTGCTGCGCTGGATCCAGGCTCAAAGCCCGGACCGTGTCGGAGTTGGCGTCCTGGATGGAATGGCTGGCTGCGGCATCCGGGCTCTGCGTTACGGACTAGAAGGTGGGGCCACAGAGGTCTTGGCCAATGATGCGGACCCTGAACGGCTACCCCTGCTGCAGGCCAACTTGGCTGCGCTGGGGTTACAACCTCCGGCTGTGGAATGCAGCGCACTCACAATTGAGAAGCTGCTCGCGACTTGTTTGCTGCAGGAGCGTCGCTTCGATCTGGTGGACCTGGATGCTTTCGGAGCACCGACTGCATTCCTGCCTCTGGCCTTAGAGGCGGTGCGCTTTGGAGGAATCCTTTATCTCGCCAGCACCGATGGGCGCTCTTTCACTGGACATGACCGCACGGCTGCCCTGCGGCGGCTTGGGGCCGCTGTACGGGCGCAACCTTGTAGCTGGGAGCTTGCCTTGCGTCTGCAGCTGGGCCTGATTGCCAGGGCTGCCTGGGGCTTGGGGCGTGGCATCAGACCACTGCTGAGCTTCAGTGAAGGCCGCACCTTCCGTTGCGCTGTCCAGGTGTTGCGTCATCCCGCTGTAGGGGAGGAGCAGCTGCTGGGTATGCAGGCCTACTGCCATCACTGCGGCAGCCATCGCGGCATGGCATTACTGAAGATCAGGGATCTGGTTCGTTGTAGTTGCGGGCAGGAGGCGGTGCTCAGCGGTCCGCTCTGGCGAGGTCCTTTGCAGGACGTCAAGGTGCTGCAGCAGCTCCAGGCTCTCGAGGCCGGTACGGCTCGGACCAGTGCGACGAGCGCATCGCTGCGGTTGTTGCAAAGGCTGAGTGCTGATGACGGTTTGCCGCCAGAGGCTAGTGATGTGGCTGATCTGGCTCGCCAGCTGGGCGGAGGCCCACCGCCGCTGGAGTCTTTGCTTCAGCGACTGCGTCAGCGGGGTTGGCGCGCCCAGGCCAGTGGCATTGCTCCGGGGCAGTTCCGCAGTAATGCTCCTTGGGACGAAGTCGTGCGAGAAGGGGCAAAGGCTCGATAAGCTGCCCCTCACTTGTTGAGCCCCCCCATGGCATCGGAGATCTTCGGTACTGCTGCTTTGTTCTGGGTGCTGATTCCCCTTGGCTTGCTGGGAGGCGCTCTGCTGTTAAAGCTTCAAGGCGAGTAAAAATCGACTGCTGCTGGTTTCAACTCCCTAAGCTCGCCCCTCTCTGATCAGCGCGGATGCAGGTTCTTGTACTCGGTGGAACTGGAACCCTCGGACGCCAGATCGCTAAACAGGCACTCGATGCAGGCCATGCCGTGCGCTGCATGGTGCGTTCTCCGCGCAAGGCAGCCTTCCTGCAGGAGTGGGGTTGTGAGCTAACTCGAGGCAATCTGCTGGATTGCGACTCTCTGGCGTATGCCCTTGAAGGTCAAGATGCCGTAATTGATGCAGCAACGGCACGGCCTACCGACAGCGAAAGCGTCTACAGGATCGACTGGGACGGCAAGCTCAATCTGTACAACCAATGCCGCATTCAGGGGCTGAACCGTGTGGTGTTCATCTCTCTGCTGGAAGCTGAGCGCTTCCGCTCGGTCCCCCTGATGGACATCAAGTACTGCACCGAGCAGCTGCTGCAGGACGAAGGATTTGATTTCACGATTTTGCGCTCCTGCGCCTTCATGCAGGGCGTGATTGGTCAGTTCGCTATCCCGGTGCTCGAAAACCAAACGGTTTGGGTTAGCGGCACTTCTACCCCGATCGCCTACATGAATACTCAGGACGTCGCACGCTTTGCGGTGGCGGCCCTGAGCCGTGATCAGACAGCTTGTGGCAGTTTCCCGGTCGTTGGCCCCAAGGCTTGGAACACTGGTGAGGTGGTGCAGCTCTGTGAGCGACTAGCACGTAAGGAAGCGCGTGTGATCCGTGTTCCCCCTGCATTGATGCAGTCCATGCAGGGCCTGGTGTCCTTTTTTGAACCGGGGGTGAACATTGCTGAGCGCCTTGCCTTTGCTGAGGTGACTGGTGGCGGCCAGCGGCTCGATGCCGAGATGGCGGCCAGTTACGACGCGTTTGGTTTGGATCCCAAGGACACCACAGGACTGGAGGATTATCTGGAGGAGTACTACAGCAGCATCCTCAAGCGCCTGCGTGAGCTTGAGGCTGACCTTGATAAGGACGCTAAGAAAAAGCTTCCGTTCTGACCTATGGGAATTGCTCAGATCAAGAACCTTCAGCGTCGTCTGGCCAATCTGGAGGCGGAGGCCACGCAAGCCCTCGATCGTGCCTGCGGCAATAACCTCTGGGCCAGTGTGGGGCCCGATGTCATTGATGGGCTGGAGGATCCTGCTGCCCGGGCTCAGGCCAATTACTACTACGGTCAGCTCATGACCGTGCGCGAGCTTCAGGACGTTCTTGGTTAGCGACTTAACTTTTTCAGTCGCTGGAGTTCTTCTGGCCACATCGGCCGCCAGCAACCTGGTTTCAGCCCCTCCAGATCCAGAGGGGCGGCACCATCCATCAGATCGATTGCGCGTCGAATCAGCCGCAGGGTGGGGAAGCCAATCGCTGCAGTCATGCGGCGCACTTGTCGGTTGCGTCCCTCCTGCAGTTCAAGCTCCAACCAGGTTGTGGGGATGTTGCGGCGTTCACGAATTGCGGGCTGCCGCGGTGCAATTGCATCACGCTGCCGTGGAGGGAGCTGTTGAACGCGAGCTGGGAGGCTGAACCCGTCCTTGAGATGGATGCCTTGTCGCAACGCCTTGAGTGCAAGATCGCTGGGGATTCCTTCCACTTGGACCCAATATCGGCGCCAGTGGCCCCATCGAGGATCGGTGAGTCGATGCTGCAGCCGACCATTGGACGTCAGTAGTAGCAGTCCTTCACTGTCGGCATCAAGGCGTCCGGCGGCGTAAACGCCCGGCACTGGAACCAGGTCTGCCAGGCAGCCCCAGCGACTGCCTGGCTCCGGGGTGAACTGGCTCAGCACGCCATAGGGCTTGTGCAGGAGCACGGTGGAGGGCGTTTCAGTCAGGCCTTAGAGGTCGGAGGATTAAAATGCAACCACAGCTGAATTCCGAGTGCCCTCTGCATGATCGAAACCTCTGGTGTGATTGAGAAAGAGCAGGGGAACGGCTTCTACCTGGTCACTCTCGAGCAGCCGGCAGGTCACCAATGCCTGTGCAGGGCCGCCGGCAAGCTCACCAAGTTTCGTATCAAGCTGTTGGCCGGAGACAAGGTTCTCGTTGAGATCAGTCCTTACGACCTCAGTCGTGGTCGGATTACCTATCGCGAGCGCAACTCCGGCGGTCCGGGCCCACGCCGCCGTTGAAGCCTGGGTTTTGATCGATTAGATCAGTTTTTCTATAGCCCCTTTGATGGCGCTGCGTTGCTGAACGCCACGCCATTGCTGTTCAAGTGCCTTGTCTTTGAATAGCTGCAAGGTGGGTGTGCCGGTCACGCCGGCTTGGGAGGCGATGTCAGCGTCCTCCTCAAGATTGATCTCAACCATCTGGGCGGCGCCATCAAGCTCGTTGAGCACTCTTTTGAGCTGTGGCTTGAAGACGTGACAGGGTCCGCAGCTTGGTGAGGTGTAGATCACCAAAAGTGGCTTGGTGCTTTCGTGATAGAGCCGTCGCAAGGCGTAGCTGCCCCCCTGCCATAAAGCCTCAGGATCAAAGTCCTGCTCGGTGGCGGTGGTAGTGGGCTGCGGCAGCTCCGCAGCTTCTGGCTCGACCTTCTCGCGCTCGATGGTGATCGCCAGATCGTGGTGGGTCAGCCATCGCTCCGCAGCCAAAGCGGCCTGGCAGCCGCTGGCCGCTGCCGTGATTGCCTGCCGCCACTGTTGATCGGCCACATCGCCGGCGGAGAACACACCTTCAATAGCGGTGGCGGGCTGGCCTGGATCAGTGATCAGATAACCCTTGTCATCGAGAGGTAGCTGGCCTTCTACCAGGCTGGTGTTGGGGGTGTGGCCGATGGCATAGAAGAGCCCTCGCACAGGCAGTACTTCTGCAGCCTTCCCATCGGTATCGAGGAGCTGGATCGATTCCAGCCAGTCGCTGCCGTTGAAGCGGCCCACCTGGCGCTTCCAGTGCACCTCGATCAGGGGATTGGCCAGCACCCGATCAGCCATGGCGCGACTGGCTCGCAGGCTGTCGCGGCGCACGATCAGGTGCACCTTGCTGCCGTATTTGGTCAGGTATACAGCTTCTTCGCAGGCCGAATCTCCACCGCCTACGACGGCTAGCTCTTCGTTGCGGAACTGGGGAGTGGCCCCGTCGCAGATGGCACAGGCGCTGATGCCATGGCTCCAGAAAGTGTCCTCGCCATCAACATGGAGCCTGTTGGCGCTGGCGCCAGTGGCAAGGATCACGCTTTGGGTATGAATCGTGCGTCCGTCTGCCTGCAACTGGAAGGGCTGCTGGGAGAGGTCAAGTCGCTCAACATCTGCTTCCACTAGGCGCGTGCCCCACCGCACCGCCTGGGACTTCATTCTGTCCATCAAGTCTGGGCCAAGAATGCCGTCTGGAAATCCCGGGAAGTTCTCTACATGGGTGGTGGTCATCAGCTGACCTCCGGGAATACCACCCCTCTGAAAACCGGTGATAAGTAATGGATTGAGGTTGGCGCGGGCGGCATAGAGCGCTGCCGTATAGCCGGCAGGACCTGAGCCGATGACCACGAGGTTTTCGACCGTCGCGGCTGTCTTCACCATGGTGCTTATGCGGAGTCGCTACGAGTTAAGGCTAGCGATCGCGGGGGGGACGATGAGGGGCTGTCTCAGAGCATCAGGGCAGCCCAGGAGCCAGTCGGCATGTTCGGCGGTAAGGGCATAGCTGGCCTCGAAATCTCCGATGGAGTCGAGATAGGCCAGCCGAGCCTCAAGCCACTGAATGGTGGCCGGCAAGCTGGGGTGCGGAGACGATCCAACGGTCATGGCAACCTCCGATTGAGACCAGATTGGTCGGAAAGACGAGCTTCCTGACCTGGGTTTCGTGAAACGTCGCACTTTTCCCTTAAGGGGAGTGTTACCAATCGCACGCGATGGAGATCCGATGAGGCAAGCCTGGTCAGCGCGTGATGACTTCAACGGTGTCGACATGCAAAGAACGCGGCAGGCGACGTTGGGGCACGGTGCTACGTCGCTTGCGGAAGCTTGGGGGCGGGGTTAGGGGCACGCCGATGTCCATTTGACTCTTGTTATTTCCATCAACAGTGAGGCTGTCGAGGTCGTCGATAGGTCCGCCCTCATCCACGGTGTCTCCGCGGTATGGCTCAACGCGAAAAGGGGACTGGGCCCAAGCGGTGGCCGGGATCAGGCTGATCAGGGTGCCGCCCAACAGAGCGGGCAGCAGGGTTGTGGGGTGCGCCATGGGCCGAAGGGTACCTTGATCTGGGCCGGCTTAAGGGCAAAAAAAAACTCCACTGCCCGGCAGCGGAGTCCTTGGTGACGTGCTCGCGGCGGCTCCGGGTGCCTGTTATTTCCGCTAATCCATTAAGACCCCAGGACCCCACAGAACTGTGACTCGATCGCCTGGGCACCTAACCAAATGTGACTGGGCAGAGATTGAGTGTTTCTACGCAGGGCTGACGCCGGCGCCGTCTCTAGTTTCCGGCCATCTGAAGGCATCCAGCCATTGCGGCCATGGCACGACGCGCCCAACCCCCTCCTCCCTCTTCGTCATCAGTCCCGCCGGAGCTACGCCGGCGGCTTGAGCGCTGTCTCCACAGCGAATGCGACATTGATCCACTGATCTTGCGTTTGCGCCGTTTGCGCCGTTGGGGTGCACGTCAGGCTGCCCGTAGTGTCGAGCAAGAACTCTTGCCCCTCTTTTGAAGCATTGACTTCGGGTCCAGAAGCACTGCCTTTCAGGCCCCGCTGGCCCTGGTTCAATGGCGACCTGCAGACCTTGCGCGACACCCTGCATCCGCCCAAGTTGCCGGCGGATCAGGGCGAGCCTGTGGTCATTGAGTTGCCCGATGGCGGTCAGCTGCTTGCTTTGCATGATCGGGTTGCCAAGCCCCGTGCCCTGGTGGCTCTCCTGCATGGCTTGGGCGGCAGCAGTGATCGGGAAGGTTTGCGACGCATGGGCCTGGCCCTTCAGGCCGCCGGCTTTGCTGTTCTCCGGCTGAATCTGCGGGGGGCAGGCAAGGGTCGTCCCCTGGCCCAAGGGACTTATGCAGCCTCCTGCAACAGTGATCTTGCACCTTTCTTTGAGCAGGCTCGTCACCAGGCGGGGGGAATGCCACTGCTGGGGGTGGGGATCTCACTGGGGGGATCGATCCTTCTCAATGCCTGTCTGGATCAGGAGCTCAATGGTTCCGCGGCGGTCCTTGATGGCTTGGTTTGTACCAGCAGTCCCCTTGATCTGGGGGACTGCTCCGCGTCGATCGAACGGCCGCGGAACCGCATCTATCAGCGCTGGCTGATGCGGCGTCTTGTGGCCCAGACCCTGGCTGATCCGGGGGGAGTGACGGCTGTGGAGCAGGAGCTACTGGCCGGAGCGGCAAGCATCCGCGATTTCGACCAGGCCATCACGGCCCAGCGCTGGGGCTACGGCAGTGTTGAGCGCTATTACCGGCTGGCCAGTCCGCTGCATCGGCTTCAATCGCTGCAGGTGCCGACCCTGTTATTGCAAGCGGAGGATGATCCCTGGGTGCCGGTAAATGTTGCCCGATCCCAGCAGGGGTGCCACCGGCTGCTCGAGGTGGTGATCACCTCCAATGGCGGTCACAACGGTTTTCACGGTGTGGGTGATCCGCCGTTGGCCTGCTGGGGGGACCGCCTTACTGCGGCCTGGTTGCAAGCTTTGATCGGTGGCTGATCCAGATCTCTACCGGCTGATTGAGCAGCAGGTGCTCAGCCACGATCCGCTTAATCCGCTCTGGGGTCATGGCTGAGTACCAGATGCCATCAGGCCAGACCAGCATCACCGGTCCGTCTTCGCAGTGCCGCAGGCAATCCACTTTGCTGCGCAGCACGATCCCTGCATCACGTCTTGGGTCCTCCAGGCCGCTTTGACGCAAGCTGCGTTTGAGCTGGTCCCAGCATTGGGCTCCTATTGGGCCCTGGTGGCATTTGGGGTTGCTGGGTGTGGCACAGAGCAGCAGATGCCGCTGGACCAGCGGCGCCCGGCTCACAGTTGCACCAGTTGCGGATGCTCGAGTTCCTCATCGATTGGAGCCAGGCTGGCGTGCAGGTCCTCAATCGAGGCCAGTAGCTCCTCCAGTTCAGTAGGGGCTGGGGTGGCTCCGCGCAGCTGATTGAGGCCATGCATTACGGCATCCACTTTGCATGCGGCGTTCTCTAATAACTCGCGCTTCTCGCTGGCGAACTCCTCGCGGTGCTGCAGCAAGAACTCCAGCATGCAGTTGATCGAACGCAGCTCCTGAAAAATTGGATTCATGGCGCAATGGGGTGTTGTGAAGGCTTCAGTTGTTGACATGGAGCTGCTGGTTCCAGCCTTTTGCAGTTGATTGGCTGTGGATCAATCAGGCCGGATCCCAGTATCTGAAAGCTGCTAGTTATGTGACTGCATTGAGATAATGTGCGTGATCATTGTCAACGTCTGGACCAGTAAATAGATGTATGCCTGTTTTTCATCTTGGCATCAGAAAAGCTTCTGAATGATCCCTCTCCAGCTTGGATTGAATGACTCCAAGGAATGACTGGTTTCAGGATTTTTTCGGTCAGCCTTGAGGAAATCTGTGACTGAAAGATTTTGCTGGGACTGCTTTCCGTGATCATCAGCAGTACGATTTATTCATTAACGATTCGGGCCAATGTTTGAGAACGACCGCAGGCCCCCCTGGCTGAACTGGCTCTTTCTGGCGATGTTTCTTTGGTCCTCATGGACCTTGGCCGGCTACTGGTTTGAGCAGCTCAACCGATGAGGTCGATGCAGGTGTGCCAATCGGGAGTTGGCCTCTTGAATTCTTCGGCGAAAATTGGGTAAGTTCTCCCCCTGTTTGAGCGCTGGGCCTTGTTGTCAATCATCGCAGCGCGCAGCTATCGGCTGCTTTTTTCAGCAGCCGGTGCCACGGCGATTGATTACGGCGGTTACTGGTTTGCTCTTGTCTTGCGTTGTGTTTCCCTCTGGCGACACGCTTGATCTAAGGGTGTTTTAGCGAATCGCTTCGCTGTGGTTCACCAGGAGGTGGTGCACTTCTTCGAGCCCTTCCCGGGCCTGTTGCCGCGCTTCCTCGAAGTCCGTGGCTTCGCTCATCAGTGCTTCTCCTACGCGATCAAGCATTTCATCGTGGTTTTCATTCAGGAACGCCAGCAGTTCCTGCTCGATCACCTGACGTACGGCTTTCCCACGCAGGCGGTTGTGGTCTGCTTCGGCAAAGGTGCCCCCGACCAGCTCTTTGACAAAGAGGCGCTGGACCTCCGAGCTGCGGAAGAAGCTTTCGACCGCGTTGATGGTCCCATCGGCCAGGGTCCGTTCCACCTCCATGGGGTCGTCGGCCAGCTTGAACTCCCAGTTCAGATGGCGGCGCTGCCAGCCGTGCTGCTGCAGCATCGGCACCACGGTCTGGGAGAAGGTGTCCACCGAGAGCTCATAGATCCTCTCTGCCAGCCGCTCGCACCAGTCTTGGCCATGCTCCTGCAAGTTGCTCTGCAGGTCCTGGCGTTCCACGTGATGGCCACCATGGTGGCTGTGGCACACGTCATCAGGGCATTCGACGGCCGTAAGTGGCATGACCAACTACTGCAAGGCTTATTCAGTTGGTAGAGCCGCGGCCAGCCTTGCTCCCCACCGCTGCAGATTGTTTTCCCCTCAGGCGGCCAGCGGCAGCGTTGATGCCTCAGCTACAGCCGTGCGTGCCCAGCGGTCCACCGCCAGCACATCATCAAGGCTCGGCTCCGATCGCCAGTCGGTGCGATGGCGCTCGCAGGCAGCTTCGATCAGCTTCGGGATATCCAGGAAATGGATGCGCTCTTGAAGGAAAAGAGCGACCGCCTGTTCGTTGGCAGCATTGAGCACCGCAGGCATGGTGCCGCCGGCTCGACCGGCGGCGTAGGCCAAATCCATGCAGGGATATTTGGCTGGGTCCGGAGCGCGGAAGGTGAGCTGGCCGATCTCAGTTAGATCAAGGCGCCTCCAGGGCGTTTCAAGCCGTTCTGGCCAGCTCAGGCAGTAAAGGATGGGCAACTTCATGTCCGGCCATCCCAGCTGAGCCAGCACCGAGGAATCCGACAGCTCCACCATCGAGTGGATGATCGATTGCGGGTGGATGACGATTTCAATGTGGTCGTAGTCAACCCCGTAGAGGTAATGGGCTTCGATGACCTCGAGGCCCTTGTTCATCAAAGAGGCTGAATCCACTGTGATCTTGCGCCCCATGCTCCAGTTGGGGTGACTCGTTGCATCGGCAACGGTGGCATTGACCAGATCAGCCGCCTCCCAGTCGCGGAAGGCGCCGCCGGAGGCTGTCAGCTGGATGCGTCTTAGGCCGGGGGTGGGGATGCCGGTGGAGAGTCTTGCGGTGTCAGGCCAAGGGGTGCCCTGGAGGCATTGGAAGATGGCCGAGTGCTCGGAATCAGCTGGCAACAGCCTGCTGCCGCTGCGTTCCAGAGCCGGCAGTACCACTGGACCTGCGGCGATCAGGGTTTCTTTGTTGGCCAGTGCTAGGTCCTTGCCGGCCTCAATGGCAGCAAGGGTGGGCAGCAGTCCGGCGCAACCCACGATGCCTGTTACTACGAGATCGGCAGTCGGCCAGGCTGCGGCTTGGCAGAGTCCCTCACTGCCGGCTACCAGGTCGGGGCTGCGCTGCAGGCTCAAGCTGCTGATGCGCTCACGCAACTCAGGTAGAAGGGCTGGATCGGCAAGGGCGACCACTTCTGGATTGAACTGGCGGATCTGCTGGACCAGTAGCTCGAGGTTTCGTCCAGCAGTGAGAGCAACAACGCTGAAGCGTTGAGGGAACTCCGCCACAATTTCAAGGGTCTGGGTGCCGATCGAACCGGTTGATCCCAGCACGCTGAGAGCTTTCACGGGCGGCACATCAGAGCGGCACCAGTCTCCCACCAGATCCTCGTTTCACTGGCAAGCTTGCGCAGATGTCAATGGAGCCCAGGAGATGGCAGCGCGGGAGCAGTGGCGCTCAGGTGTGGGTTTTGTGCTGGCGGCTGCCGGAAGTGCCGTGGGCTTGGGCAACCTCTGGGGGTTTGCGTATCGGGCCTCTCAAGGTGGTGGTGCCGCCTTTGTGGTGCTGTACCTACTAATCGTCTTGCTGATCTGCATGCCGGTGCTGGTGGCTGAGCTGGTGCTCGGGCGCAGCACTGGCAAAAGCCCCCTGTTGGCACCGCTTCAGGTTGGGGGTCGCAGCTGGGGTTCCCTGGGCTGGCTGTTCATGCTTGCTGCCTGCGGCATCCTTGCTTTCTATGCGGTGCTCATGGGCTGGACCCTGGTCACCCTGCTGCAGGTTGCCTTAGCGGGTTTGCCGGCAGATATGGCTCAGGCAGAGATGTTTTTCGGAACCCTTAGCGGGGGGCGCTCGGCCTTGATTGGCCAGTTGCTGAGCATGGTGCTCACCGCGGTGGTGGTGGGGGCTGGTGTGCAGGGAGGCATCGAGCGCCTCTCTCGCTGGGGGCTGCCGCTGCTTTTTCTGATGCTGATCGGTCTGGCGATCTGGGCAGGCAACCTTGATGGAGCGATGGGCGGCTACAGGACTTTCCTGTTGCGCTGGGACAGCTCGCAGCTGCTGGATCCCACGACAATCCGTAATGCCTTCACTCAGGCGTTCTTCTCGATCGGCACCGGCATTGGCACCCTGCTTGCCTATGCCGCCTACCTCGATCGTCGCGCCCATCTCCCGCGCGAAGCCGTGGCGGTGGTGGGAATGGATACAGCCGTTGGTCTGTTGGCCGGCATGGTCACCTTCCCGGTGGTTGTCAGTTTTGGTTTGGGTGAGGTGATCAGTGGTTCCACCCTGGGAACGATCTTCATCGCCCTGCCCACTGGTCTCTCCTCGCTGGGCGAGACCGGTCGGGTGGTAGCGCTGCTCTTCTTTCTGTTGGCTTATCTAGCGGCGATCACCTCATCGGTGTCATTGCTGGAGGTGCCGGTGGCCAGCCTGATGGATGCCCTGGGGTGGAGTCGTCGCCGTGCCGTCGTGCTCAGTGCGCTGTTGATCTTCCTGTTGGGCCTGCCGGCAGCCACTTCGCTTGGGGTGTTGGGTTGGATGGATTCAGTCTTTGGCGGTGTGCTGCTGATCCTGGGTGGTCTGTTGCTTTCGCTGCTGCTGGGTTGGGTAACGCCGCAGCACTTCAGCCGCGATTTGCTCAGCAGTGGGACACCGGCATGGGTGCAAGGGATCTTGATGTTCTTGCTGCGCTGGCTGGCGCCGCCCGTGGTGGCGCTGGGCCTGGTGGTCAGCCTGGTTGATCTGCTTGGCAGCTGGTTCGGGTAGAAGGGAGCTGTAACGGGCAAGGGTGATGGAGTGGCTGAAGCGCTGGAATTTCATCGAGCGGGCACGGTTGGAACGTGAGCTTCTTGAAGCCTTTGAGCGTGGTGAGGACCTCGATGCCCTTGTGGCTGCATCTGAGCCTGGTTTTCAGCAGGAGATGAGGCAGGCGATGCTGGTCCGCATTCGCAAGATGGAGCGGATGATGGCCGATCAGAAGCCTCCAGAGTCCAGCCAGAGCCAGGGCTGACAAGCATATTTCGGTGTGGAATCAACTACACCGTGTTCCCTGGCTCTGCAGGGAAGATTGGACAGAAGTCAGGCGTCTAGTTTCTGCGTCCTTGTTTGGAGGACTGTGGTGATGCTTCATCAGGGAGTTCGCTTGTGTCTGCCTGGCGACAGGTGCGCTTACCAGCTGCTCACCATCGATGCGTCGCGTAGTCGTTGTGATCTACGCCAGCTTCCCCTCAGGTGGGATGGCTCGCGAGTTCTTGATGTTGCTCTTGAAGCCCTAGTCGGCGCCTATCCGCTCTAAGCGCGGATCCAGTCCGTCACCCCGCCAGCTTTGTCGATTAATTCAATGCCTGACTTCTTGAGCTCATCGCGGATGCGATCGGCTTGGCTGTAGTCCTTGGCCTGTTTGGCCGATCTTCGGGCTTCGATCAGTTCGGCAATCGCCGCTTCATCAAGGGCGGTCACGCTGGCTGCTTCGTTTGCCTCAGGTTTGAGGCCCAGCACCTCAGCCAGTTCATAAAGAAGCTGCCATTGGCTGTGGAGCTCAGCCTCAGCGTTGCTGGGAGCATCACCGCGATCGAGTCGATTGGCTAAGGCCCTCAGGGGCCGTGCCAGCTCGAACAGCACTGCCAGGCTCCCCGAGCTGTTGAGGTCATCGTCCATGGCACTGATGAAGCGCAGACGCTGCTCCTCCAGCCAGGTGGAGCGGTCCCCGGTTAGCGAATCGGCCCAGCCGAGAGTCGCCCCGTGGCGTTCCCCAAGCTGCAGAGCCGCGTTGAGCCCTTTCCAGCCCGTTGCAGCGGCCTCAAGGGCCTCAGCGGTGAAATCCAGTGGCTTGCGGTAATGCGCCTGCAGAACGAAGAGGCGCAGGGTCATCGGACTGACACCGCTGTCTAGAAGGGCGCGGATCGTCGTGAAGTTGCCCAAGGATTTGGACATTTTGGTCCCGCCCACGTTGACCATGCCGTTGTGCATCCAGAAACGAGCCAGCGTTGCTTCGTTGGCGGTTTCGGACTGGGCGATCTCGTTTTCGTGGTGCGGAAAGACCAGATCACCACCGCCGAGGTGGATGTCGATGGTCAGTCCCAGCTCCTTGCGCACCATGGCAGAGCATTCGATATGCCATCCCGGGCGTCCAGGACCCCAAGGCGACTCCCAGCTGGGCTCGCCTGGCTTGGCCCCTTTCCAGAGGGCGAAATCAAAGGGGTGGCGTTTGCGGCTCTCCTCTCCATCAGCGATTCGGCCACTGGCTCCCTGTTGCTGCTCGTCAGGATCACGGCCGCTGAGTTGGCCGTAATTTTTGGCGCGGGAGATATCGAAATACACATCCCCATCAGCGCTGTAGGCCGCCCCTTTGGCTTCGAGTTCTGCGATCAGCTCCCTAATGCCGTCCAGGCAGCAAGTGGCGCGGGGCATCCGATCGGCAGGTTTGATGTTGAGCCGGCCCATGTCAATTTCAAACGCTTCGATGTTGCGCTCGCTCACCTCTTCCATCGAGCTGCCTTCTTCAGCGGCCCGGTTGAGGATTTTGTCGTCGATATCGGTGTAGTTCTGTACGAAGGTCACTGCATAACCACGCCAGAGCAGGTATCGCCGCAGCACGTCCCAGCCGATGTAACTGCGGGCATGACCGAGGTGGCAGAGGTCATAGACCGTGACGCCGCAGCAATAGATCGATGCTTTGCCAGCCTCAAGCGGTTCAAACGGTTCCAGCGATTTGCTGAGTGTGTTGAAGAAACGCAGTGTCATCTCACTTGGCCTCCATCCAGTTGGGACCGCAGCCCACCTCAACTAACAGTGGTACATCCAGGCTCACCGCCTGTTCCATCGTTTCTCGCACCGCTTTGATGACCGCTGCTTCTGAAGCAGGATCGCATTCGAGCACCAACTCATCGTGAACCTGTAGCAGCAGTTGAGCAGGCAGCTGTTCAGCATCCAGACGCCGCTGCAGATCCACCATTGCCTTTTTGATGATGTCGGCGCTGGAGCCCTGGATCGGTGCATTGGCTGCCGCCCGGAGCTGCTGGGCTTCCATTCCCCCCCGGCGGGCTACATCTAAATCGATATCGGCTGGGTCCTTGCCTTTGAGCCGCCCAAGACCCTGAGGGTCGAAATGGAAGGGGCGACGCCGTCCCATCAAGGTCTCCACATAGCCCTGGCTGAGCGCCAGGCGCTCCTGCCATTCCAGGAACAGGAAGACCTTCGGATACCGCTGCTTGTAGCGGCTGAGGAACTCCTTCGCTTCGGCTTGGGAGACGCCAGTAGCCCGCGCGAAGCGTTGGGCGCCCATGCCATAGATCACACCAAAGTTGATTGTTTTGCCGAGCCGGCGCTCATCGGCACTGACGTCCTCCTTGTCGAGCAGCAGCTTTGCTGTCAGGGCATGGACGTCATCGCCGTTGTTGTAGGCCTCGACGAGGGTTTCTTCGCCGGAGAGGTGCGTGAGGATGCGCAGCTCAATCTGGCTGTAGTCCGCGCTCAGCAAGGTCCACTCAGGCTGCGGCAGAAAGGCCTTGCGGATCTGGCGACTGAAGGCTGTGCGGATCGGGATGTTCTGCAAGTTGGGGTTGCTGCTCGACAGCCGGCCAGTGGCGGTTACGGCCTGGTTGAAGTCGGTGTGCACCCGGCCAGTCTCCGCTTCAACCAGCTGGGGCAGGGCATCGACATAGGTGCTCTTGAGTTTGCTCAAGGTGCGGTGCTCCAGCACCAGCGGCACAACTGGGTGGGCGTCTTCAAGCCTCTCGAGCACGGTCGCATCGGTGCTCCAGCCGGTCTTGGTCTTGCGAGATTTCTTGCGATCCAGCCCCAGGCTGTCGAAGAGCAGCTCCCCAAGCTGTTTGGGAGAGGCCAGGTTGAACTCCACTCCGGCCGCCTCTTTGGCCTCCAGTTCCAGCCGTTCGAGGTTTTTGCCCATCTCTTTAGAAAGGCTCGCCAGATAGGGGACATCAATGCGGATGCCGGTTGCCTCCATTCGCGCTAATACCGGCTCCAGTGGTTGCTCCACCTGTTGCAGAAGGTTGGGCAGCTGGGCTCCCATGGCCTGCAGTTGGCCCATTAGGTCGATAGCCAGGCGTCGGGTGAGATGCACATCCATGGCGCAGTACTGGGCGGCTGGCTCGAGGGCCACCTCTGCAAAGCTCGCAGCCTTGCCGTCCTTGGCCTTGCCCACCAGATCGCTGAACTGGGTTGCGCTGATGCCGTAATCCCGCTGAGCCATCACATCGAGACTGTGCTTGGCAGAGGCATCGCGCAGGTAGTCCGCCAGCAGGGTGTCCACCACCACGCCGTGCAACATGAGCCCGTGGCGCAGCAACACCAGCCGGTCGTACTTGGCGTTCTGCAGGGTTTTGGGGTGTTCGCTGCTGCTCAGCCAGGGGGCCAACTGGAGTAGGACGGCCTCCAGGGGGAGCTGTTGCATGGGTGCCGCGTCCCCATCGAGGGGCAGTTCGCCAGCGGGGGAGTGTCCTACAGGGATGTAGGCCAAGGCGTCCGGCTCCTGACCCCAGCAAACCCCAATACCCACAAGCTGGGCGCGGAAGGGGTTGAGATCTGTGGTCTCGGTGTCGAGGGCCACTGGTGCCTCAGGGTCACGGCAGCCCAGGAGGTGTTGTATCAGTGTCTGCAGTGATGCCTCGTCTTGAATCAGCTGGGGCTGAAGGACAGGGCCGCTGCCCTTGTTTTCGTCCGTAGGTTGCTCCTCCTGGAGCTCGTCATGGTTGGCGCTGCGATCAGCAGTTGTCTGCGGACTGGTCTGCGGCCCCTGACCTGGGGCGGAGAACACCTCGGCAAACAGTTCGCTCTGGCGCCGCAGGCTGTTGAGCTCGAGCTCCGCGAGCCTGTCGGCAAAGGCATCAATCTGCACAACACCCAGAGCCAGCCTTGGTTCCTGAGGGAGGGGGATATCCAACAGGATCTCGGCCAGCATCCGCGAGCGATAGGCGTTCTCCTTGTCGTTAGTGAGCTTCTGCTTCAGCGCACCCTTGATTGCCCCCGCCGTGTCCTTGGGCCCTTCCAGTGCTTCCAAAGTGCGATAAACCCCATCGAGATCACTGTTTTCCTTGAGCAGGTTGATGGCGGTCTTGGGGCCAACGCCCCGCACGCCGGGGATGTTGTCGCTGCTATCTCCGGTGAGGGCCTTGAGGTCCACCACCTCGGCTGGGGTTACCCCAAGCTTGGTTTTGACTCCCTCTTCCCTGATTTCTGTCGGTCCGCTGTTTTTTGAGTACGGCCCGCCTCCCATGTACAGGACAGCGATGTCGCGGCTGTCATCCACCAGCTGGAACAGGTCCCGGTCCCCGGACAGAATGCGCACTCGCCAGCCTTCGTTGGCGCCACGATTGGCCAGGGTGCCGAGCACATCGTCAGCTTCATAGCCCGGAGCTAGGCATAGAGGCAGATCCAGCTGGCTCTGGAGGATCTCCTGCAGATTGTCTACGTCCTGGAAGAAATGGTCCGGGGCTACATCACGGTTGGCCTTGTAGGTCTTGTCGGCTTTGTGGCGGAAGGTGGGTTCAGCGGTGTCAAAGGCAATCACCACCCCGGCGG
>CAJWXK010000026.1 GCA_913048995.1 uncultured Synechococcus sp. | reverse complement strand
TCGCGGCTCGACCAACACCAACGGGGGCGGCTTCTCGTCAATCCGATCGGTCCCGAAGTCCCTCGCGCTCAACGGCGACGGACTGGCCCTGCGCCTGCGCGGTGACGGCCGGACCTATACCTTCAGGCTTGCCAGCTACACGATGCGCGCAACCTGGTGGGCGGAGTTCCCGACTAAAGGCGAGTGGGAAACCGTGTTCGTGCCGTTCGAGGCGTTTACCCCGCGCTGGCGGGGCATGCGTCTCGCGGGGCCAGACCTGCGGCCCGAACTGGTCGACGCACTGGGGCTGATGATCTACGACAAACGCGACGGCGCCTTTGCCCTGACGGTCGACTGGATCGCGGCCTGCGACAGCGAGGCACTGGCTCTGGCCGCCCCGTCCTTCGGCAAGACGACGAGGCAACGCCCCTGGCCGGGGTGAGACCCTAGTTCATGAAGTCGGGCTCGATCGCCTCGATCCAGCGCTTCATGCCGTCCCAGTGACCGTGGCCGGTCGAGTTGCGCATCTGCGCCGCCATAGCCGCCGCGATATCCACCGCCAGGAGCTGTGCGAATCGGCGCCGAACGGAAGCTCCCACCGCCGATCCGGCCCCCTCTAGCGGCATCCGCCGGCTGAGGCCAGCCAAGACTGAAAAGCCCAGCCACCAGCACCGGGAGCAGCGAAAGCGACAAAAGGCGCATGAAGCGGCGGGGCGAAAGGAAAGCGGGCAAGGCCACAGCAAAGCCCATTTGGGCGAAAGTCAATTAACTCTAGAAAGCACGTCCAGCCTCTGAGGTGCGGAGCACCGTCCGGCCTCAGCCCCCGCCAACGATGGTCACCACCTCAAGCCGATCACCTTCCAGAACAGGCTGCTGAGGCCATGTGCCGCGGGGCAGGATCGCGCCGTTGAACTCCACCACCACCAACTGCGGTCGCCAACCCAGATGCTCGAGCAATTGCTGCAAGCTCAAACCCACAGGACAGGAGCAGGCTTCACCATTGACCTGAATGGCCAGGGCATCACTCATCACGAAGATGCTCCAGCAACTCAGAGGTGGCAGCAGCCGGATCATCGGCTTCCATCACCGCCCGCACCACAGCCACTCGACAAAGGCAACCGCCAGCCTGCAGGACCGCCGGAAGGGTAGAAGCGTCCACCCCTCCGATGGCAAAAAACGGGACATTGGCTTCAGCCGCAGCCTGGCGCAAGTAGTCCAGGCCTACAGGCTCTCGACCGGGCTTGGTGGGGGTGGCATGCAGCGGCCCCACCCCGACGTAATCGCAACCATCGGCCTCGGCCTGATGCAGCTGGCTGAGGGCATGGGTGCTGCGCCCGAGCAGGCGATCGGGACCGATCAGCCGCCGTGCCTGTTCTGGAGGCAGGTCCCCCTGACCCAGATGCACACCATCGGCCTCCACCGCCAGAGCTAAATCCACCCGGTCATTAACAATAAAAAGAGCTCCATGAGCAGCGCAGAGTTCGCGCAGCGCAAGTGCTTCTCGGTAGCGGGGCAGGTCATCGCTGAGCTTGCTGCGGTGCTGCAGTAGGGAGACGCCGGCAGAAAGGGCCTGATCCACCACCGCCAGCAGATTCGGAACCGGACTGGTGATCAGATAAAGCCTCGCCGCTGCCAACCGTTGCCGGCGACTCTGATCAGCCAGCAGACGTGTCTCGAGGTCATAGAGCCGGTAGCGGCAGTGTTCCGCCACCCCCGACAGCTGCGGATCGATGCTGCGACCGAATTCCTCCAGCACCCTCAGCGCCTCCTGGGCGCGGGCGCAATTGGCTGCCACCACGCTGGCACTAGGGCGCTGTTGCTGGGCCGGATGCGCCAGACCAGCAGCGCTGTCTGTGGCGGTGTGGCGCGCCTGGCGGTATCGCTCGAGATGGCAAGCCCCGAGCTGCTGACGCAGATCCTTGGTGGCCTCCACCAGATCACGGCGATTCAGCACAAAGCGAGCCCAGTCCTCCGCCACCCGCAGTCCCTCACGGGCACGGTCCAGGTTGGCGTCGAGCAAGCGCAACAACCCAACATCGACAGGGCTTCCCAGCTCAGAGGAAGAAAAGGTCAAGCCACCGAGTGCAGCGCTAATCCCTCTTTAGCCTGCAACAGCATGCACACCATCTCGGTGGTCAACGACTCCAAAAACGCGCCTCAGATCAGCAGCTCCGACAGCCCGATGGTGGTGCTGATTTGGGGCGCGGTGCTGCTGGGCGGTATTGCCGCCTTCATTTCCTGGGGGATGACCCACGCTTACCCCGCCGCCTAAGCCGCCCCCAGCAAGGCGCGGGCTTGATCGGCATCCCGGCTGATCTGGCCGCTGAGCTCCTGCAATGAACCGAATGCCTGTTGTCCGCGCAGGCGCTGCAGCGGCTGAACCAGCAGGGTTTGGCCCACCAACTCGAGCTCAGCATCAAGCAAATGAACCTCCACCGCCGATGGAGCCTCAGGATCAACAGTGGGCTGGCGGCCCAGGTTCATCACCGCGGGGCGCAGAGCCTCACCATCACGCCAGGCCCAGGCGGCGTAGACCCCTTCGGCAGGCAGGCACTTACGCCCGTCCACCTGCAGGTTCGCGGTGGGCCAGCCGAGGCCTCGTCCCAGACCGCGGCCAGCGACGACCTGACCCTGGAAGCGATAAGGGCGCTGTAACAGCTGTTCAGCCAGGACCAAATCCCCAGCGGCTAGGGCGTCGCGGATGCGGCTTGAGCTCATGCGACGGCCTCCCTCATCAAGCAGGGGCACCACGGAGACCGCCATGCCCAGCTCAGCGCCGATGCGTTGCAAATCCTCAGCACCCCCAGTGCGGCGATAACCAAACCGGAAGTTCTCGCCGATGGTCACGGCACCAGCGTTCAGCTGGCCATGCAGCACCTGCCGGACAAACTGCTCAGGGCTGAGGGCCGCCAGCTCGAGATCAAAGGGCACCAGCACAAGCTGCTCAATCCCAAGAGGGCCCAGAACAGAGAGCTTCTCAGCCGGCAGATCCAACCGGAGGCGCACTTCACCAGAAAGCACCTCGCGTGGGTGTGGCCAGAACGACAGCACCGAGGGGGCCAGAGGGCGCTCTGCAGCAGCCGCAGCAGCCACGGCCGCGTTGATCACCCGCCGGTGCCCGGCGTGCACACCATCAAAACTTCCAAGTGCCAGGGCCGTAGGTGTGGCGGCGTCCTGGGGGGAATGCAGCGCAATCAAGGCCCGGAGCCGTGCCAGAACCATGCTCCCATGGCACCTTTAGGGCCTGTGGAGCAAACCATGGCCGACCGTCTCGAGCTAAAGCGCATCGCTGCGGCATTCCGCATGGTGGGCTGGGGAGCGTTCTGGAGCCAGCTCACTCTGGCCCTAGTCAGCGGCGGGGTACTGGCCTTCAACAGCATCGGCAGTGAACTGGTAAACAACCGCGACAAGGCCATCGGCCTAGGCCCTGGGCTGTCACTCACCACTCTGGCGCTGCTAGTGCTGGCTTGGGGCGTCTGGCAGGACTGGGGACTGGTGCGGCTCAGCCGTGTGCTTGGCAGCGGCAGCAGCTCAATCCCTTCCAAAGCCGAAACCCGTTCCCAAGTCAAAAGACACCTACTAGCCAGCCTTGCCGGCCTGACCCTGGCCGCCATCGGCTATCAGGCCCTCTCAGGAAGCCTCACCTTCCAAGCCTCGCTGCAGCAGCCAGGCTTTGCCGGACCCAGCAGCGCTGGCAACAACGCCATCACGTCGCTTGAGATGTTCTCGGTGATGGCCAACACCCAGGCCCTCACGGGTCACCTGATCGGGCTTTGGGTCAGCCTCTGGCTGTTGCAGCGCCTGGCGCGCCGCTGAGCGTCAGGCTTCGATTGGAACCGGGGGCAGCGTTCCTCGCCAAAACAGTTCGGGTTGCAATGGCGTCAGGGCCATTCCACCCCCCCCCACCTGGGCCACATCGGTAGGCCAGTCCTGAGGGCCGGCGCCAGCGGTTACAACGTCATTAAGCACTTCACCAGCGAGCCAGTAATAGGTGCGTCCACGGGGATCGCAGCGCTGGTCGAACTGATCCACATAGCGCCGCACCCCAGGACGACACCAACGCACCGGACCAATCTGATCAGGTGGCACCGCCGGTACGTTGAGGTTGAGCAGCAGCCCCTCAGGCCAACCAGCGGCCAGGGCTTGCTCGGCGAGGCTTAGGGCTCTTTCAGCAGCGCCATCGAATTGGCGCCAATCAAAGCAGGCGCTACTGATCGCCATCCCCGGCAAGCCTTCGATGGTGCCCTCCATCGCCGCGGCAACCGTGCCGGAGTACATGACATCGGAGCCCAGGTTGGGGCCATGGTTGATGCCGCTTAACACCAGATCTGGCGGCGTCTCCAGCAGCTTGCCCAAACCGAGCTTGACGCAATCCGAGGGCGTACCGCTGCAGGCCCAGGCGGTGATTCCTTCACCGAAAAGTCCATCAGCCCGTTCAGCGCGGATCGGGCTCTGAAGCGTCAGGCCATGGCCGGTGGCAGAGCGCTCCTGGTCAGGGCAAACCACTGTCACGCGGTGGCCACGCCTCGCGGCCTCCATCGCCAGGGCCTTGATCCCCTCAGCAAAGACACCGTCGTCGTTGCTGATCAGGATCCGCAGAGGGGAAGCCATTGAAAGGCGATGATGCCCCACGCACGTTAGGCCCCATCTCTCTTGAGCAACGCCCCCACCCTGGCGGACATCACCGGGCAGCTGGAGGCCCTCGAAGCCGATGCCGCCGCCGCAATCGCCGATGCCGCCGATGCCGCTGCCCTTGAGCAGCTACGCATCGACCTACTGGGTAAGAAAGGCAAGCTCTCCGGGGTCCTAGGGGCCATGGGCAAGCTGCCCGGTGATCAAAGGCCGCTGGTCGGCCAGCGCGCCAACGTCCTCAAGTCCCAGGTTCAAAGTCTCCTGCAAGAGCGCCAAACCAAGCTCAGACAAGCGGCGATGGACGCGCGCATCGCCAGCGAGACCATCGACATCACCTTGCCGGCCAGCTACCGGCCACCAGGGCACCGCCACCCGCTGTTGAGCACCACCGATGACATCGTCGACATCTTCTGTGGCTTGGGCTACCGCGTTGTCGAGGGGCCCGACATCGAAACCGACCACTACAACTTCTCGGCTTTGAACATCCCCGAGGACCATCCGGCCCGGGACATGCAGGACACCTTCTATTTGCCTGGGGAGCGTCTGCTACGCACCCACACCTCACCGGTTCAGATCCGCCACTTGGAGGCCAACCCACCACCGGTGCGGGTCATCGCCCCCGGACGGGTCTATCGGCGGGACGCTGTGGATGCCACCCACTCACCGGTGTTCCACCAAGTAGAGGTCCTGGCCATTGATGAGGGACTGGACTTCAGCCATCTGCGGGGCACGGTGACCGAATTCCTCCGCACCTTCTTCGGTGATCTGCCGGTGCGATTCCGTGCCAGCTACTTCCCCTTCACCGAACCCAGCGCCGAGGTGGATGTGCAATGGCGCGGCCGCTGGCTCGAGGTGATGGGCTGTGGAATGGTCGATCCAGCAGTACTAGAGGGGTTGGGACTAGACCCTGAGCGCTGGAGCGGCTTTGCCGCCGGAGTCGGCGTGGAACGCTTCTGCATGGTGCGCCATGGCATTGATGACATCCGCCGTCTGTTCACCAGCGATCTGCGCTTTCTTGAACAGTTCTGACGCCCGTAGGATCAGTCACCTGCAGCCCCCGATCGGTGCCCCGTGCCGGACTGATCGTTAATGACGGCAAAGAGCTGGCGGTCACCACGGCGGACCGGATCACGGACTGCCTGGAGTCCGCTGGATGGGAGGTGGTACGCGTCAGCAGCTCCGGCGGGATGGTGGGCTTTGCCAATCCCGACCAGCACCTTCGCCTCTTGGGCTACGCCGCCTGCGTACCAAATAATTTCACCCCGCAGATGGATCTAGCGATTGTGCTGGGGGGCGACGGCACTGTGCTGTCGGCCGCACGCCAGACCGCACCAGTGGGCATTCCGATGCTGACCATCAACACTGGACACCTGGGCTTCCTTGCTGAGACCTACCTCGATCACCTCGATGAGGCGCTCCAGCAGGTGATCGCCAGAGACTGGAGCGTGGAGGAGCGCAGCCTCCTCGTAATCAGCGTGCTGCGGGGTGAACAGCGGCGCTGGGAGGTGCTCTGCATGAACGAGATGGCCCTACACCGTGAGCCACTCACGAGCATGTGCCATTTCGAAATCGCCATCGGCCGCCACGCGCCGGTGGATATTTCAGCCGATGGGGTGATCCTCTCCACTCCCACAGGCTCAACCGCTTATGCCCTCAGCGCCGGCGGACCAGTGATCACCCCCGACTGCCCGGTGCTACAGCTCACGCCGATCGCGCCGCACTCGCTGGCCTCCCGGGCTCTGGTCTTCAGTGACAGCGAGCCTGTGACCATCTTCCCCGCCACTCCTGAACGGCTGATGATGGTGGTGGACGGGAGTGCAGGCTGCTACGTCTGGCCGGAAGACAGGGTCTTGATCCGCCGCTGCGAGCAACCGGCCCGCTTTGTGCGCTTGGCAGATCATGAGTTCTTCAGGGTGCTGGGCGAGAAGCTTGGCTGGGGGCTGCCGCATATCGCCAAACCAGGCACCCTGCCAATGGCTTCGTGAGCAATGCCCTGCTGCTGATCGGCGAGCGAGCGCTGGAACTGCGGGAGCGCCTGGAGGCATCTGGCTACTCCACCCTGGGCTGGAGCGGCGCAGAGGTAGCCCAATCGCTGCAGAGCCAACTGGTGAACCCAGGGCGGGTGCAGGCGGTGCTGCTCACCAGCGATGAGCTGCCGCTGGTGCCCCTGCTTCAGCGACACTGCGGCGCCGGCGAGCTGGTGCCCCTGCTTGTTGAAGTAGAAGCCGATGACCTGGCCGCCCGCACGCGCGTGCTGGAGGTGGGCGCCAATGACTTCTGGATCCACCAAGCCCCTCCGAGCGAGCTGCTGCGCAAGCTCCGCCAGCAGCTCGATGTGCACGAATCCACTGGCGATTCGTTGATGCAGCCCTGCCCAACCCCGAAGGTGTTGGGCCTGCATGATCTGCGCATCGATCCGCAGCTACGTCGTGTTTGGCGCGGCACGCGGGTGATTCAGCTGACCGAACGGGAATTCGCACTATTGCAGCTGTTGATGCAGCATCAAGGTGAGACGGTGACCCGTCAACAGATCCTTGAGCAGGTTTGGCAGCACAGCGGTGAGGAGGCCAACGCCAACGTGATCGAGGTGTATGTGCGCTACCTACGACGCAAGTTGGAAGAAAAGGGAGAACGACGCCTGATCCACACCGTGCGCGGCCAGGGTTATGTGCTGAATCCCTGAGCCTGATGCTGCCCGCTGCCCTGCTGCCGCTGCTGCTGGCTGTAACACCGCAGCACCTACCTGTGACTGCCAAGTGGTGCTTGCCCCAGGGCTGCATCGGCCTCGAAGTACCCCAGACTCCGCAGCAGTTCCAGAAAGGCCTGATGCAGCGCCCAGCCCTGGGAGCTTGGCGCGGCATGTGGTTCCGCTTTCAACCCGAGCGACCGGTGAGCTTTTGGATGAAGAACTGCATTGCACCACTCGATCTGGTCTTCATTCGTCGCGGCAAGATCCATGAGATCAAGGCCAATGTCCCGCCCTGCAAGGCGATGCCCTGCCCCAACTACGTCTCTGATGGAGCGGTGGATGGGGTGATCGAGCTGCGCGCTGGTCGCGCAGCTGAGCTGGGGCTCAGACCCGGCAGCCCCGCAAAACCACAACCGGGTTCAACGGGGCTAGGCGCGTCCCTTTAGCAAGGGGAACACCACGGCTGATCTGCATTTGCAGCAAGTTCACGGCCAGGCCATGGCTCTCGAGCAGCGGGCGCAGCTCAGCCACGGCTTCCAAGGTCGCCAAGGGAATCACCACGACACCGCCAGACTTCAAGCGCGGCAACAACGCTGTCAGCAGGTCGGCCCTAGCCGCACCACCGCCACCTAAAAGCACCCGATCGGGATCGGGCAGTTGGGCCAACAAACTGCGGGCATCGCCCTGCAAGACCGCCGCCGGCTGAACGGCCAACCGTTCAGCATTGGCCTGAATCAACGGCACGGCGCCGCTGCGGCGCTCCACAGCAAACAGCCCAAGCTCTGGGCAAAGCCTCAAGGCCTCCAGACCCACGCTGCCGGTGCCTGCGCCGATGTCCCACAGGACACCTCTCTGCGGAAGATCCAATTCAGCGAGCAGCTGAATGCGCACCTCACGCTTGGTCATCAAGCCAGGGTGATCGGCGTGCTGGTGGTAGAGGCCGTCAGCAATGCCGAAGAGTGGTAGCCGTTCAGCCACCAAGGGCTCGGTTTTAACGATCAATACCACCAGATGCAGGGGATCGAGATCAGCTGGCAATTCATCGCTGGGCTCGAGCTGCAGCACCCGCTCTTGGGGGTGATCCAGTCGCTCGCAGAGCCAGAACTCATAAGCCGTTTCCAATCCAGACGCGCTGAGAATCGTGCGCACCTCAGCGGCTCCGCCGCGACTGGGATCTGTGAGCACGGCTAAGGCTTCTGGACGCTGCTGCAGCCGTGCGCTTAAGGCATCAGGCTCACGCCCATGCAACGACAGCCACTGGGCGTTCTGCCAAGGCTTACCCAAACGTGCAAATGCCAGCTGCATCGAGCAGGGGCAGGGATGAAAGCTGAGCTGATCAGCTGAAAAATGCTGCAGCAGCAAGCGGCCAATGCCAAACCAAAGCGGATCACCACTGGCGAGAACCACAGCCGTTCGACCAGTCGCGAGCTCAACAGCCAGAGCCTCAATCGCCAACTGAGGCTGATCGGTGTTGAGGAGTTCAGCGCTTTGCGGCAACTGGGCATGCAACCGGCTTGGCGCAGCAATCACAGCCGCCCCCTCAACCAACAGACGTTGTTCCAAAGCCAGGCCAGCAAAGCCGGCAGCGGTTGTACCGATGACATGAAGCATGGCGCCAGTCTCATGTGCTCACAGCCCCGCGCTGGACAAAACCTGCGGACGGTCGTCAAAGTGGCCGACCACATGTGCTTGGCAGTCCCTGGCCTTCGGTCGTCCCACACCCCGCAGTCGCACTTTTCTGCTGGTGAGCCTCACCAGCTGGGGAGTGTTCCTGCTGCCCTTTGGCTTCCTCAGCCTCATCACCTACGAGCCCAACCCAGTGGTCGAGCAA
This sequence comes from uncultured Synechococcus sp., assembly GCA_913048995.1. Lineage (GTDB taxonomy): Bacteria > Cyanobacteriota > Cyanobacteriia > PCC-6307 > Cyanobiaceae > RCC307. The sequence goes on along the minus strand of CAJWXK010000026.1, from coordinate 11,254 downwards.
CAGCGTGGTATGGCCGCCCGTCAGATCGGTGCTGGCTGGCTGCGCAGCAACCCCCTTGTGCGGTAAGGCATTTCAGGCAAGCTGTGGCCAATTCCCGCTGAGCCATGGCGCCTTTCGGCCTGAACACCGCGCGAGCACTGCTGCGGCGCGCCGGCCGCAAGCGCACCTCCTCAAGCCCCGCCGCCAGCTGGAGCCGTTCCTTTGGCTTGGGCTGGGATCAGCCCTACACAGTCCGCTACGCCAGCAATCTCGATGATGGCCCCTGGCATGGCGCCCCTTTGGGAGGTTTTGGCGCCGGGTGCATCGGCCGCAGCTCCAAGGGTGATTTCAACCTCTGGCATCTTGATGGCGGTGAGCACTGGTTCGGCTCTCTGCCGGACTGCCAGTTCGCCCTTTTTGAAGACAACGGCAGCAGCACCTGCGCCCATGCCCTGGCTGTAGCCCCGAATCAGGACAACTCCAATCCTGAAGCTGGTGCACCCCTGAGCAGCTGGAACTGGTATCCAGCCAGCACCACAGAGCGCAGCACCGGGAGCTATAGCGCCCGCTACCCCCTGAGCTGGTTCCAGTACCAGGGTGTGTTCCAGGCGGAGGCCTCCTGCGAAAGCTTTAGCCCGGTCATTCCGGGTAATTACCGCGAGACCTCTCTGCCGGTAGCGGTGTTCCGCTGGCGCTTCCGCAACCCGACTAAGACACCGCTGACCCTCTCGCTGCTGTTGAGCTGGCGCAACACCACGGGTTGGTTCTGCAATACCGATCCCAGTGCTGCAGTCCACTTCCGCGACGACGGCAGCCCAGAGCACAACTACGTGCCCGCTGTCGGACGCACCCAAGGCCACCGCAACCGCACCGTCGATGCTGCTGGCCTGCGCGGTGTATTACTCGAGGGCCAGAGCGATGATCCCATCGCCGAAGGTCAGGGGCAATGGTGCCTAGCGGTGCCTGACGAGCTGGACGGCGTGGAGCTGATGCGCTGCAGCCGCTGGAATCCCTATGGCGATGGCGCCGAGATTTGGCAGCGCTTTGCCGCCAATGGCTCAATCCCCGACAGCAACAACGATCGCCGCAGCGGCAAGAACGACCCGGCCAGCGCCGCCTTAGCGCTGCGCTTCACCCTGGAGCCCGGAGAAGAGTTGGAATTGCCTGTAGTGATCAGCTGGGATCTGCCAGTGACGGCCTTTGCCAGCGGCGCCCAGTGCCTACGTCGCTACACCGACTTCTTTGGTGCCAGCGGCAAGAACGCTGCCGCTATTGCGTCTGAGGCCCTTCAGCGGTGGCCCCTCTGGCGTCAGCAGATTGAGGAGTGGCAAGCACCGGTGCTGCTGCGCGATGACCTCCCGGAAGACCTGCGGATGGCTCTTTGCAACGAGCTCTATGACCTAGCCAGTGGCGGCACGCTCTGGAGCGCCGCTAGCGCCAGTGATCCGGTGGGCCGCTTTGGCGTTCTCGAGTGCCTCGATTACGCCTGGTACGAAAGCCTCGATGTGCGCCTCTATGGCTCCTTTGGGCTGCTGCAGCTATGGCCCGCGCTAGATCGCTCTGTACTGCGCAGCTTTGCCCGCGCCATCCCTGCGGCTGATGCCAGCCTCAGGCCGATTGGCTGGTACTTCACCCAGGGCCAAGGACGGGTGGAAGCGGCGCGCAAAGTCACCGGAGCCACCCCCCACGATCTCGGCGCACCCAACGAGCGGCCATGGGAGGCCACCAACTACACCGCTTATCAAGACTGCAATCTCTGGAAGGACCTAGGCAGCGACTTCGTTCTTCAAGTCTGGCGCACCTACCAACTGGCCCCTGACGGCAAGGACATCAGCTTCCTGGCGGACTGCTGGCCTGCCGCAGTGCAGGCCCTGCGCTACCTCAAAACTTTTGATGCCAATAGCGACGGCCTGCCCGACAACGGTGGTGCCCCCGATCAGACCTTTGATGACTGGGCCCTCAAAGGTGTCAGTGCCTATTGCGGTGCCCTATGGATCGCAGCGCTTGAGGCAGCCCTGGCCATGGGGCGCACCCTGGCCCTGGAACTAGGACTCGACACCGCCGAGGACCAGAGGGACTTCAGCCATTGGCTGGAGCAATCCCGCGCCAACTTTGACGCCCTGCTCTGGAACGGCGAGTACTACAGCATCGACGCCGAAAGCGGCACGCCGGTGGTGATGGCGGATCAACTCTGCGGTGACTTCTACGCCCGACTGCTGGGTTTGCCGCCAGTAGTCAGTGAAAGCAATGCCCGCAGCAGTCTGCAGGCCATTAAGGAAGCCTGTTTTGAAGGATTTGCCGATGGAAAGCTCGGAGTGGCCAATGGCCTGCGCCGCGATGGGACCCCGCTTGATCCGGAGGGTACTCACCCACTTGAGGTATGGACCGGCATCAACTTCGGTCTGGCTGCCTACTACCGGCTGATGGGGGAAACCAGCACAGCCCTGGCTATCTCCCAGGCAGTGGTAACGCAGGTATACAGCGGTGGCATGCAATTCCGAACACCCGAGGCCCTCACCGGCCAGGGCACATTCCGCGCCTGCCACTATCTACGGGCCATGGCCATCTGGGCCCTCTGGGCCACCCACACCGACTGGGAGCTGATCCCAGGGGCCAACCGACGCTCCTGAAGATTCAGCGCAGCTCGAGTTTGATTGGTCGATCCAGCGGCCTTGTGTGGTGGTCGTTGATGTTGGTGTCGCTCAGCTCAAGGTTGAAGAACCGGGCTCTTGGCTCAAGGAAGTAGGGGCCGGCATGCCAGGTATTGCGGTGCAGGGCGATAGCTTCTCCCGGATCCACGCGCACCAGCTGCACGCGCTCGGCAGCAATCTCCGGACTGTCTTCCAAAGGTGAGGCCACAGCAATCCAGAAGGGCCGCCCATCGGCTGAAGCCAAGCACTGGGTCACCTGCTTGTGGTGGGTGATTAGGGCTACGGCATCGACCGAGCGCTGCTGAAGCTCCATCACATAAAAACGAGGCGTACCGCCCCACAGCTCCAGGCGCGCATCACCGGCACCAAAGGGAGTGCTGTCAGGTGCGGCAAGGATGGCGCTACAGCGATCGGCCAGCCCTGGATCGCTTACAGAAATGGGGAGCAGCGTGAGCGGTTCAGTCATGGCGGCTCCGTGATGGAGCTGTTTGACACCGCTGTAGCGCCCTGCCGCTGCTGCTGCCGCAGCGAAGGGCGATAGCACCGATGATGGGACTTGTTCAACACTGGGATCCTGTGCTCATTCGCCTGCTGTGTTGTCTATTGCTGGCCCTGAGCATGCTGGCGCTTCCCGCTGGGCCAGCCGCTGCAGAACTGCACAGCCATCCAGGTGATGACGGCACACCAGTCGTTCGTAGTCTTGAGAGCCTTCGGGATCTTGATTACCAGGCCTGGCAGCTGGTGGCCTACCGGGAAGGTCCCCCCGGCGGGCTGTTGCGGCTGCGAGTGGTTGGTTATCCCGGCAAGGTGCGCCTCGATCACCCCACCGAACTGATCGTGCTCAGCGGTGCCCACCGCTGGGAGCTGCCAGATCGCACCCTCGACAGCCCTGTCCTGAGCACGGACGGCCGAGAAGCTGCTGCTGAGTTTGACCTTGAGCCGCTGATCGCTGGCCTCACTAAGGACCGGCCGCTCAGACTGCAACTTCCCGGGGTATTCAGCGAGTTGCCGGTGCCCCCCTTTGTCGTTAAGGAATGGCGTGAACTCCCCAGCAGCCCGCTCTGATCGGCACTGGATGGCCAGGGCACTGGCCCTGGCAGCCCTGGCCGAAGGCCAGACCAGCCCCAACCCCCTGGTGGGTTGTGTGGTGCTCGATGCCACAGGTCAATTAGTTGGGGAGGGCTACCACCGCCGCGCCGGTGAACCCCACGCCGAGGTGATGGCTTTAAGGCGGGCTGGCGAGCGGGCACGCGGGGGCACGCTCTACGTCACCCTCGAGCCCTGCTGCCACCACGGCCGCACCCCGCCGTGTACCGAAGCAGTCGTCGCTGCCGGCATCACAAAGGTGGTGGTAGCCCTGACAGATCCAGATCCACGTGTGGCGGGTGGCGGCATCAGCCAGCTGCAGCAAGCGGGTATTGCTGTGATCAAGGGTGTCTGCGCTGCTGAAGCTGCAGTCCAAAACCAGGCCTTTGTGCATCGCATCCGCAATGGGCGCCCCTGGGGAGTGCTCAAGTGGGCCATGAGCCTGGATGGGCGCACGGCGCTCCCCAATGGCGCCAGCCAGTGGATCAGCGGATCGCCGGCGCGCACCTGGGTACATCAGCTACGCGCCGGAGTGGATGCCGTGATCACTGGCAGCGGCACAGTCCGAGCCGACGACCCCCTGCTCAGCAGTCGCGGGCGGCGCATCCCTGAACCGCTGCGGGTGGTTATCAGCCGTCAACTTGACCTCCCACAACAGGCGCAGATCTGGAATCAGGAATTGGCCCCAATCCTGGTGGCCCATGGGCAATCGGCTTCCGCAGCCGCCAAAGAGCAATTAGATCAACGCGGAATTGAGCGCCTGGAACTCGAGCACTGCGAACCAGAAGCCCTCCTGCAGGCCCTAGCCGAACGCGGCTGTAACAGAGTGCTGTGGGAATGCGGCCCAACCCTTGCCGCGGCCGCAATTGCCCAGGACTGCGTCCAAGAGCTGGCGGCTGTAGTGGCACCGGTCGTAATGGGCGGCATACCGGCTCACACTCCAGTGGCAGATCTTGGCTTCACGACTATGGATCAAGTGCTGCGGCTGCCCCAAACAACGCCGAAATCACTAGGCGGTGATTGGCTTTTTCAATCGCACCTACCTGGGGATGGCGCGGGAGCTTCTGCCTTCAGTAAGCCCATGAATGCTGAGGGGTCTGCTTTCTCGCCAGACAACAGTTACTGAGCCATGTTGATTCCCCTCATGCTTCGCGTCGGCTCAGCATTCAGCGGTCTGCTGCTGTTGTTATTCGTGCTGGCCCATCTGATCGGTGTACTGCCTGCTCTGTTCGCTCCAGACACCTTTGAGGCCTACGCCACAGCGCTACACCGGAGCGCGTGGCTGCATCTGCTGGAACCGCTACTGCTAGTTATTGCGATTCTCCACCTTGGGCTCACTATCAGCAAAACCCTGGTCAACCGCCAAGGAGAGAACACGGGAACACTGACAAGCCGCCGGGGCCAACCCTTGGCAGCCTTGGCATCTCAAAGCAAAGTGCTGTCTGGGGTGATCACCCTATGTTTTGCAGTAGTCCATCTGCAGCAATTGCGTTGGCCTCGTCCAGCAGATGGTGCTGAAAGCGCTGCATTGAGTGCCGTTCTGCAACAACCGCTCAACGTCGTTCTCTACGTCGCAGGATCCATCGCAATTGGTTTGCATCTGCTGCATGGCACTGAAGCCGCACACCGCAGCCTGGGATGGCTGAATCCAGCCAACAGATCAGTCTTAAGGCAGGGCGGAAGGCTACTCGCCGCGTTCATCAGCGCTGGATTCCTGCTCAGCAGCCTTGGCTTAGCCATGGGAGTTGCAGCATGAGCGGCCTGCCCAGCGCCCGGATTCCAACCGGGCCCATTGCCGATGCATGGCGGCGCACCAAAGAGGGATTGCCACTGATCAGCCCACTTCGCAAAGGCCAAATTGATGTGCTTGTTGTGGGCACTGGCCTGGCGGGCGCTTCAGCGGCCGCCACCCTGGCCCAGCAGGGCTATCGGGTCACTGTGCTCAGCTTTCATGACAGCCCGCGCCGGGCTCACTCCGTAGCAGCCCAGGGAGGCATCAACGCCGCCCGTTCGGTTGCTGTGGATGGCGACAGCATCAGCCGGTTATTCGCGGATACCCTCAAAGGCGGTGACTTCCGTGCCCGTGAAGCCGGTTGCCAGCGTCTAGCTGAGATCAGCAGCGGGATTATCGATCAATGCGTAGCCCAAGGGGTCCCATTTGCACGGGAGTACGGCGGCAGCCTGGCCACCCGCAGCTTCGGCGGAGCCCTTGTGAGCCGTACCTTTTACGCCCGCGGACAAACGGGGCAACAACTTCTCTATGGCGCCTATCAGGCAATGATGAGGCAGGTAGAGCTTGGCCATATACGCCTACTAACCCGCCGTGATGTGCTGGAGCTAATCACCATTGGTGGTGTAGCCCGTGGTGTAGTGGCACGGCACCTGCTCAATGGTGAACTGGAGGTATACACGGCGCGTACGGTCGTGCTCTGCTCAGGTGGTTACAGCAACGTCTATTTTCTGTCGACAAATGCGCTGAAATCAAACGCCAGCGCAATCTGGCGAGCCCATCGCAAAGGCGCCCTCTTTGCCAACCCCTGCTTCACCCAAATCCACCCCACCTGCATCCCAAGTGGAGATGACTTTCAGAGCAAATTGACGCTGATGAGCGAAAGCCTGCGTAATGACGGCCGCATCTGGCTGCCAATGCAAGCTGGAGACATGCGAGCAGCTGCCGACATCCCAGAAGCAGAGAGGGATTACTTCCTGGAGCGGATGTACCCCACCTACGGGAACATGACTCCACGAGATGTGGCCTCACGCAGAGCCAGAGAACTCTGTAACAAAGGCCACGGGGTTGGCCCCGGAGGGCGTTCGGTGTTTTTGGATCTCACTGATGCCGTCGCGCGTGACGGCAAAGATGCCATCGCCGCCCGCTACGGCAACTTGATGACGATGTATCAGCGCATTAGTGGCGATGACCCCTACACCACTCCGATGCGAATTTACCCAGCTCCGCACTACACGATGGGTGGGCTCTGGGTTGACTACCAACTAATGAGTTCTATCCCCGGTTTATTCGTCCTAGGTGAAGCGAACTATTCCGAACACGGTGCCAACCGCCTTGGCGCAAGCGCCCTAATGCAGGGCCTCGCTGACGGCTACTTCATCGCACCAGCCACCGTGACGGCTTATCTCGCCAATTCCTCAGCCAAGGAGATCAGTTCTGAACATCCAAATTGCCGCGAAGCAGTCCACAACACCCAAGCGCGCATTAATGCAGTGGTAAACAATCGCGGCAATACATCGGTCGATAGCTTTCACCGAGAACTCGGAGCCCTGATGATTGATCGCTGCGGCATTAGCCGCCATGCAGAAGGACTACGAGATGGCATCAGCCAGGTGCAAACTCTGGAACAACAATTCAAGGCGGAAGTACGTGTCCCTGGCGAAGCAGCAGGACCCAATGCCGAACTGGAAAAGGCACTAAGGCTTGATGACTTCTTTGGCCTAGCCCAACTGATGTTGCGCGATGCGCTGGCCAGGGAGGAATCCTGCGGCGCCCATTTCCGTGAGGAACACCAAAGTTGTGAAGGCGAAGCCCTTCGAGACGACGTCAACTTTGCTCACATTGCCGCCTGGGAATACAGCAGTACCGGCAAACCCATTCGCCACGCTGAGCCACTGCAGTTCACGGCGCTGAAGCCCAGCACCCGCAGCTACAAATGAAACTCACTCTGCGCATCTGGCGGCAGGCTGCCCCCAACCAAGCGGGCAACTACGACAGCCATGAGCTAACGAAGGTTTCTCCTGATCTCTCCTTGCTGGAAGCGCTGGATCAACTCAATGAGCAGCTCATCAATAACGGCGAACGACCGGTGAACTTTGAGCACGATTGTCGCGAAGGGATTTGCGGCAGTTGCGGTTTTCTAGTGAATGGGCAGGCCCATGGGCCCCTCGCGGCAACTTCGGTCTGCCAGCTCTACTTGCGGGAATTTAAAGACGGATCTGTACTGACGTTGGAGCCCTGGCGGGCAAGGGCCTTTCCCCTAATTCAAGACCTGATGGTGGATCGATCCGCCTTGGATCGCTTGATTGCCGCTGGTGGCTACTGCTCAACCGGCACTGGCCAGGCCCCGGATGGCAATGCCTTACCTGTGGGCCGACAACAGGCCACCAGCGCTTTTGATACGGCAACGTGCATCGGCTGTGGTGCCTGCGTGGCCAGCTGCCGCAATGCCTCAGCCAGCCTTTTTGTGGCAGCCAAGCTGGCCCACCTAGGCCAGCTGCCTCAAGGGCAGCCAGAGCGGAGCACTCGAGCCCAATCCATGCAGGAGCGAATGACGCAGGAAGGTTTCGGCAGCTGCAGCAGCAACCTTGAATGCGAGGCGGTCTGCCCCCAGGAGATCTCTGCCGACTGGATCAGCTGGATGCACCGCGAAAGCCTGCGATGAGCTCAGCCCTACCGGTTGCTGCTTGCAAAGGGACCGATCAATACACCCATCACCACCGCCAGATAGAGGGGACCAGCGATGCTCGCCATCACACTAAGGATGCGTGCCATGGGCAAAGCAGGATTGATGTCACCAAACCCCCTCGGTGGTGAGAGAGATGAAAACGAAGTAGTTGATCTCTACAAAAGCACTCTGGAAATATAGATCTTTTGTTATTACTGGATTTTGACCGATGAATTGGGTTCGCTTGAATCGGCTAGCCGTTATTTGACCCGACGTGGCCTGAGTGTTGCGCTAACGAGTTCGGCTATTTTCTCACCGCACCCCACAACTGAACTTTTCGTCGGAGGTTGAGACGTATTCCCTGCCGAACCTAAGCAGACAGGTGTTGCAACAGGACTTCCGGGGTGTAAATGATCAGATCGGCAGGACAGATCATGACTGACCAACAAAAAGCTGCTCTACAGCAGTAGACGGACCAAGGGGAGCCATGGGAGTTGCAGCGCGTCGCCAGGCGCTTAAGGAGGTCTCGGAAATTTCTGCTGTTTACAGGAGCACCGAGTCAGCCTCTTGGTTTATACCTTGACCTGTAAAGAACACAACGAGAAGCCGAATGGGACTTTGTCATAGGAATAAATCCAATTTATATTCCGAGCAGGGACTAAACTTAGCCAACTTAAACAATGCAACGATAACCCCAATTGGCAGTTACCCGCATAGCCCGTCATTGGAAAGCGCAAAACAACCAGAAAAAATTTATTTACTGCATGAGTCAATAGCCTTTAGAAATACGTCATCGCCATAAATGCGACGAGCAATTAATTCTCTTGCTGCTTGGGTTACATGAACAGCATCAGTGTACTCACTCACAGACGAATCAAGAACAGCCGAAGCATCGATTCCATCTTGAGAATTGTCGGCAAAAGTGGCGATCGGAATATGGACGTCTGACCTGAATGAGGGGTGGCCACCATTTTGCCGATCCATCTGAAATGGCTGGTAAACAAAGATGAATGGAATCTTGCATCTTCCAGTAGTAAGAACATCAGACAGCCTTCTGGCAGTTGAAATGACGCTCATGTAATTATTGACTATATCTTGACTCCAAGCCTCACTAAAAGGCTCTGGATCGTAATTAGCGCCAAAACGGGATTTCAAAGACCGGTAAAGCTCAGAATGCTTGACGGCAAGCATCTCTTCAGGACTTGCATTATTCCGTATTTCAAAATTATAAGGGAAGCCTGGCTTTGAACCGTAAGCCGCAGGCATCAGAACTTCATTATAACCTCCATAAAATATAATCATATCAATAGGATAGTACTGATAATTTTCTACCAAAGAATGAAGATGCTGGTTATGATTTGAAGATACAACTGAGAAATTCAAGGGCTTGAAATTCTCTTCGGCACCACCTCGTAATTCATTAAGATAGGCTGTCACAAGGTTGATAATTGGCGGCTCTCCGTCATAGCCCGTAGACCCACCAAAAAGGGCGATATTGAGAGTCGCTTTTGTTACAGGGTCAGAAATTCTGTATCCGAGATAATTATGCAGCCCAGTATTAGGAGCTCCTTTGAACATTTGATAAGGATAAGGCATTCTATGGACATTCCCGTGGTTTAAATGGGAACTCCAAGCACCTCCTCTGTTGAGCAGAGCAGATGCGATACTTCTAAGAGCAAGGCGTGGAGAGTTTATCGATATTTTGGCCTGGTTGGCAACTCTCAGAACAAGCTCAGCGCCGATAATCACAACACCAACAAGGAGCAAATTAATAGATACAACTTTGAACCAAGAATGCTTCTTTAACATGGATTTTACGCCTTTAACTAATACTGTAGAGCATGATGGTCCAGCGCAAAGCAAATGTACTAGCTCTAATTTCCGCTGAAATAGCCCAGAATCTATCAATAGCAGTTAGCAGCTGAGTGAAAAGCAATTCACAATCGCTCCCATGGCTATGTACAACCACTACAACCTGAGTGAACTAATCGGAGTGCTTTAGTCCCAGCAATACCTCCACCCACATAGGTAACAGCACCAGACTGGATGCGCTTGAGATTTGTGAACACACGACAAAAGAAACTGACTTGATGAGATGTCTTCATTGCAAGCTCCAGGTTCTGTGCCAATTGACTTTTGTTTTCTCGCCTCACTTTAAAAGTGTTCATTGTCCTTACCAAGTGAAACCGCCTCGCTTGTGGCCAAAAGGAATCGCTCGGCTGCTGCTGTTTCTTTGCGGATGAGACGGTTCCCACACCTGGCAGAGCATTTACAAGGCATCATTCCAGATCATTATGTGCTCCCTATGGTGGAGTTCCGTAATGATCTGCACCACAAAGTATGTAAAGACAAGCCCTCTCACTTAACTGTTTGAGTGACATTGAGAGCTTTGACTGATGACGGCTTTTGAGTTGTTCAGCTGATGGGTAGCTTTCGTCAGATTCAGTTGGCTGTTGGTTTCTGTACATAGTTCTGTAGTTGGTTAAAAAGTTCTTTCTTGGTTGCAGGCCATCAGCCTTTTCTCAGCCACCCGCAAACCGTTGAAGATGGGATAAGGATAAATGTTGCTGCCATGGAGACAGAGCCAAAGCTCTTGATGAGTGTGTCATGGAAGTCAGTTGAAAACTGAATATCACCAGCCATCAAAGGCACACTCATCTACATTGGGCAAATCAATCAAGTCAAGGAAAGTCCTATCAAACTTCAGGTCTAGACCTGGTGGTGGCTTTGGTTTTCTGATCGATGGTGCACCAAGAATTTCAAGCACTTATCTCTTTGCTTCAAGCTGATCCACTGGAGTCATCTGTAGATCCGGTCATGAATAGCTTTGCTATGGCCATGGCCAGCGGGACTGCAGGTGAGCAACAAGGCGATAAGTAATAAAAGACTTAGCTAAGCCGCCCAAGCTCTGGGAGGGCAAAAAACACCAGCACGCTCAGACTGAGCAGCAATAACAGCTCATTGGGATGGCGGTTAACCAGACGCCTGAACAACCTCACTCCAGATCAAGGCTCAACTGATTTAAGGGTCTGGAATCAGGGCGGCCTATCAAGCACGCAGACATCTGTTCGGCCCGCCAACCCTGGGGGTCCCAGCCCTGCAACAACGGCTCAAGTGCCCTCAGCCCAGGGCCATCAAGCG
>CAJWXK010000025.1 GCA_913048995.1 uncultured Synechococcus sp. | reverse complement strand
GAGCTGAGCGGAATCGAACCGCTGTCCGAAACACTGGTGTGGATCACCTAGTCCGATCAAGATCGGACTTCTCCATTCTGGCAGCAGTGCCCTGGGCGCACAGGAGGTTGGCGTTGGGGAAATCAGAAGTGCAACAAGGCAATAACGATCACGCGGTGATTGCTGTGGTGCCGCCGGGTCTGGAGGTACAGGCAGCAGAGGAGTTGGAGTCAATTGGCGCGGTAGATGTTCAGCCTCTGCGCCGCGCGGTGCGCTGCCGGCTTGATCGTGCCGGCTTTTACAGAGCCCACTTGCGCTGCCGTCTTCCGTTTCGTCTGCTGCAGGTGCTGGCCAGCTTTGGATGCAACAGCCGTCAGCAGCTGTATGCGGGGGTGCAACGGGCGGTGGACTGGAACCGTTGGCTGCCGCCCAGCTGCAGTTTTCGTGTTGAGGTCAGTGGCAGCGTGCCGGGCCTGAATCACAGCCACTATTCGGCCCTTGAGGTGAAGAACGCCCTGGTGGATTGGCAGCGCCAGGAGATGGGAGCTCGCTCTGATGTCGAGCTGGAGCAGCCCGATCGGGTGTTGCATCTCCACCTGGGCCAGGGCAGCCGCGGGCCGATGGCCACCCTGTGTGTGGCGGGCAGCAGCGAAAGCCTGCATCGCCGCGGCTACCGCGCGGCCATGGGCATGGCGCCTCTAAAGGAAAACCTGGCCGCCGGTCTGATGGATCACACCGGCTGGGACGGCAGCGTGCCGCTGCTGGATCCTTTTTGTGGCTCGGGCACCCTCTTGATCGAAGCGGTCAGCCGCGTTCTGCAGCGCCCGCCGGGCTTGTTGCCTGGCTCTCTGGAGCCTGCTCACCACGCTCAGGCCCGCCAGTTCAGCTTTCTGGATTGGCCTGGTGCTGACCTGGGCCTGTGGCGCTCTGAGGTGGTGGCGGCTGCGGAAATCGCGGTGACGGCTGCAGCCCAGCCCATGGCACCCGTGATCGGTTGGGAGCTCGATGCTGAGGTGCTCGAGCAAGCCAAGAGCAACGTCCACGCTGCGGATTTGGAGTCCTGGATTGCGCTGCACCAGGGCGATGGCCGTGATCTGGAGCCACCGGATCGGCCCGGGATCGTGGTTTGCAATCCCCCCTACGGCGCCCGTCTTGGTGAGCAGGAGGAGCTGGCCGAGCTCTATTTCCAGCTGGGTCAGCAGCTCAAGCAGCGCTGCAGCGGCTGGACGCTGTGGTTGCTGAGCGGCAACCCGGAGCTGACGCGCTCTCTCGGCATGAAGGCCAGCCGGCGAGTGCCGGTGAGCAATGGTGGGATTGATTGCCGCTGGCTGCGTTATGAAATCCGTTAGCGACCCAGCAGGGTGCGGGTGGTGCTGGTGATGCCGGCGGTGGTCTTGGGCAGGTAGGGGCCTTTGAGGAGTTGCCCGCCGATGCGCAGCAGGATTCCAGCCAGCACGACATCAATAACGGCCACCACCAGTAGAGCCCCCAGCCAGGTGAGGTCCAATGCCTCCACCATCCAGATCACCAGGGCGGCGTGCCCGATCAGCAGTGCCCCGGTGAGCAGCACCAGGGCCGTGCCCATCAGCAGGCCGCCGACGATCAGGCGGCGTTTTTCACTGTCCACCTCCTGCAAGGCGATACGCACGTGCAGGTCCATGACCGACACGACCAGCGAGGCGAGTTTTCCGGTGGCGCCCCGGCGCGGTTGGGAGTCCATAGGGTCAGCGGCGACGGCCACCGCTCAGGATCAGTCCGGCCAGGAGGCCGACACCGGCGGCGATGCCCACCGCCAACAGCGGCCGCTGTCGCACAGGCGTTTCAATGCGGGGTCTGAGATTGGCGTTGAGGTCATCCAGCAGCTGCTCGAGCTGCTCCTCCAGCGGCTGAAGACTGTCCCCGAGTTTGCGAGTTTGCTCGCCGGCGACATCAGCGAACTCCAGCAGCTGCTCGCGCACCACCGACGCGGTGCGTCCGCTCTGGTCGGCGATCACGTTGACCACCTCATCGAGGCTGCCACGGGTGTTTTCCAACGCCTCCAGGGCCACATGGGGCCATTCCTCTTGGATCGTCGGTAGTAGTTCCACAAATTGTTCGCGGAAGCGTTCCCCCGCCTGGCTCAGCCCTGAGCTCGACATCGCCCCACCGGGTCTCTAGCCGCAACTTATCGACACTCCGGGCGGTTGGCAGCGCGGCCCCTCGGTGGTTGCCGGCTGGATCAGCTCCGCTACCTTCCGCGAGATGTCCCTCCCAGGCCTGAGGCCGCTGCCCTGTTGGTTTACATCAATCAGGTCAGCTTCTCTCATTTCAAGTCCTTTGGAGGCAGCGTCACGATTCCGCTTGAGCCCAGCTTCACAGTGGTGACCGGGCCCAATGGCTCAGGCAAAAGCAACATTCTTGACGGCATCCTTTTTTGTTTGGGTCTGGCCAGCAGCCGTGGCATGCGGGCTGAGCGCCTGCCCGACTTGATTAACAACAACGTCCTGAAACAGGGCAAGGCCGCTGAAACTTCAGTGTCCGTTCGCTTTGACCTCAGTGGCTGGCAGCCGGATGCCGCAGAAGACGGACTTGAGGCTGAACAGGAGGGTCCCTGGATCAAGGCTGGTCAGAGCGAATGGACCGTCACCCGTCGATTACGGGTGGCACCGGGTGGCACCTACAGCAGCAGCTACAGCGCTGATGGGATCCCTTGCAATCTGCAGCAGCTGCAGACTCAGCTGCGCCGTTTGCGGTTGGACCCAGAGGGCAGCAATGTCGTGATGCAGGGCGATGTCACCCGCATCGTCTCCATGAGTGCCCGTGACCGCCGCGAGATCATCGACGAGTTGGCCGGTGTTGCCCTGTTTGACAGTCGCATCGAGCAAGCGCGCCGCAAGCTCGATGAGGTGCAGGAGCGAGAGGAGCGCTGTCGCATCGTTGAAAGTGAACTGGAGAGCTCTCGTGCTCGCTTGGAGCGGGACTGTCAGCGGGCACGCCTTTATCAGGAGCTGCGCCAGAAGGTTCAGCTGGGACGCCAGCAGGAGCAGGTGCTGCTGGTAGAGCGCAGTCGTCAGCAGATCCAGCAACTAGAGCAGCAGCAGCAGCAGCTAAAGGCCCTGCAGCAGGAGCAGCGAGAGGCTCTGGCTGCTGGTGAGCAGGGCCTGCAGGAAGCGGCAAAGGCACTTGAAGAGCTCCAGGCTGCGGTCAAGACCCTCGGTGAAGATCAGCTGATCGCGGTGCAGAGCGAGTTGGGACGACTTGAGGCCGCCGGCCGCGAGCTGCAGCGCCGAGCTGAGCGTCATCAGCAACAGGCTGCTGAACTCCAGCAGGAACGCCAGCGCCAGCAGCAGCTGCGCTCAGAGCTGTTGCTGGAGGTTCAGCAACTTGAGCGCAGTGATGACAGCACGGAACTTGCTCAGGCTGTTGAGGCCTGCAGCAGCGCTGAAGCGGCCGTAGAACTCTCGCGCCGCCGCTTGGCTGAGGTGGCGGGGCGCTCTGGCAGCTGGTTGGAACAGCAGCAGGAACGCAGCCGACGACGCCAGGAATTGCAGGCCCAGTTGGGCCCGCAGCAGTCCGAGGCTCTGCAGCTCTCGGAGCGCCTGCGTCAGGAGCAGGAACGCTTGAGTGAACTGCAGGAGGAACTGGCTCAGCAGCAGCAGGGCAGTGGCACCGCATCGCAGCAGCTCCAGCGACTTCAAGCTGAGCAGCAGCAGGTGCTCAATGAATTGGCAGGTCGGCGGGAGGTGATCCAGGAGCTTGCAGAAGCCCTGGCCCTGCAGCAGCGCACCCGCACCCGCCTGGAGCAGGAGCAGCAGCAGTTGGAGCGCGACATCGCTCGCCACGACAGCCGCCGCGAGACGCTGCAGGAGAGCCGCGGCACCGGTGCTTTGCGCATGCTGCTTGAGGCGGGCATGGAGGGAATCCATGGACCCGTGGCCCAGCTGGCGGAGGTGGAGGATCGCTTCCGTTTGGCGCTTGAAGTGGCTGCCGGCGGGCGCCTCAGTCAGGTGGTGGTTGATGACGACCGCATCGCGGCCCGGGCCATTGCGCTGCTCAAGCAGCGTCGTGCTGGCCGGCTGACTTTCCTGCCCCTTAACAAGATTCGCGGGGGCGGACGTCAGGGTTCAGACGCTCTGCAGCGCGGCAGCTCCTCGGGTGGCAGCGGCTGTGTTGGTCGAGCTGTAGAGCTGCTTCGCTTTGAACCCATCTATGCCGAGGTCTTCCGCCATGTCTTCGGCGACACGTTGGTTTATGGCGATCTGGAGACGGCGCGCCGCGAGCTAGGCCGCAGCCGCATCGTCACCCTTGAAGGCGAGTTGCTTGAGCGCAGCGGCGCCATGACCGGTGGCAGCCTGCTGCAGCGCAGCAATGGCCTCAGTTTTGGCCGTGCCACTGATGGGGATGAAGCCGAACCCTTGCGGCGTCGGTTGTTGGAGCTCGGTGAGACCCTGCTGGCCAGTCGGCGCCGTGAATCGGAGTTGAGCCAGCAGCTGGAAGCGGCCCAGGCTGAGTTGAGCGCTAGCCGCTCCACTCAAGCGGCGCTCGAGGCCGAGCTGGCTGCGGCCCAGCGTGCCCATGGCCCTCAGCTCAAGCGCCAGAACGAATTGGGAGGGCGCCTGGAACAGTTGCAGCAAGCCCTACAGCTTGATCAGCAGCGGCTTCTCGAGCTGGAGGACGGCCTGGGCCCGCTACAGCAGGAACTACAAGCGTTGGAGCAATCCGAGGCCGCCTGCGCCGATCAAGGAGATTCCGCCCGCTGGGCAGCTCTGCAGCAGCAACTGGAGAGCGCCGATGCCAATCTCAGCACTGCTCGTGAGCGCCGCGATGCCCTCGAAGCAGCCAAGCGTGAACGGGATCTGATGCTGGCTCGCCTGGGCAGCCAGCTCGATGCCATCACCGCTGAAGAGGAGCGGCTGCAAGGCGCTACAGCTGCCCTGACCACTGAGGTGCAGGAGCTGCGCGCTGAGCAGCTGGCTGATCGGCAGCAGCGCGAACAGCTCGAGCAACAGCAGCAGGAGCTCAGCGCCCGCTTTGGCGAGCAGCGCCGTGCTCGCGATGCTGCAGAAGCCCGCTTGGCTCAGTTGCGCCAGCAGCAGCAGCAGCGGCAATGGGACCTTGAGCGGCTGGCCGAGCAGCTCACCTCTCTTGCTGATGAGTGCCGCGCTTTGTCTGAACAGCTCCAGCGCCAGGAGCAGGAGCTCCCCGATCCCCTGCCGGAGATCAGCGATGAACTCAGGCAGGCCGGGCTGGAAACGCTGCAGGAGCAGTTGCGGCTGATCCAGCAGCGCATGGAAGCCCTGGAGCCGGTCAACATGCTTGCTCTCGATGAGCTGGAGCAGCTCGAAACCCGCCTGTTGGAGTTGCGTGAGCGACTTGAGGTGCTTGCTAGTGAACGGCAGGAGCTGCTGTTGCGTGTTGAGACCGTGGCCACCCTCCGCCAAGAGGCCTTTATGGAGGCCTATCGCGCTGTTGATGGACACTTCCGCACGATCTTTGCTGGCCTTTCCGATGGTGAAGGTGAGCTGGCGCTTGATAACCCTGATGATCCGCTTGAGGGAGGATTGACCCTGGTGGCTCATCCCAAGGGCAAAGCTGTACGGCGCCTGGCCTCCATGTCGGGTGGTGAGAAGTCGCTCACAGCCCTCAGCTTTCTCTTTGCGCTGCAGCGCTTCCGGCCCTCCCCGTTCTATGCGCTCGATGAAGTCGACAGCTTCCTTGATGGCGTCAATGTGGAGCGGCTGGCTGGACTCATCGCTGCTCAAGCGGATGAAGCTCAGTTCCTGGTGGTCAGCCACCGCCGGCCCATGATCGCGGCCAGCACCCGCACCATCGGTGTCACCCAGGCCCGAGGTGCCCACACGCAGGTTGTGGGATTACCTGCTGCCGCAAACGCTGCTGCCTGAATGGCCTTTCTGCGACACAATGGCTCGATTGTGAGCTGAGGCCTTGCAGGCGCCAACCCCCCAAGACGCATCGCCGGCCCCGTCCGATCGCCTCTGGTTGCGTTCGGAGCTGATGGGCACCCAGGTCATCACCACTGACACCGGTCGCCGCCTTGGTGTAGTAGGTGAGGTCATGGTGGACATTGATCGCCGCGAGGTTGTAGCCCTCGGTCTGCGCGACAACCCCCTGACCCGCTTCCTGCCGGGACTACCTCGTTGGATGACGCTCGAGCAGATCCGTCAGGTCGGCGATGTGATTTTGGTTGATTCGCTTGATTCGCTCTCCGAAGCCTTCAACCCGGATCGCTACAACCGGGTGATCAACTGTCAGGTGGTCTCGGAAGCCGGCGAGCAGCTGGGCCGGGTACTTGGGTTCAGCTTTGACATCGAAACCGGCGAGCTGGTGACCGTTGTCGTTGGCGCTCTCGGGGTGCCGCTGCTCGGTGAGGGCATCCTCAGCACTTGGGAGCTTCCGGTCGATGAGATCGTTAGCTCCGGCCCAGATCGCATCATTGTTTACGAGGGCGCTGAAGAGAAGCTCAAGCAGCTCAACAGTGGCCTGTTGGAGAAGCTCGGCATTGGAGGCGGAAGCCTTGAGCGGGAGGAGCGGGAGCGCTACCGGCTCAATATGGTGCCGGTCGAGAACCAGTTGCCGGCTGGGCAGGCGAGTGAAGTCGAGCAGCGAAGGCTGAGCGCCGCCCAGGAGGAACGCTTCCTGCCGCAGCGTGATGAAGAGCTCGAATACGTCGAGCTTGAGCAGCGCAATCGTGCCCGGGAGCCTCAGAAGATGTATCTCGATGATGAGCGGGACGCTGATCCCTATCGCGAGCGCCAGCGCCCCAGTCGTGATCCCTACGGTGAATCGGGGCGTTACGACGAGCGCAGCGATTCTGGTAGGCGCCCGCCTCGCTACAGCGATCCTATGGACGTGGATGCTGAACCCCTTTCCGAGCCGTATGACCTCCGGCGTGAGCGGTCTCCACAGTCATCCCCTCAACAGAGTCCTGCTGATGAGGATCCCTGGGCCTGATCCGGCTTGATCAGTTGTTGTCCTTGAAAGTCAGGGAGGCCGAATTCACGCAGTAGCGCAGCCCGGTCGGTGTGGGCCCATCCTCGAAGACATGGCCGAGGTGTGCATCGCAGCGTGCACAGCGGATCTCCGTACGCACCATGCCATGGGTCACATCACGGTGGGTGGTGATGGCATCACCGGCCGCACCATCCCAGAAGCTGGGCCAACCGGTGCCGGAATCAAATTTGGTGTCGGAGTTGAACAGATCAGCTCCGCAGCAGACGCACTGGTAGGTCCCTTTGCCCTTGTGGTTCCAGTAGATGCCTGTAAAAGCACGTTCAGTGCCGCCTTCTCGGGCCACCTGGAACTGTTCTGGACTGAGCTGCTCGCGCCACTGGTCCTTAGAGCGCTCCACTTTGGCGCTGGGATCAACCATGGATCTGTTGTTTCAGGACATCACGCTACGCAGTGTCATCGGTCACCGGGAGCAGCTCTTGGACCAGAGCAGCCAGTGCTGCCACCGCCCCAGGCTGTCCCCGCAGGCTGCGCAGGTCATCGCGCATGCCTGCGAGCCGTTCAGGGTGCTCCAGCCATTGGTTGGCTTCCTCTGCAATCGCGGCCGGGGTGATCGCTCCGACCCGTTCTGGCACCACTGCTCGGCCCGCGCTGATGTTGGGCCAGGCGAGGAAGCCACGGCGGTTCAGCCGCCATGCAGTGATGGCCACACCGATTAACCAGCGCAGGAGGGGCAGCCTGGCGACCAGGCCAACCCAGCCATCCCACGCCTGCATGACATGCAGATGCTGGGTTGGCAGCAGCACGAGCATGGGCACCCCCAGGGCCCCTAGCTCGGCGGTGTTTGCTCCCACGGTCGTGAGGGCTAGAGCGCATTGGCTCAAGGGGCCATGGGCGGGATGCTGCTCGATCAGCAGGATGCGGCTGCCGCCGCTACTCAGCAGCCAGCGCTCCCCGTCCTCCTCGATCAGCTCAGGCGGGGCGATGCCGTAGTGACGCTGCAGCGGATTGGCGCTGCTGCTGTAGAGCTGCAGCTCTTCCACGCTGGTGGTTGGTGCCACGGCCAATAGGAACCGGGTGCCGGGTCGGCGCTGCTGAAGTTCATCGGCGCAGCGCAGCAGAAACGGCACGCCCACCTGCAGTTTTGCTCGCTTGGAGCCTGGCAGCAGAGCTACCCATTCTCCTGTTGGTAGCGGTGTGTCGCTGCGGGCTGACTCCGAGAGATCAGCCATCAGATCACCCACGACGGCGCAGCGGCCCTGCCAGCGCGGCGCTAACCGTTCGCTGGCGGCCGCTCCCATGGCAGCAATCCGATCGTTCCACCGCGGCCAGCGGGCAACCCACTCGGCATAGGTGAGGTGGCGGTAGCCCAGTCGTGCCGAGAGCAACACCGTCCAGAACTGATCGCCACCGAGAAAGACCACCACACCTCGCCTTGGCCAGGGCCCATAGCGCCGCGGACGTAGTAGCAATGGCCAGAAGCGTGAGGCTGGCAGCACGCTCTGGAACAGCCCCATGGCATGGGCTACGGCTGATTCGCTGCCGGTGGCGTTCGGGCACGGCACCAGAACCAGTCGCAACTCAGTGGCCGAATCTGGAGCTAGTGGCTGCAGCGCGAGTTCGCGATGCAGTCTCTGCGCTAGCGGCCGCACCCATGTGGTGAGCTCACCTGGTCCGTTGCAGACCAGGACGATGGCTCGTGATGGCTCTGATGCGGATGGCGAGACTTGAACTCGCAAGACCGAAGTCACACGCCCCTCAAACGTGCGTGTCTACCAATTCCACCACATCCGCGTGGCCTGCCTTACGGGCAGAAATGCAGCGTACCAGTCGATCCGGAAGCCTTTGGATCCGTTCTGTTAGCGCTGATAAAATCGCCTGCTGCAGGGGTCCCCCATGGGCATTGGCAAGCTTCTGATCGCCAACCGGGGCGAGATCGCCCTGAGGATCATCCGCACCTGCCGCGAGCTCGGGATTCAGACGGTGGCTGTGTACAGCACCGTGGATCAAAACGCATTGCATGTGCAGCTGGCTGATGAGGCCGTCTGTGTTGGGGACCCCCCCAGCGGCCGCAGCTATCTCAATATCCCGAACATCATCGCGGCGGCCACCTCTCGCGGCGCTGATGCGATCCACCCTGGCTATGGCTTTCTGGCGGAAAACGATCGCTTTGCCGAGATTTGTAGTGCCCACGGCCTGATCTTCGTGGGGCCTTCCCCGGAATCGATCCGGGCGATGGGGGACAAATCCACCGCCAAGGCCACGATGCAGCGGGTCGGTGTGCCGACCATCCCTGGCAGCGAGGGGCTACTGGAAAGTGTCGAAGAGGCGGCGTCGCTGGCAGGCGCAATGGGCTACCCCGTGATGATCAAAGCCACTGCCGGCGGCGGTGGCCGTGGCATGAGACTGGTCGGGAGTGCTGGTGAGCTGGAGGGCCTGTTCAAGGCAGCCCAGGGGGAGGCGGAGGCGGCCTTTGGTAATCCCGGGCTTTATATGGAGAAATTCATCGACCGGCCCCGTCACGTCGAGGTCCAGATCCTGGCGGACCGCTTCGGCAAGGTGGTTCATCTCGGTGAGCGCGACTGCTCGATTCAGCGCCGTCATCAGAAGCTGCTGGAGGAAGCCCCGAGCCCAGGCTTGGATCCTGAAACCCGCCGGCGCATGGGGGAGGCTGCTGTCGCTGCAGCCCAATCCATCGGCTACGAGGGGGCCGGCACCGTCGAGTTCCTGCTGGATTCCAACGGCGGCTTCTACTTCATGGAAATGAATACCCGTATCCAGGTGGAGCATCCCGTCACAGAGGTGGTGACCGGCGTCGATCTGATCGCGCAGCAGCTCAGCATTGCCGCCGGTGAGCCGCTGGCCCTGCAGCAGGAGCAGATCCAGTTGCGCGGCCATGCCATCGAGTGCCGCATCAACGCCGAAGACCCCCGCCATGGCTTCCGCCCTTCCCCGGGGACCATCTCAGGCTGGCTGCCTCCAGGCGGTCCTGGGGTGCGTATCGACAGCCATGTGTACACCGGCTACGACATCCCTCCTTTCTATGACTCGCTGATCGGGAAGTTGATCATCTGGGCTGAGGATCGCCCCGCAGCGCTGCTGAGGCTGCGCCGCGCCCTTTCGGAGTGCGCCGTGATCGGCGTACCCACAACCATTGATTTCCACTTGGCCTTGCTGGAGCGCCCTGAGTTTCAGAACGCCAGGGTTCATACAAAGTTTGTTGAGCAGGAGATGTTGAAAGCCGATCTTTGAAGCTCAGGCCACAGAAGCCGCGCTGATCAGCAGTTGAGTGACCAGCCCCTGCTGACCAACAAGTAGCTCGCGCAACAGACTGACCAGCCCCACCCAGATCACCGGGGTTACATCCACCCCGCCGATGGGGGGAATGACTCGACGCGTGGGGGCCAGCAAAGGTTCAGTCGGGACCACTACCAGAGCCACCAAAGGGTTGTCATTGCTCAGCTGGGGGTACCAGGTGAGGACAATGCGAAACAGGAACAGCAATGTCCAGGCTGCCAGCAGCAGCCCGATCACCCAGCTGCTGACGCTGAGCAGAGGTAATGGCAGTGCTGTCACAAACTTCTACGGCCTGGGCCGCGCATCCTAGGTACTGAATGACTCCTTCTAGGATGTCGCGACCATTGGTGGCGCTATGACCCCCTCCCTCGCGAATTTCCTCAACAGTCTCGTGGCGGGTGCCGTGATCGTCGTGGTTCCCATCACCATCGCCCTCATCTTCATCAGCCAGACCGACCAGGTTGATCGCAAGCTCTGATTGCTGGCCGTTACCCCTTGAGCCGCCCGTAAACTGCAAGAAACAGAACGTGTTTGCGTTCTATCGGGCCGGGGAGGCCGCGAATGGTTAACGCCAGTCTGAATTGGGCCAGCATTGTCGGCATTGTCCTCGCCGTTGGAGGGACAATGCTTTATTTCTTGCGCACCTTTAAGCCAGGCCTGGCAAGGGATTACGACGTCTTCTTTGCCGCGGTGGGTTTGCTGTGCGGCGGCATCCTCTTTTTCCAGGGTTGGCGTCTTGATCCGATCCTGCAGTTCGGTCAGTTCCTCCTGGCATCGACGACGGTCTTCTTTGCCTATGAATCGGTGCGACTGAGAAGTGTCACCACCGAACAGGCAAGGCGATCGGCTTATTTCGATGACGATGAACCATTGCCATCCAAGCCGCGCATGGGCCGTAGCGAATGGGGAGGTGAGGATCGTTTTGATGATCCCCAGCCCCTCCGCCGCCGCATTCGCTCCAGGGCTGATGAGGACCTAGATGAGCTCGGTGATGAAGAGGACTTTTATCGTCCTCGCCGTCCTGAGCGCCGCGCCATTCCTGAACGGGCCCAGAGCCGTTCCAATGGCCGTGATTCAGAGGTGGATGAGCGCAGCTCTCGCCCCGATTCTGCAGAGCGCCGCAGGGCCAGTCGTTATAGCCCGCCCCGCGAGCCAACCCCTGAGTTCGGTGCCCGCCGACGTGAGCGTGATGCCCGTCCGGCCCGAACAGGATCTCGACCGGTCGCGACAGCGGATGATCTGCCCCGCTCCAGCCGCCGGCCGGGGACCGGCGAGCGTCCATCAGAACGGCCTTCTCCTCGGCCTGAGCGAGGCTCTTCCATGCCCCAGGGGGCACCGATCAGCGATGCTGATTTCAGCCCCATGGCTGGTCGCTCAGGAGCCTCCTCATCGGTTCAATCACGCCCCACGACTGATCGCCCACCGACTGATCGCCCAGGGCCTGAAATGAGAAGCTCCAATCCCGACAACAGCTCCCGTTTCGACGACTGATTTCAGCGGTGCCTCGGCTGCGCTGTCTCTTTCCCTGCCTGCTGGTGTGCTTGATCACCGGCTGTGCTCAGCGCTTTGAGGCTCCTGGGATTGGTGACCAGGAAGATCCAGCCCTCAGTGGCAATGGGCGCATCCTCGCCAGCGTCGTCGAGCGCGGCGGTCGTCGTTTTGTGCGCTTAGTTGAGCGCTCAAGTGGTCGGGAATTGCCACTGCGTGGTCTGCGGCGGCATACGCCCCATCGTTCGCCATCACTGAGTTGGACCGGCCGCTATCTGGCGCTGATCCGTCAGCGTGGTCAATATCGCGAGGTTGTTCTGCTGGACCGGCTCCATGGCCGTCTGCGTCCGATTCCCCTGCCCGGTGATCGTGTGCCTGAGCGCCTCAGCTTGGCTCCAGACGGCCAGCGCCTGGCTCTGCAGGTGCTGCGTCAAGGTCAGCTGGATGTGGAACTCTTCCGCCTGCCGGGGCTGGAAGCCGATCTCCCCGCTGGAGCACCGCTCCCATGAGAACAGCTGCGCTGGCACTGCTTCTCATTCTGCTTAGCGGCTGTGAAGCCCTGCGGCCCCAGCCGGAAATGGGGATCAATCCGCGCATCGCTGCACGCGGTGATCAACGTTCACCGAGCCTGGCTCGCAATGGCCTGGTCTGGATTGCCCCCGCCCCTTCCGGCTCAGGACAGTTGCAGGTGCGATGGTTTGATCTCAAGCGCGGTATGGGTGCGCCGCTGCCGGGTCTTAATCGCCCCGATGCCCGGCCCATCAGCGTCAGCAGCGATGCCCGTGGTCAGCGGATTGCCTTGGTGAGAAGCGTGGAGGGGCGAACCGAGCTGTTGCTATACGAGCGCACGTTGATGACTCTCAGGCCGTTGCGGCTGGTGCCTCCAGGTGTGCCGGCGCGGGTGGCTCTCAGCGCCGACGGCCGCAGCCTGGCGGTGCAGGTGAGCCGTCAGGGGCGTTGGCAGGTGGAGGTCCTGCAGCTGCCCTAGCGCAGCCCGGCCCACTGCAGGAAAGGTGTGCCACTGATGGCTTCAATCAGCAGGATCGCTACAAACCCAACCATGGCGAAGCGGCCATTGATGCGCTCGGCGTAGCTGCTCCAGCCAAAGGAGGGAATTTCGCTGGTTGTGGCGCTCGGCTTCTGCTCGGCGGCTGGTGTGGTCTCTGGGGCGCTGGCCATAGCTGGCTCGGGTGTGCACAGCGTCATAGCTGGTCAGAGGCAGGCGGCGCTAGCGGGCACACCTTGAATCCACCAGATCCTCTCGCTCTGCTCTCAGCGTTTCGTCAGAAATGTCCTCCAAGCCGCTGTGAGGTTGGAGACATCGAGACCTGTGAGACCTCCATGACTCGCAACATTCTTCTTACAGCAGCTGCTCTGAGCGGAGTGATCGCATTGATGGCTGCCCCCCGGCCGGCCCAGGGGGCCACCGATTTCCCCAATCCACTCAACGCCAATGCGCTGGCCGACACCCTGGCTCCTGAGGCTCAGCCTGATCATTGGTGGGTGAATCGTCAGAGGGTGCCTGATGCCATGCCGAATGATTCAAGAACTAACCCTGCACCTCCACGCTGATGATCTGGAACGCTTCCGGGTCACAAGCCCCAGCAGGATTACAGGCGCTTAGTTGGGTGCAGCCCGCTGGCTTCAAACGGCCTCAGGGTTGTAGGAACCGGCTGGAATCAGTCGCCAGTCTCCATCGCCCTGCAGTTCCAGCACGTTGTTGTGGAATTGCTTCAGCGAGGGTCGGTGACCAACGCTGATGAAGGAGAGATCACGGCTCACCAGCAGGTCATAGAGGTGCTTCTCGGTCGTTACATCGAGGGCGCTGGTGGCTTCATCAAGGACAACAAAGCGGGGTGAATTCAGCAGTAGACGCCCGAAGGCCAGCCGCTGCTGCTCCCCAAGCGAGAGGATCCGCGGCCAGTCCTGCTTGATGTCCAGATCGGGATAGCGGCTGACAAGTTTGCTGAGATTCACCTGCTCAAGCACGCTGCGTAGCTGCTCGTCGCTGAATCGCTCTTCCTCTGTGGGGTAGCAGAGCTGCTCACGCAGGGAGCCCAGCAGCATGTATGGCTTCTGGGGGATGAAGAGGAGATCGCCTGTCTCCGGTCGCTCGACGCTGCCGCTGCTGGGATCCCATAGACCACTGATCATGCGCAGTAGTGAGGTTTTGCCGCATCCGGAGGGACCAACCACGAGCAATTTGTCGTGATCCCCAACACTCAAAGTGAGGTCTTTGATGACCGGTTTGCTGCCTTTGGGTGTGTAGAGATCGGCCGATTGAATGACGATGGCGTCGCTTCCAGGCAGGACACGGCTCTTGACGTTGCTAGGAGGCGTCTGATTGACCTGCTCCACTTTGGTCTGGAAGCCCTCAAGGCGGCTGATGCCGGCAGTGAACTGGGCTAGTTCCTCAATTTGATTGACAACGAAGAACAGTGATCCCTCAACCATGTTGAAGGCAAAATTGGCCTGTACAAAACCGCCGTAATCGATCTCCCCGGCGAAGTAGGCCGGTGCCATTAGTAGGTAGGGGAAGAAGATGCCGGCATAGCCGATCGTGCGGCGCATCACATCGATGATGACCCGCCAGATGATCAGCAGGTTGAAGTTCCGCACCACCGAACCCAGTCGGCGTTCGGTCTCCTGTTGTTCGGGAACTTCACCGGAATAAAAAGCAATCGATTCGGCGTTGTCACGCACGTGCACCAGGCCATAGCGGAAGTCGGCCTCGTAGCGCAGTTGATCAAAGTTGATGCGAACCAGGTTGCGGCCACTCACTACCAGCACGGCTGTTGCAAAGGCCGCATAGCCGAACAGGCTCAGCGTCAGTGTGCGGCTAATGCTCCAGAGAATCAGGATGTTGAGCGAGAAGGTGAGGAAGGCATCAAAGATGCCCAAGGTGAAACTCAGGCTCTGGGCCGTGAAAGATCTGGTGTCCTCCGTAATGCGTTGGTCTGGGTTATCAACATCTGTGGCGGCTTCATCATTGGGGTTGAGGAGGTAGTACGCCCGATTGCTCATGTAGTCCCCGATGAGGGACCGCGAGAGCCAGTTGCGCCAGATGATTCCCAGCTTGTAGGTGAAGAAGATCTGCGAGACGCGGATCGGTAGCGCCACCACAAAGCAGGCGCCGTAGACGATCAAGATCCGGTAGAAGCCATCCTCTTGTTTGGCGACCAGGGCATTGGTGAGATCGCGGGCGATAAAGCCGATACCGGCGTTGATGCCATTCACTGCCAGCAGCATCAGCACGATGGCCGCCAGAAGCAGCCAGTGCAGCCAGCGCCTGCCCCGCAACTGCTGGCGGAAGCTGATGAAGCTCCCGACGCCAATCAGGAACAAAGCCATAAAGGCAATGCCCCACCACCCCGACCAGATCGTTGTGATGGTGTTGGCGACCCCACCGAAATACTTCTCGGTCAGCGCAGGCTGCAGCTTCTCCAGGCTGCGGATCAGCACGGTGAGTGCCGCCAGCACGATGCCGCCGACGCAGAACAGCAGAGACACCAGCAGTCCGATGAACTGCCAGCCGCTGGCTTGATCCAGAGGCAGGAAAAAAGGTTGTGCCAGGTGCCGCAGCTTGCGGAGCTGTTGGCGAAGGTTTTGCAGTGCTCCGGGGCCTGCGGCGGTGGTCGCTGTCATGCCGGCCATTCTTGCTGGCAGAAGCCTTATCCGGGAGGCCAGGCCAGGGGACGACCACCGATCACATGCACATGCAGGTGAAATACGGTCTGTCCGGCGTCGGCTCCGGTGTTGATCACAGTGCGCCAGTCCTCAAGTCCCTCCTGCCGGGCGATTTGCGCTGCCACCAACAGCAGATGGCCCAGCAGCGCTTCCTGCTCTGGCTGGGCCTCCTTGAGGCTGGGGATGTGCTTCCGCGGAATGACCAGTACGTGAACTGGTGCCTGGGGGGCCACATCTCTGAAGGCAATGCAGTGTTCGTCCTCGTGCACCCGATCAGAGGGGATTTCGCCGCGCAGGATGCGCCCGAAGATCGTGTCGTTGCCGTCGCTCATGGATCTGTTGGGGGTTGCGCTGTGCTGTTTCTAGGCTGAAGCCAGAGCCCTGCTGCCGTCTATGGCCATCTGCCTGCTGCCGCTGGTGTCAGCGGCTGCTGCCGCCTCCACGGCCGTTTGTGGGGCTGTTGCACCGGCCTGTTCTGACACGCCTACTGCGCCCCAGCCTTGCCCCCAGGCCCAGGAGATGCCCGCCAGCACGGCACCAGCACCGGCTTTGCTGCCGCCAGGTGTCTGAGTGCAAGAGCGAGGACCGGTTTATAAATCAGCACGGATTTCCTCAGGCGCACTTAGACGCTTGAATATCAAACGGGATATCTATTTGTTTGGCTTCGGTCCATGCTGCATCTGCAGTTTCTCGATGAACTGGCTCAGCGCCGGCGCGGTCCGATTCGCAAGCGCCTTGATCCTGGTTGGCAAGACGCCGGCCTGGAACTGCTTCATGCCGTGAATCGTCTGGCTGATCTGATGGATCAGCAGGAGCAAAGCCTGGATTCCCGCAGTCGTTCTGAGTTGCACGACTACACCGAGGCTTCGATTCGCCGGCTTGAGCGTCTTCGTTATCGCTTGCAGCAGCGCCGTCTTGGTTGATCAAGTCGCGACGCCGACCCCTTCTTGGGGTTTTCAGTTGTTGTTCCCGTTCACCAGCGTTTCGACCCAGACTTGACCCTGCGGGCGTGTGTCACAGGTGATTGAGCCGTCAGTGCCTTTCTGGCAGTCGCCTACTTCAAGTCGGTTTTCGGGATCCCAAGGGTCCTGGTCATAGATCACCCGCTGTTCAAGCACATCAGCAAGGACGGGGGACGCCATCGCCGTAAAACAAAGGCCCATGGTCAGAGCCACAGGCCAGAGGAGAAGCGAGCCGATCAGTGACCGTCCTTGTGGGGATGGTGACGGAATGGCTGGAGACCGACGGGAGGCGGCAAATGCGCTTTTTCTTCGCGGGGATTGCCGAAAGCATGGGCCATCGCTTCTCCCCACCAGACGCGAGCCGCGTTCAACAGGTTGGCCATAGGGACCTCCTGACTGGGATACTTTCATTGTGTGATCCACGACACAAAAGAGGCGCTACCGGTACAGCAGCGCCATGAAACTTTTTTTAGTTGGCCAGGGCGATATTGGAAAGAATTCAGCGGCGGCGGCGGCGCTGCTGGGCCTTGCGCTTGTACTTCTCGACTGGTGTCTCGTGGTGACGCAAACGCTTGAGATCGGCGAAGATCCCGGCCTTGGAGACCTGGCGCTTGAAACGGCGTAATGCCGATTCAATTCCTTCGTTTTCGCCGACGGTCACCTGGGTCATGAGAACCGGAATTGCTGATGCACAACTGAACAACCAATCTTACCAACTATCGCTTCTAGGCCTTCAGTTTTCTTCCTCGCTGGCGGGTTCGGGCATGGTGTCGCGGTGCACGTAGATGTGCCCTAGGGCCCGTTCGCCGTAGTGGCGGCGTTTCAGGGTCCAGCCCGGTTCGAGCTTGAGCTCGAGGAAGCCATCGGCCAATCCCTCGGTGCGGGCAAGCACCACGGTGCTGCCGTCGCGGCCCGTTCCCAGCAGCAGAAGGTCGTTGTCATCGGGAACCACGGACATGCGCATGGCGGAACCGAAGTCCTGAGCGCCTACCCGAACCGAGTAGCCGTTGCTGTCCATGTAGCGGCCGCAGATTCCGGTGAAGTCAAAGCTGGCCAGAAGGGGTTTCACCACCGTGGGGCCATCCCCCTCGCGGCTGTAGCAGGGACGTGTGTCCTTCTTTTGCTCGTAGATGTTCAGCTGCGCGCTGCCGCTGCCGCCGATGGGCGCTGCCACAAGGATGAACTTGCTGCCATCCACGTCCTTTGCCAGAAACAGGCTGCCGGCAGCCGGTAGAGGGGCCATGCCGATCCCGGCGGACAGAAGTCCCGCCGCAGCGGCGGTGATGGGGCGCAATGCAGCCACGTCGCATCTCCATGGAGCGCTGATCGTAGAAGTCACAACCGCTCCCGCCCAGGGGGTCAGGCCGGTGAATTAAGACGAATCGCAACCACAAGCGCCACGGCCGTGCCCGGTAAGGAGCCGATCAAGATGGCGCGGGTCAGACCCACACCCAGATCTGGGTCGCCGTAGGCCAGTTCAAAGACACTGCCTGTGGCGGCAATGCCTAGTACGCAGGCGATGGCGAGGAAAACTCCTGCCAAGGGTTTCATCGGCATGGCGTCAGCTCACCGTGTGTACGTCGTTGCGATTGAAGCCCAGCCGCTGCAGCTCTCCGCTGAGGCTGAGCTCATCGGTGACGCGGTCCACAAAAAGCACACCGTTGAGGTGGTCCATCTCATGCAGGATGCAGCGAGCCATCAAACCGTCGGCCTTGCGTCGCTGGGGACGGCCAAGTTCATCGCGGTACTTGATGTCCACCTGGCTGGGGCGCACAACATTGAGGTAGACCCCGGGGATGCTGAGGCAGCCTTCTTCATAGGTGTCGAGTTCGCCACTGGTGGTCACCACCTCAGGGTTGATGAGGACCAGTGGTGGGTTGGAGGCTTCTTCAGGATCGAGGTCGATCACAAGCAATTGCTGATGCACCCCCACTTGGGGAGCGGCCAGACCGATTCCCTGGGCTCTGTACATGCTCCGGAGCATTTCTCGGGCTAGCTCACGCACCGATTCATTGACTTTGCTGATCCGCTTGGCCGGCTGACGCAGCTCGCTTGCTCCGAGAGTGTGGATTCGGGGACTCTCGGGCTGCTCCTGACCCTTGGGCACCATCACGGTGGAGGACTGGCGCTCTGACTGGCGGGCCATTGAAGCAAAATTCAGAGCCAAGGTCCGCAAACCGGAGAGACTTCATCTTAGGCAGCTGTCTCGGGAGGATCTGATGGCCGCAGTGACCGTGCCGCCGGGGCCTCTGGCCATTGATCTGGTGATGGGGCGGGAGCGCTCCTGCCGTGAGCCGCTCCTGGTCGGCGAGCAGCTGCTGTGGGCTGAGCAGCGTCCCGATGAGGGGGGGCGCACCACCTTGATGCTGCAACAGCGGCCGGGAGCGACCCCGAAGGATCTGACACCGGGAGGCTGGAGTCTGCGTACCCGGGTGCATGAGTTCGGTGGAGGCCTGTTCTGTGCCGATTCGACGATGGCGGTCTTCATCGATGGCCGTAGTGGCTTGCCCCACCGCGTTCCGTTGCAGGCTTCTGCTGACCCTCGCCCGCTGATCGAGCCTGCCCTAAACGGCCAGACCCGGTTTGCTGATGGCTTGATCGACACGCAGCGTCAGCGCTGGATCGGTGTGATGGAGAGCGATGGGGGTGATTCCCTGGTCAGCCTGCCGCTGGCTGGTGGCAACCCGCAGGTACTTCGGTCTCAGCTGGATTTCTGTGGCTATGCGGTCCTGTCCCCCAGTGGCGATCAGCTGGCTTGGCTGGAGTGGTCCTTGCCTTGGATGCCCTGGGAGCGCACTGAACTCTGGTGGTCCTGGTTGGGAGAGGGCGGGGAGTTGCTCGGCCCCCAGCGGCTGGCGGGAGGAGACGACGATCCCCAGTCCCTATTCCAGCCCCTTTGGACTGCTAGTGATCAGCTGCTGGTGGCTAGCGATCGCATGGGCTACTGGACTCCCCAGCGCTGGTGCCCGGGATCTCAGCAGGTCTGGGAGTCGATGCCCTTGCCGTCCGGCTGCGAATGCGGCATGCCCCAGTGGGTCTACGGGATGCGCACTCTTGCGGCTTGCGGTGAACGGTTGCTGGCGCTCGCCTGCCGTGAGGGGGCCTGGTCCCTCTGGCAGCGCTCGTTGAAAGCAGCGGGAGCTGAGCCCTGGCAGGAGATGACTCTTCCCTTCTGCGAGCTCAGCGCCCTCACGGCTTCTACGAGTAGGGCTGTGTGTCTCGCTGCCGGAGTGACCCAGCCGACCACCTTGCTGGAGATTGGCGATGCTCCCGGGCAATGGCAGGCCTGGGAGCGTTTCGGGGCTTCGCCGTTGCCCGCGTCCCGGGTCAGCGTGCCCCGTTCGCTTTGGGTGAAGGGAGGTGATGGCCACCCGAGCCAGGCCTGGTTTTATCCCCCGGCTCCTGATCAACCACGACCCTCTCCCCTGCTGGTCAGGGGCCACAGCGGCCCGACTGGGATGGCGCGCACGGGCCTCAGCCTCGCTTATCAGTACTGGATTAGCCGTGGCTGGGCAGTGGTGGATGTCAACTATGGCGGCTCCACCGGCTTTGGCCGCGCCTACCGCGAACGGCTCGATGGGCGCTGGGGGGAGCTGGATGTGGCCGACTGCGCGGCGGCCGTGAGCCAACTCATCGCTGCTGGTGAGGTGGACCCTGAGCGGGTGGCTATCGAGGGGGGCAGTGCGGGAGGTTTCACCACCTTGGCCGCCTTGATCCATGAACCGGTTTTCAAAGCCGGGGTTTGCCGTTATCCCGTCTGCGATTTGGCATCACTGCAGCAGGACACTCATCGTTTTGAGTCGGGCTATTTCGATCGCCTGATCGGTCCCTGGCCGCAGCAGCAGGCGAAATATCACCAGCGTTCACCGCTGCAGCAAAAACATCGCCTGGGGCGGCCGGTGCTGTTCATTCAGGGATTGCAGGACAAGGTGGTGCCGCCTGAACAGACCGAGTTGATGGTGCAGGCCCTACGCCAGCGGGGCCTCAGCGTGGAATTGATCCTGCTGGAGGCTGAAGCGCACGGTTTTCGCAGTGGTGCTGTGCAGCGTCAGGTGCTTGAGGCCACCGAACGGTTCTTTGAGCGGGTCCTGCCTCCCCGCTGATCTCAGTTCTGCAGTACTGCCTGCAGTGCATCCACCCAGCTGCGTTCTGCTGGCAGATCCTCTTTGCGGGTCAGGCTGGTGGCGATTCCCTTTTCCTGATAAGCGGCCTCATTGCTGAACACGGTGTGCACCGGTCCTTCAGGATCACCAGCGAAGGTGATCGTGGTTCCGTCTGCGTGCTGGAAAAGCGGATCACCGGCTTGTAGTTCCTGCCAGTCGCCGCACAACCGCTGCGGATGCAGACAAGCGCAGGGCTGACCATGGTTGTCCCGGGGGAGATCGATGCTGCCGAGGTGACGGTGTATCTGCAGATGCCGGCGCAGGTTCAATTGGCCGGCGGCAGCCTTTTCGAGTACATCCAGCAGCACTTCCAGGCCCAGCTCGCTCTGGCGGCAGATGGCAGGGCTAAGCACCCCCTGGGCTACCGGACCCACCTCCAGGGCCAGACCGCAGGGCCAGGCCTGGGCCATAAAGCCGGTCTGCCTGGGATCACTTTCGTGTAGGTAGACGGGTAGGCCAAGTTCCTCTTGGCAGCCAGCTGCCAGGGCCAGATCGGCCGGCCTGCGGCCATACAACACCAGGCAGTTGCCCATGGCGGCGGTGGTGCTGTGCAGATCAATCAGTACCTGGGTTGGCATCTGTCCATTCGGTCCATGGCTGGCCAGTAGTTGCTGGGCCCGCTGCCCCTCCAGGCAGGGAGTGTCTGGATCCTGCAGTAGTTCATCGATGAAACTACGGTTCAGGTCCTTGTCGATGTAGCGGCGACCAGCCTCCAGCGCTGCGGGGTTGCCAATTTCAGTACGTACAGAAAGGGCCCTGCGCTGCAGCTGCGGGGGCTTGTGGCCCCAATGCTGCAGCAGCCAGGGGCCGTTGCATTCGTTGCCATGGGTGCCGCCGACGATGAGAACCGAAGCGGCCATGGCTTGGGGGTGACTTAGCCCACTTTGGCTGGAGCTTTACCGACTCCCAGTTCCCGCAGCTCAGCAGCCAGAGAGGTCAGCACTTTTTTGGCATCACCGAACACCATGGAGGTGTTGGGCCGCTCGAACAGGCTGTTCTTGATGCCGGCGTAACCAGCGCTGAGGCCCCGCTTGA
>CAJWXK010000024.1 GCA_913048995.1 uncultured Synechococcus sp. | reverse complement strand
GGCTGCTTGAGCCACTCAACGATCTTCCCCTCCGTCATCGTGGAGCTGAGGGCAGGCATGAAGATCTCGAAGGTGGCCATCAGCCGCTTCCGAACAAGGGTCCCGGGATCTTATCCCCAGGCCAAGTGGGACTCAGGCGCCTTCGCTGATGGACTGGACTACGCCGTCCTTAACAACGATTGAGGCCTGAAGCTTCTGCACGATGTTCTCACCCACGGCGATGGTGCAGGTGCTCTCAATCTGGCCCTGCTCGACAAGGTCATCCATGTCCAGACCCTGAATAGCGGTCTGCTGCTCAAGAAGATTGCGCTTCTGCTCTTCCAGCTCGGCGCGCTTGGCAGCAACCTGCTGCTGCACTCCGGCCACTTGCTCCTGCACGCGAGGATCGAGAGGGTTGGCGCTCTGACGGCGGATCTCCTCGATCACCTGCTGACCTTCCTGCTCCAGCTGAGCCAGCTGCTGATCTGTATTAGTAACGGCCTGGCTGGTCTCGCGCTCAGCTTCCTCTTTCCAGGTCGGTGTG
Source organism: uncultured Synechococcus sp. (assembly GCA_913048995.1). Classification (GTDB taxonomy): domain Bacteria; phylum Cyanobacteriota; class Cyanobacteriia; order PCC-6307; family Cyanobiaceae; genus RCC307. The sequence continues at coordinate 21,205 of CAJWXK010000024.1, read as the reverse complement.
ACCACGGCTTGCACGGTGATATTGCGTTTGATGGTCAGCTGATCGGCCATGGATCCATGGAATGGCGCCCAAGACTGTCAGCCGCAGATCGACTGGTCAACCGCCTGGATCACACCACGCTGTAGATGGCATCAATCGCGACTGAATCACGACTGCTGATGCGATCACGACGCTGCTTAAGGGTCTGGGTGAGCAACCCGTTATCAATGGTGAAGCCATCCACTAGGGCCACACCGGCTAGCCGTTCTTCTGGTCGCGCGCCGATTCGAGCCGCCAGAAGCCGATTGAGGCGGCCGGTCAGAGCTTTGCGCAACATGGCATCAGCTCCGGCAGGAGACCCATCCGGCCAACTTGCGGGGCAAGCAAGCCCTAACTCAACAGCGATGGAAACCAAAGCCTCGTGGCGGGGCACCACAAGAGCGCCGAGCTGGCGGCGATCCTGTCCGACAAGCATCACTTGCTCTACAAGATCACTGGAGGCAAGCTCGTCCTCTAAAGGGCCTGGCTCGACGTTCTCACCACTGCTGAGCACAATCGTGTCCTTGGCACGGCCTGTCAGAAAAAGGGAGCCATCAGACATCAACCAGCCCAGGTCGCCTGTGTTGAACCAACCTTCGCCATCAAGAGCAGCGGCAGTGGCCTCGGGCCTATGGAAATAACCAGCCATCACCTGGGGCCCCCGAGCCAGTACAAGCCCGCGGTCAGCAAAATCCAGCGTGTTCCGGCTCTCGGGTTCAACAATGCGAAGCTCCGTGCCAGGCAGAGGGCGTCCAGCACTGCCGCGGCGGTTAGCCCAGGGGCGACGGCAGCTCAGCACCGGACTGGTCTCCGTGAGGCCATAGCCCACGAGCAACTCGATCCCAATTGCCTCAAAAAACGCATCGATATGCCGCGGCAACGCCCCACCGCCACTGATGGCTGTGCCCAGCCGGCCGCCGGCCAGCTGACGACGCACAGCCGGCCAAAGCAATTTTGAAGCCAACCAAGAGGGCGGGGCCGTCAGAACAGCCATTGCCAGGCCAGTAAGGCGTTCCACAGCACCGGTGCGATGGTCAAGCAGGTCACACCAGGCACGCCAGCTCTGGGCATGGCGCTCCGAAAGGGTGAGAGCAGAGCTAATGAGACGTCGCTTGGCCTTGGGCATGCCCTCAAGCGCATTGAGAAAGCCGCCATGAAGGGCCTCCCAAAGCCTCGGCACGCTGATCAGGTAATGGGGCCGGACCCGCTGAAGGTCGGCTTTGAACTGCCGAAGATTGGTGTAGCTCTGACAGCAGCCACGCGAGAGCAGCAGATACCCGGCACTGCGCTCGTAGGCATGCCAAATCGGCAGCACGCTCAGCACCCTCTGCCCTGGGCGGGGGGAAACCGCGACCCCCAACGTGCGCACCTGGTGCAGCAGGTTGGCCTGACTCAAGGGCACTCCCTTGGGCCGGCCCGTGGTACCGGAGGTGTAGAGGATCGTTGCGATGCGGCTCTCATCGCCTTCATAGGGCTTGAGCCGCGGCGGTTCCGCAGCCGCAGAGGCCATCAGGCTTTGCCAGCTCAACTGGGGCAATGCAGTCAGCCCTGGACTGGACTGTCCATGCAGCAGCAGCACGAAATGAAGGCCAGCCAGGGCGCCGCGATCACGCAACGGCTCCAAGAGGCTGGGATCCTCCAGCACAAGTGCCTTGGCACCGGAGTCTTGAAGGATGAAAGCCAACTCCTCGACCGGTGCAGTGCTGCCGCGTACAGCGGCAGCAGCACCGAGGCGCATCAGGCCTTGATCAACTGCCAACCAGCGCGGGCCGTTCTCGGCAAACAGGGCGACCACATCACCTGATGTCACCCCGTGGCGAGCAAGCCCCGCAGCCACTGCGCCGATGCGCTGATGTAACTCCTCAAAACTGAGTAGCTCGGGTGCAGGGCCATGGGCCATGTCCAAGGCCTGCAGCTGGCCGTGCTCACGGGCCAGGCGGGGCCAGAGGCCATCAATACCGTGCAGATCAGACCAGTCGGGCTGCCGTGACAGGGCCCTCTGGTCCCCACGATCACCCTGCCAACGCACCCAGGCCTCAGCCATCTGCACCGATCTCACTAAGCAGAGTCTGCTCGTTAATCCAGTGGGGATTGTCCCAACCCAAACGAGCTGTCAACACTCTGGCCAGGGGACGCTGGACCTGTTTCACGGTCAAATCAGGTCGCCATTGCTGGAGAGATCCGACAGGCAGCTGCAGGCCACAGGGACTGATGCATGCAAAGCCCGAGAGCTCGCAGCTGACATTGAGTGCCAGGCCATGCTGCGTCACCCATCGTTTGGCCCCCACTCCAATCGATGCAACCTTGCATCCCTCCAACCAGACGCCGGTGAGCCCATCACGGCGTTCCCCCTCCAAACCGAGCTCCTGAAGTAAATCGAGGACCCCCCCCTCAAGCTGACGCAGGTACCAGTGCAGATCACAGCGATGACGCTGCAAATCCAGGACGGGGTAGGCCACCAACTGTCCCGGCAGGTGATGGGTCACCTCACCACCGCGATCAATTCTGTGCAGCGGTGCCGGCGGAGCCTCTGGATCAAAGTGCAAATGAGCCAGATCGGACCCGCGTCCGAGGGTGTAACAGGCCGTATGTTCCAGTAACAGCAGAAGTTCTGGAGCCGTGAAAGCGTCGGCCTGCTGCGCTTCGATCAAACGCTTTTGCCAGGCGCGCTGCCATTGCCAAGCCTCGGGCAGGGAAATTCCCCTGTCCAGAGCGCAAAGGAATGCATCTGGCAATACCCGATTCATGCCGCCGTCAATACATTGAATTCAACCCAACAGGACACCGGGAGGTCCCTGTATGAAGCTTCTGATCCATGGCCGCAACCTTGATGTGACATCCGCGCTGCGGGATTACACGGAAACCAAACTCTCGCGGGCGGTCAATCATTTCAACGGCATGGTGCAAGAAGCCGATGTCCACCTTTCTGTAGCCCGCAATCCGCGGGTACCCCAACAGACCGCAGAAGTGACCCTCTTCGCCAGCGGCACGGTGATCCGAGCCCAGGAGCGCAGCGAAAACCTCTACGCCAGCATTGATCTTGTGGCCGGCAAGCTGGCCCGTCAGCTTCAACGTCATAAGGATCGCCGTCAGGGCCACCACCATGGCCACAGCACTCCGGCACCCGAACCCGAAATGATGCCGATGCAGGGCGACCTGCTCAATGGCCGCAAGGCTGAACTACCGGCTCCCGTGGTGCGACGCAAGTACTTCGCCATGCCGCCCATGAGCGTGGAAGATGCCATTCACCAACTCGAGGTGATCGACCACGACTTTTATCTGTTCTGTGACAAGGAGACCAACACCCTTCAGGTGGTGTACCACCGCAACCATGGCGGATACGGTGTGATCCAAGCCCGCGAGTGATGGTGTGCACCCTGCCGGCGATCCTGCTGAGATCCCTGATCTGGCTCCGCTGATCGATCACGCCCAGCTGCAGCCGCGGCTGGGCTCCGAAACGGTCGAACAGTGCTGTAAAGAGGCGCTGCATCACGGGTTTGCTGGTGTCTGCCTCGCCTCCCGCTGGATGCCACAGGCGCGCCGCTGGCTGGGAGAGAGGGGCTCGGTGAAGCTCGTCAGTGTGGTGAGTTTTCCATTTGGCTCCAGCGCCAGCGCCATCAAACGGGCCGAGGCGGAATGGGCAGTGGAAGCCGGAGCTGATGAGCTTGATCTAGTCCCTGATTTCGCACTGCTGCTCGATGGCGAGCTCACGGCGCTGCACGATCAAATCGCGCAACTGGTGGAGCTCTCTCTCCCCGTGAAACTGATCCTGGAAGCTGATCAGCTCACAGCCGATCAGCTCGACACCCTGGTTGAGGTGGCACTCGATGCAGGTGTGGCCTTCCTGAAAACCGGCAGCGGGTACGGACAGCCAGCCTCGCCACAGCTTGTGCAGCGACTGCACAAGCTGGCCTCAGGGCGTGCCCGCATCAAGGCATCCGGCGGCATCCGCAGCCTTGAACAGGCCATTCAGCTAGTGCAGGCGGGAGCAGAACGCCTGGGCACAAGCCGCGGTGTGGAACTGGTTACAGCCCAGCGGGGATGAGCGATCAGCCGCGGGAACGCACCCTGGAGGGGCTCTGCCTGCGGGTCAGTCCCCTTGGGGAGAACGACCGACTTCTCGTGCTGCTCACCGAAGAGCAGGGACTGCTCAAGGTGGCCGCCAGTGGCGCCCGCCGGCCCCGCAGCAGCCTCGCTGCCGCTGGCGGGCTGACGCTGGTGCGCGGACAGGTCGCTCGCGGGCGCAGCCTTGGGCGACTTCGTCAAGCCAGCGTGCTCCATAGCTATGGCCGCCTGGGGCAACGACTGGAACTGCTGGCCCCAGCTCAGTGGTTGCTGGAACTGGCCCAGCTGCTGATCCCGGAAGGTGAGCCCCTGCCAGGAGCTCTGCCCTTGATCCTGCATCGGCTCGCCCAGCTGGAAGCCCTGCTCGAGGAGCAGCATTTAGAGCTGCAACGGCTAGAGGCACTAGCAATTGCCGTCCAAAGCAGTGTGCAGCTGCTAGAGCTGGCAGGGGTGGGTTTGCCGCTGACGGTGGATCTAAACGATGGCTCCGCGTTGCAGCCTCCTATCGGCAACTGGAGCTGGCGCTGCAGCCTGCTGCCAGCAGAGGGCTTCTGCAGCGGCCGTCAGCCTGGTGCAGTGCTGCTGCTCAACGCATCAGAACTAGCGCTGCTCCAACGTCTGATCCGCCCCCAGCTCCCCCGCCGCGCAAGCGGTCAACTGATGGGCCCTGAACGGGTCTGGCGCCACCTACTGGAGCTGCTGAGCTTCTGGTGCCGCGAACATCTCGGTCGCTGCCCCAGGGCAATGGCGCTGTTAGGGCAAGATTGGCCGGCGTCAGCCGAGCGACAGTCCGGGTGAGGGATCCCAACGATCAAGGTAATGGCCTAATTGCAGTACTGGCTCTGCCTGGCTTCCGGCTTCTTTGGCTGGGGCAGATCTTCTCCCAGCTGGCTGACAAGTTCTACATCGTGCTGATGGTGTTCCTCATCGCCCAAACCTGGGCGCAGAGCACCGGAGTCAGCAGCGGGCCTCTCGCTGATGCAGCCGAACTGCTGGGCAACCGCGGCTTCCCAGGAGGCATCAGCGGCGGAGCTGCTGATGCCCAGTGGATCACTTTGCTGGCCACCGGCATCTATGCAGCTAACACCCTGCCGGCCATCGTCTTGGGGGGGCTGGCCGGGGTTTGGGCAGACCGCTGGCCCAAGCGGGCGGTCATGGTGGCCTCCAACGGTCTGCGCACCTTGATCACCCTGGCGGTGCCTCTGATGATGCTGCCCGGGCCGAGCTGGCATGGGCTGAGCTGGGGCTACTGGGGCCTGTTAGTGCTGACATTTCTGGAGTCCTGCCTGACGCAGTTCTTTGCGCCTGCAGAACTGGCAGCAATCCCCCTGCTCGTGGAGAAGCCACTGCTTTTACCCGCCAACTCCCTCTACACCGCTACCACCATGGCGGCAACAATTGTTGGATTTGCAGCCGGCGAACCACTGATGCAGCTGCTGGCTGGTTTCACCGCCCAGTTCGGACTTAGCCACGGTGAATTCATCCTGGTTCCTCTGGCCTACGGCCTAGCGACGCTTGTACTGCTATTCGTTCGCACCAATGAGCCGCCCCGGCGCGGTGGTGACAACAGCGTCTGGCGCGACCTTCGCGATGGGCTCCAGTTCCTTGGTCGTCAGGCCAGCGTGCGCGGAGCTGTAGTGCACTTGGTGTTGCTCTACAGCCTGCTTGCTGCGCTTTATGTTCTCTCGATCAGCCTGGCCTCACGGGTGGTGGGGCTGGGCCCGACACGGTTTGGGAGCCTTTTGGCGATGAGTGGCCTGGGACTGGCCATCGGTGCGTTGGTGGTCGCCCAGCTTGGGCATCGTTTCAGCCGCAAGGTGCTCGCCGCCATGGGACTGGGCACCATGGGCTTTTCGCTGGTGCTGCTGGCCCAGCTGCGCCCGGGGCTGTGGCCCACCCTGCTGCTCTGTGGCCTACTGGGCATCGGCGCAGCATTACTAGGCATCCCTGCACAGACGACGATTCAGGAAGACACTCCTGAGCACCTGCGCGGCAAGGTGTTTGGCCTGCAAAACAACCTGGTCAACATCGCCTTGAGCCTGCCCCTGGTGCTGGCAGGAACCCTGGTAGGCAGCGTCGGCCTCAAACCCGTATTGCTGCTACTCGCTTTACTCGTACTCGCTGGTGCCGGCCTTGAGCGCCCCTGGCAAGGCGGTTGAAAAGCGCTGCTAGTTTCCCCATGGTCCACAAGGACTTGATGCGGATCGCCTGGCTCGGAAAGAAATCTCCGTTCTGCGGGAACGTGTCCTACGGGTTGGCCACCACGGCGTCACTACGCGAACGGGGCCATGAGATCCATTTCATTCACTTCGACACCCCGGCCACACAACTCGGACGACTGCACAAGACGGAGGCCGACGAGGAGCATGACCTCGTAGCCGAGAACCAACCAGATGTGGCACTGCCCTACCTGGTGAAATCGCAGATGTACACGATCCCCTCACCCCGAGCGAGCCGGGAGCTACGGGAGTCACTCGAGCGCATCCAGCCCAATCTTGTACACGCGAGTTTGACCCTCTCGCCACTCGATTTCCGCCTACCGGAGCTATGCCAGCAACTTGGGGTCCCCCTGGTGGCCACCTTCCACCCCCCGTTTGATGCGGCTGTACGCAACATCACAGCCGGAGGCCAACAGCTCACATACCAGCTCTATGCCCCCTCCCTGGCGCGCTACGACCGGGTAATCGTGTTCTCTGATCTCCAAGCTGAGGTACTCAGCCGACTTGGGGTTCCTGATCAGCGCCTGGCAGTCATCCCCAACGGAGTTGAACACGACCAGTGGCAACCAGGTCCATCCAGCCTGAGCGAGCGTTTCGGCGGCCGGCGGGTCTTTCTCTATATGGGACGACTGGCCACCGAAAAGAACGTGGAAGCCCTGCTCCGGGCCTGGAAACTGGTCAAACCGGAAGGCTGCGTACTTGTTGTGGTTGGCGATGGCCCCCTACGCACCACTCTGGAAACCACCTACAGCGATGACTCCCTGATCTGGTGGGGCTATGAGGCCGACCAACAGCGGCGCATCGCTCTGCTGCAGGCCGCCGAAGTGTTCCTTCTGCCTTCGCTGGTGGAGGGCCTGTCCCTTGCACTGCTGGAAGCCATGGCCAGCGGCTGCGCCTGCGTGGCGACCGATGCTGGCGCCGACGGAGAAGTGCTTGGCGGAGGGGCTGGGATCGTCATCAGTACCCAAGGAGTCACCACGCAGTTGCGCACCCTGCTTCCGGTGCTGCGTGATCAACCCTTGCTCACCGCTGAGCTAGGTCGCCACGCCCGCCAACGGGTACTGGAGCGCTACACGCTCAACCGCAACATCGACGCAATCGAACAGCTCTATGGACAGCTAACGCCGCTGATGCCAATAGCCGCCTGATCTAGATCAGCGCAACAGGTGGCGAACGCTGCACTGGGGTCATTGGCTCTGGTGATTGGCCGGCCAATCACCAGCTGAGTCGCCCCGGCCGCGATGGCAGCTCCAGGTCCCATCACCCTGGATTGATCCCCTGCTTCGCTGCCTCTGGGGCGAATGCCTGGGGTGACCAGCGCAAACGGTGCGGGGTGCAAAACCCGCAGTGCCGCAGCCTCCTGGGGCGAGCAAACGCAACCACCGATGCCTGCTGCCGCAGCGAGGGAAGCCAGGGCGGGTACCCTCTCACGGATGTCCTGGGTAATCGCTAGCTCCTGCTTGAGCCGCTGCTCAGACCAGCTGGTGAGCACGGTCACAGCCAACAATGTGGGGACCTTTAGCGCTGTATTAGCTGCACCTTCAACAGCTCCAGCCTGGGCGGCCTGGAGCGCTTCGCTGCCGGCACAGGCATGCACTGTGATTAGCTCAGCTCCCAGCGCCGCGACCCGGCGACAAGCACCGGCCATGGTGGCGGGGATGTCGTGGAACTTGAGATCCAAAAAAACCCGCAAACCCTGCTCTCGAAGCTGCGCAATCACCTCAGGACCAGCCTGAACGAACAGCTCCAGACCGACCTTCACCCAGCGAAGTCCATCAACCGACTGACAGAAAGCCAGAGCCTGCTCAGGGGCCATGCCATCGAGAGCCACGATGATCTGATCAGCGGCAGTAGTCACAGCAGTAGCGCTCCCAAAGCAATCGATTGGTGATGCAGCACAGCCCCTTGCCCACGCCGGCAGCTGTTATCAGCATGGGAGCAGACGGGCCCCCGCCCTGTGCTGGCCAGCATCATCCATCCAGAACAGTTGCAGGGTTTCCGCTTTAGCGACAACGACCACTGTCGCCTCGCACTTCTGAATGCCCCCGATGACTGCCATGCCCAGGCCTTGGGCGATCTCAGCATGTTCGTCGAGATTCATGACCCCTGTGACAGGGTGCCCCCTCACAGCCATCAAGGCGCAGCCGAACTCTATTTCGTGCTCCGCGGCCGAGCGATCTTTCACGTTGATGACAATGCCATCTGCGCAGGTACAGGTGATTTCATTCAAGTGCCAGCCGCCGCACGCCATGATTTCGAAAACCCAGGCCCCAACAGGCTTTACCTACTAACTGTGCTGAGCCATGACATGGGCTTTGCCGAGCTGCTGCGCAACGGGGTACCAACCCCGCTTGATGCCGAAGATCTGGAGGTGCTGCGCAGCCTCTGAGCTCATGCAATCAGGCGGCGAAAGGTCTTCTTGCCAAGCTGCAGCACCTTGCCCTCAAGCTGCGCTTTATCAGCAAATTCCTGGTTGGGATCAGTGATCTTCTCTCCCTCCAAGCGCACAGCACCGCCTTTGATCTGACGCCGCGCATCGCTGCTACTGGCGCAAATGCCAACAGCACTGAGCAGGTAAAACGCTTTCGCCGGGAAGCTGACCTCAGCCATTGAGGCCTCCGGCACCTCAGCAGCTGCATCGCCGCCCCCTGCCACCAAGGTGGCCGCATCAGCCTGGGCCTTGCGAGCTGCATCCATCCCATGACGGCCGGCTGTCACCGCCAAAGCCATCGCCTTCTGCCGCTGACGGGGGTTATCTGGCAGCGACGCCAGATCCATATCGGTCAGCAGGGTGATGTAGTCATCGATAGCAGCATCTCCCACCTTCTCAAGCTTTGAGTACATCGAGAGGGGGTCCTCCTCAAGGCCCACGGTGTTGCCCAGGCTCTTGCTCATCTTCTGTGCCCCATCGAGCCCTACCAGAATCGGGAGCAGCAGCCCAAATTGTGTTGCCTTGCCGAAATGACGCTGCAGATCGCGCCCCATGGCAACGTTGAACTTCTGATCGGTCCCTCCCAGCTCCACATCCGCTTCCACAGCTACCGAGTCATAGCCCTGCAGTAACGGGTAGAGAAATTCATGCAACGCAATGGGCGTACCAGTGCCATAGCGCTTTGCGAAATCTTCCTTGGCGAGCATCTGGCCCACCGTGGCCGTACCCAGCAGACCGATGACCTGGGGCAAGTCCAGTCCGGCCAGCCATTCGCTGTTTCGGCGCACTTCCAGCCGACCAGGGGTCTCGAAATCCAATAAAGCCCGTTCCTTGGGCTGCCCCTGCCCAAGCTGAGCCAGGTATGTGGCGGCATTGGCTTCCACCTCGTCTGCCGAGAGCTGCACGCGGGTGGTGCTCTTACCGGTGGGATCACCAATGCGGGCGGTGAAATCGCCAATGATCAAAACAGCGGTGTGCCCGGCGTCCTGAAAGGCCCTCAGCTTGCGAAAGAGAATGCTGTGACCCAGGTGAATATTGCTTCCAGTGGGATCGATGCCGAGCTTGATGCGCAGTGGCCTGCCCTGGGCCTGGGCAGAAGTCAAGCGTGCAGCCAGAGCCTGATCAGCATCTGCCGGGTCTCCGGCCGGAAACAAATCGGCCATGCCGCGGGACAGCCAGGCCGGCAGGGACTGGGAGTGATCCGCCATGGTCAGGGCGTGGGGACTGATGCGCAGTGGATCGTACGGGCGCGGGTCAGCTCTCCGATTCGAGCTGGGCTCTCATTCGCTCCAGCGTCAGGTTCATCTGCTCAAACATCTGTTCCGGGGTAATACCGAACTGACTGAGCTGAGTGCGCAGCTGCTCGACGGTGAGCTTGGCCTGGAAATCCTCGGAGAGCTCAAAGCGCTTCATGAACACGCGGTAGCGGTCCATCAACTCCTCCATCCGCTCGATGAAAAGCTTTTTACCTTCGCGATCAAACTTGCCGTACTCACCGCCGAGCTGCATCAGTGACTGATAGTCACCAAACAAGCGCTTGGCTTCGTCCTGGACGATGTCCGACTCGAAGAAACCCATGAACTCGCGGGCACAACAGCCATTTTGAGTGGCCATCGGCCACTGGCCAGGGCGGATGGCCGACCGGATACTGACAGGACCTGCGTGATTGAGCTGCGATGCCCCCCTCCCGCCACTGGCTCGATCCAATGGCCCGTCGGATGCTGCAGCTGATGGGGGAGTTACCCCCGGACCCACCCCCTGCTGCCAGCTCAGCTGAGGCCTCGCCGCCCTGGCGAATTGATGTCAACCGTGCCCTCGAGCAGGACTGGCTGCTTCTACCAGGCTGCACAGCTGAGCAAGCTGAACTGCTTGTTCGACTGCAAAAAGGCGGAGTGCAGCTCAGCGGCTGCGAGGACCTCGCGCGGCTGCTGGAGCTGCAGCCAGCCCAGCTTGAGCTCTGGAGAAAGCACTTACTGTTCCGCTGGTACAGCGAGCCGCCCCTGGATCAGCAGCCAGTGCTCGACCTGAACAGCGCCAGCGATGTCCAACTGCAGGAGCTGGGCCTCAGTGAAGCCAGGCGCCAGCGGCTGCAGCAAGAACGCCGCCGTGCCCCCTTCCGTGACCTGGCCGATTTGCAGCAGCGTCTGATGCTGCCGCCCGATGTCGTGGAAAGACTGATCGGTCGCATCTGCTTTGGCCAACCCATCAAGGCCAGCCCGGAACTCCCCAGAACCGCCTGAAGTCATGCGTCAGATCAATCTGTTTGCAGCACCGTCAGCGATGCAGCTCGATACGGAGCTGGCCCTCGATAAAGAAGCCCTGCAAGCCTGGCGAAAGAGAGTGTTGGCTCACCAACAGCCACTGCACCAGTGCCAAAGCCAACCCTTCACCCATCAGGGGAGCCTTTTTACAAGCGAAACATCTGAGAGTTGTCTTCCCCCAGATCCCCTCACCCTGCCATCGCAGCATCTGCAATTTTGGCGCTGGCCAGCGTCACGGAATCAGGGGGCGGCCCTTTATTACGTCCTTGACCACGGACTCGGCGATAGCAAGGAACTATTGCTTTATCTAGGGGAGACCTGTCAGGCCGATCGCCGCTGGAAGGGCGACCATGACTGCAAGGACTACCTATCAGCCTATGGGGAGTGCCTTGTGCGCTGCGGCCTGAGCCCGCGCTTCAGCATTCGCTTTTGGTGTGATGCCCCGATTGAAACCCATGCCCGCCGTCGCTTGGAGCAGCAACAGATTCGCTATTGGCTACCCCCCTTTAATAAGGAATGCCGTCAGCGCTGGCAGACCCCGTTCCACAATCAACCCCGCTAAAGCGGAGTGACCGGTACGATCGCGCGACACACAATGGCAGGCCGTGATGAATTTCCGCTGCAGTTCTGCACCACTAGCGGATCTCGGCTGTGACGGCCTGGCCATCGGATTGTTCAGCGGCAACTGGGAACAGCAACTGACGGAGTTACTCAGCAATCGCGCCAGTGAGGTGCAAGCTCTGATGGAGCTGCGCCAGTTCAAGGGCAAACGTGGCGAACAAGTCAGCCTGACGCTTCCGGGGGGGAAACCGGCACTATTACTGGTGGTCGGTTTGGGCGCGCCGGAGCAATTCGATACCCAGGGATTGCGCCAGGGGGCCGCGAGCCTGGCGCAGTCCAGTCGCGGCTGGCACCTCAAGAGCCTTGCGATGGCGCTTCCACTGGAAGCCTTTGCCCCTGATCAAGCGATGGGCGCCCTGGTTCAGGGCAGTCAACTGGCCTTATTCCAAGACCTGCGCTTTCGCAGCGAGGTGGAGCCCAGTGGTGATCCATTGGAAATCTGCCTACATGGCATCCCAGAGACTCTCCAGAGTGAGATTCCGCAACAGCAGGCAATCTGTTCCGGTGTAGAGCTGGCCCGTGAGCTGGTAGCTGCTCCGCCCAACGTTGTTAATTCACTGAGCCTGGAGGCCACAGCCCGTTCATTGGCCGACGAATTCGGCTGCGAGCTCACCGTCCTTGATGAATCCGCCTGCCGCGAACGGGGCATGGGGGCGTATCTAGCGGTAGCCCAGGGAGCAAGCATCCCGCCCCGGTTTCTGCATCTGGTGATCCGCCCAAGGGGAACGGTGCTGCGTCGACTCGTACTCATTGGCAAAGGGCTGACCTTTGATTCAGGCGGTTACAACCTCAAGGTGGGCGCCAGCCAGATTGAGCTGATGAAGTTCGACATGGGTGGCTGTGGCGCCGTGCTGGGAGCAGCTCGCACCCTGGCGCAGATCAAGCCTGATGGCCTGGAAATTCATGTCATCAGCGCCACAACAGAGAACATGATCAGTGGCGAGGCGATTCACCCCGGTGCGGTGGTGACCGCCTCGAACGGCAAGACGATCGAGATCAACAACACCGATGCGGAAGGCCGACTAACCCTGGCCGATGCACTGGTCTACGCCTGTGGCCTTGAACCCGATGCCATCGTTGATCTGGCCACCCTGACCGGGGCCTGCGTGGTCGCCCTCGGCAATGAGATCGCCGGCTATTGGAGCCCAGATGAAACTCTGGCCGACCAACTCAGTGCTGCCGCCCAGCGCGCGGGCGAAGGGCTTTGGCGCATGCCACTGCAGGCCTCCTACAAAGAGGGCCTCAAGAGCGGGATCGCCGACATGAAAAACACCGGGCCTCGCCCTGGAGGTTCAATCACCGCAGCACTCTTCCTGCAGGAGTTCGTCAATACCGAAATCCCCTGGGCCCACATCGACATCGCAGGCACAGCCTGGAGTGAAAAGGGCCGCAGCCAAGACCCAGCTGGCGCAACCGGTTACGGAGTTCGCACCCTGGTCGAGTGGTGCCTAGCCATTGCAGCTGAGGAGAAGGAAGGGTTAAGCCAGTGAAGAGCGTCTGAGCCAGTCCTTAAGTGTTTCAACCGACTGGATCTGATCACAGTGCCTTCTGGTTCGAAGAAACCAGCCCAGGGCAGTGGGATGGAGATGTTGGACGTGCCTGCCAGGCGGCAGTGGAAGACTGGAAACGCTTTCAGCACGATGCAGAAGGACTGCTGGAACCAGTGATCCAAAATCAACGCCTGCGCCACCGGCTCAGCGTCGAATTGGCAGATCATGCTTTCCCCGAGGCCTTCAGCCCCGCCTGCAGGCTCTGGCTGGAGGAGGAGGACGCCCTCAGTCGCCGCACCATTAAAGGCTGAGGAGACCCGAACCGCATCTGGCGGTTCTCCCCGCTCCCCTCTGAACAGGGCCAAGGCCAGCGTTGAGGCAGTTGAGAGGGCGCGATGGGCAAACGAGCAAACACGGACTGTTTCGGCTGGATGCTTGATGGCATTGGCCGGGAGGCCCTCCTAACTCCTATGGAGGAGGTGAGCCTGGGGCGCCAGATCCGGGCCTGGCAGGACCACCCCGAAGGTCCGGAGAATGCACCGAAATCTATCCAGCGACAGGGTTTGCGGGCACGCAGCCGCATGGTCAAGGCCAACCTGCGCCTGGTCGTACACCTGGCCAAAAAATTGAGGCTACGCGGCTTGGCCTTGGAGGATCTTGTACAAGAGGGATCGATCGGCCTGCAACGGGCAGCGGAGAAGTACGACCCAGGAACCGGATACCGCTTCAGCACCTACGCCTACTGGTGGATCCGGCAAGCCTTGCAACGGGCCCTAGTCATGCAAACCCCCACCGTGCGGCTTCCCTTCCGGGTCAGCGAGCGCCTTGGGCGGCTCCACAGCACTGCACACCGCTTGAGCCAAGAACTAGGACGTAGCCCCAGCCGCGGGGAGCTGGCGGAGGCGCTGGGCGAGAGCGAAAGCCAGCTGCTGGAGCTGGAGCGGGCACAGCGCCTGAGCCGCGGCTGCAGCCTCGACAGCCCGATTGCGGGTGAAGCCGAAAATGGAACCTTGGTTGACATGCTTGAGGATGGCCGCACCAGCCCAATGGAGGAGCTGGAGCACGGTTTCGAGCAAGAGCAGCTGCAGCAACTCGTCGATCAAGCGGGCTTGAACGAACGAGAACTTGTGGTGCTCGAGCAACGCCATGGCCAAGAAGCGCAGATGCCGCTGCAACAACTAGCGGAACACTTTGGAGTTAGCCGCGAGCGCACGCGGCAACTGGAACAGAATGCTTTGCGCAAACTGCGTCGCTGCGCCGCCGCCTAGGTTGAGCCCAGCTCCGCCAGCAGCATGGCCCGCGCCCCCAGGCTCAATCCCAAGTGGACCTGGTACGCGCGGGCCCAAAGCGGCATCCTGCTTCTGCCGCTGGGACTATGCCTCTTCGGCGAAGCCATCGTTAGACGCGCTGCAGATCCTCCCCAACCTTGGTTCTGGCTCGGCACCATGGGCCTCATCAGCATCAATGCAGGGGTGGGATTGATGATTGAGAGTGGACTCCTGCGCGGCTATCCGAGGCGTTAGGCAACCACGGCAGCAGGTTCAGATGCTGTGCTGGGCTGGGATACCGGAGATTGCAGCTCGTGAATCTGCCAGCGAGCACGCTCATCACAGGACTCAAGCAGCCGATCAAGATCGTCTGCGGCGTGCTTGGGGGTGGCGTAGGGACCGATGTAGCGAGTTGCCAGGCCTTCTCGGATTGTCAGCAGATACATCGCAACCTGCGCGGCCAAAAGCAACTTAGCCCGCGTTTGCAGGGGTTGCAGGGGGGGAGAACCACACTTTACTGCTACGAGCCTGCTGACCCCAGAGCTGGTCAAGACGAGCATCTCGGCCGCAGCGCCAGCGGTAATAGCGATACGGGAGCGGATTTCGATCGGCGTAATCCTGGTGGTAATCCTCGGCAGGCCAGAAGCGCTTGAGCGACTCGATAGTCACAGCAATGGTTCGACCGGAGCCAAGCTCCCGCTCGGCAGCAAGCAAGCTTTGATCAGCAGAAGCACGCTGCTCAGCACTAGCCGTGAAAATCACTGGCCGGTACGAGTCACCACGATCACAGAACTGACCAGCACCATCGGTTGGATCAACATTGCGCCAGAAAGCTCTCAACAAGGTGTCGTAGCTGATCTGCTCAGGGTCAAAGCGCACCAACACGCTCTCGGCATGGCCTGTTCCGCCTCGACTCACCTGCTTATAAGTGGGATTGACGGTTCGCCCACCGCTGTAACCGCTTTCAGCCGTGAGGACACCAGGCAGTGTCTCGAGATCATGTTCAAGGCACCAGAAACAGCCTCCGGCAAAAACCGCTTCCTGCTCAGAAGCGGCCACAGCGCCAAAGGGATGAGCCAGCAGCAAGAGCAGCAACAGGGTCAGAAAGAGGACTCGTTGCAGCAGATGGTCAGGCTGGAGCGAGGGCATCGAGGATCCGGCGCGCAGCGCGTCGTGTGACCCCAGGCTCTCCTAGGGCTTGTCGCAACCGACCGTAACCCTCAACCACGCGGCGCTGAGACCCTGGATCATTAAGCAGCGGCAGAGCCTGGGCCACTAAATTCTCGACGCTGAGCTCCTGCTGCAAAAGCTCTGGGAGCAGCCGTTCACCCAACACCAGATTGACTGGCGAAATGTGATCCACTTGGAACCGCAGGAGATTCTTGGCGATATAGGCCGTGAGGTTGCTGACTCGGTAACCAACCACCTGCGGAACACCTCGCAAGGCCAACTCAAGATTGACCGTTCCTGATTTGGTCAGGGCCAGATCAGCCGCGGCGCAGAGCTGGGGCCTTTGCTCATCGGCCTCGTGGGCACTGAGCACAGTTGCATCGAGTCCAGCTGCTTCACAGGCCTGCTGCAGGGGCAGCTCAAACCCGGGCTGTGCTGCTGAAAGAACCACCTTGAGTCCGCTCACCTGCTGTTGCAGCTGGGCTGCTGCTTGCGCCATCGGCGGCAATAGCCAGCGAAGTTCCTGACGGCGCGAAGCGGGAAGCACGAGCAGCAAACGCTCATGCTCGCCAAGTCCAAGAGCAGAGCGCGCCTCATGCCGCGAAGGCAGATCACCAATGGTGTCAAGCAAAGGATGTCCGACCCATTCGACGCAGGCCCCCTGGGCCCGATAGAAGCGAGCTTCCTCGGGAAAGATCGCCAGGATCTGGTCACAGAAATCGATCAGACGCGTGCTGCGTCCGCTTCCGATACGGAACGCCCATTCCTGTGGAGCGATGTAATAGAAAACCGGCACCTCTGGGTTGTCCCGCTTAACCCGCCGCCCCAGGGGTGTATTACCCCCGACGTAATCGATCAGCACCACGCCATCAGGAGGATGGTTCGCCAGCCAGCGACGAGCGCGCCGTTGCAGCAACAGGGTGGGCAGAACTAGAGGGACTGCCTCCCACAGACCGATTGCACCCAGCGGAGCGGTATCAGCCAGAAGTTCGGCACCGGACTGCTCCATGCGTGGCCCGCCCAGAGCACTGATCTGCAACGGAATGCCGCGTTCAGCTGCCTCCTTAAGCAAAGCATCGATCAGCAGACTGCCCTGGAGATCACCGGAGACCTCGCCGGTGCTGATCAACAAGTGACTCACGACCGTTGAGCCGGCAGCGGGCCACGTCGGTCATTCCCGCAACTGGCTTCAAGGAAAGAGACCAACTTTCGGCCCGACTCAGTTCCAGCCATGGCCAAGGCCTGCGGAAGCGCTTCAGTGAACGGCAAACCGCTGCGGTAGAGCAGCTTCCAGAGCTGCTGGAGCTCCTTGAGGGAAGCACCATCTGACTGATCAGCCAGGCCACTTCGCTTAATTCCGATGCGGTTGAGGCCGCGAAGGCGACCGGGATGGCCCTCCACCATCATGAAAGGAGGAACATCACGATCGATACGACTCATGCCGCCCACCATGGCGAGGGTGCCGATGTGCACGAACTGGTGAATACCCAGCACCCCACCGATCACAGCACGATCATCGATATCGACATGCCCCGCTACGGCAACTCCATTAGCAATCACAATGCGATTACCCAAGCGACAGTTATGTCCGATATGGCTATAGGCCATAAGCAGATTGCCGTCACCAAGAATCGTCTGCTCATCTCCAGCAGTTGCACGGTTAATGGTGACGTACTCGCGAATGCGATTGCCATTGCCGATTACCACTTCTGTGGCATCCCCGGTGTATTTGAGGTCCTGAGGTTCTTGGCCGATGCAGGCACCGGCAAAGATGTGATTACCACTCCCTAGCCGAACACGTCCATCCAGCACAGCATGAGGACCAATGCGAGTGCCGGCGCCAATCTGCACATCCGGCCCCACAACTGCATAAGGGCCCACTGTGACGCCCTCGCCGAGCTGAGCCGCGGGATCCACAAGGGCTGTGGGATGGATCTGAGAGGCCATCGCTGCAGCGCTCATCTTCAGTCCACCAAAGAGAACATCAGATCACCTGAGCAAACGAGCTCACCATCAACTGTGACCTCGGCATGCACCTTGCCGAAACGCTGACGCTTGAGGCTGAGCAGCTCGCAGGAGATACGCAACTGATCCCCAGGCACGACTGGCCGGCGGAACCGTACGCCATCAATTCCTGCAAAAACAAAAAGTCCCTTGGGCAGGTCGGGCATCTGAGTCACGATCAGACCACCGACCTGAGCCATGGCCTCAACAATCAGGACTCCCGGCATCAGTGGCCGACCAGGGAAATGACCCTGGAACTGAGGTTCATTGAGAGTGACATTTTTGATAGCAACAGCCCGCTTCCCGGGCTCATGCTCCAATACGCGGTCCACCAGCGCGAAAGGATAGCGGTGGGGAAGCAGGTTCATGATCTGCTCGCTGGTCAGCAGCGTTTCAGGGGCGGGAGAAGCGGTCATTCAGGCGACGTTGGTGAGCTCCTGACCTCCGGACAGTGCCGTCAGGCAGGACGTTGCGGCCGCAAGAGCTGCCGCTAGCTGAGTGTGGAGACTATGAGACCCGCGGAATGCCATCACCTGAGCGCAGGGCAGACCGACAAGGGCCAGATCACCAATGAGATCCAGGATCTTGTGTCGAACAGGCTCATCCGCAAAGCGCAGGGGAGGATTTAGCCATTGATGCCCGTCACAGACAAGGGCGTTATCCAATGCGCCACCCTGAATCAGACCCGCTGAGCGCAGTTGTTCAACCTGCTCGCGGAAGCCAAACGTCCTGGCCGGTGCAATCTCACGCACGAAAGTTTCAGGTGTGAGAACCAGGCTGAAGAGTTGACGACCGATCGCGGGCTGGGGGAATTCAATAGCGGCACTCAGAAAAGGCCGATCACTGGGCAGAGCCACAACAAAACTGTCCCCCTGCTGAAGGGAAAGGGGTGCCGTTAGCGACTGGAGCGGCTGGCGCGGGCCCAGATCAACGAGTCCCGCCTCAGCGATGGCCTCCACCCAAGGAAGTGCTGAGCCATCCAGCAGCGGAACTTCATGACCATCAACCCAGATTTCCGCCTGTGTGAGTCCGCAGCCCAGAAGCGCTGCCAGCAGATGCTCAACTGTGGCTAATGGCTGCCCGCCAACATCCAAAGCGGTGCACAAACGGGTGTCGCGCACTTGACCAGGGTGCAACGGAACCACGGGAGATTCAGGAGCATCCAAAAAGCCCACAAAAAAGCCTGGTGATTGCGCCGGGCGCAACTGCACCCGACAGGTTTCACCAGAGTGCAAACCAACACCCTCTCGCTCCACTGGAGCCACAAGGCCAAGGCAACGGTTGTAGTCAGAGGACCAGGTCACGCTCAGAACTTAAAGCCCACCCCCACGTTGAAGCGGTATTCCCCCGTCCAGTCACGGGTTGCGACCTCCAGACGCAGAGGCCCCACAGGAGTGGTGAGGATCACACCAGTGCCCACCGAGAAACCAGAACCTGGCTTGAGCAGCAACTCGCCTGGCTTACCAGGGACAGAGTCCTGACTGCCAAGGGCAGAGCCACCATCAACAAACACCTCACCGCTGATGATTTTGAAGATCGGGAAGCGGTATTCAATCGTGGCTTCTACATAGGTTCGGCTCACGGCCAAGTCGCAGTCACTGAAACCTCTCACCGAGTTGGCACCTCCAAGGCAGAAGGCCTCATACGGAGGAAGCTGACCGGTCACATTGCCAGCGGTCAACTGGAACGCCAAAGCCTGGGGACAATCCTCTGCCTCACCTTTCTTGGGCCGACAACCTTTGTAGAAGTTGATCCAGTTAACCGGGATGAAATGAGTACCCGAGATGCGCTGGCGGTTAAAGGTGGGTGAGTCCTGACCCACGCTCACGTATTGCTCAGTTGTTGCCGTGAGAAAGGAGCCAGATCGAGGGTTTTTGTTGTCGTTCAGGGTATTGTAAGAGACAGCAAACCGTCCACCGACCAACTGGTTAGTGGCTGCACAATTGTAAGCAAGACAAATAATTGACTCGGGAGTTGCTGCAACTCTTCCAGTGATTGTGTTGCGACGGTTGGCATTACGGAATGGCGCTGCACCGTATTTTCGAGGCTCACTGAGACCATTCATGGTGGTGGCCTCCTGAGCACTGACCCCAAAGATCAATGTCCAAAGATTTTTCTTATAGGGGTCGCCACCGCGTAAAGGGCGAACGTATTGAATATTGCCGCCGGTCCGTTGGACCCGAACAAGATCACCTTCAGGGTCATACAGATAAAAATCGGCGCCAGTTATTACTTCGCCATCCAAAAAAGCCACCGGAGCAAGCTTGGCCTGCCGAAGGTTATTGGCGCCAAGATCCTCAGTATTTACGACGTAGCGGCTTGGGTATCCCAGTGCTCTATTAATAGCAGCGGAATCAGTCTCACTCTTTGCCGGGGGCTCATAAAAGCCTTTTAGGGTACGAATGGTGCCATCGTTGACACTCTGGAAGATTTGCGGAATTTCACGGCTCAGGAATGCCTTGAATCGCAAACTACTGCGGTTTGGATCACCCTTGATCCAAGGAATGTTGAAACTAGCATCAGCCAGGCCACCGTACTGGCCATAGGTGATGTTGATGCCTGTATTCCAAGCATTACCGAAGAGGTTGTTTTCTCCAAGCTGAACCTGGCCGAAAAGGCCTTGATTCTGGCTGTAACCAATACCCCCTGATAGCGAGCCCGTTGACTGCTCAATCACACCCAGCACGATGGTTACCTCACCAGGCTTGGCTGGTATTGGCTTGAGGGTGACTTTGATGTCAGAGAAAAGGCCAGTGCCGTAAAGGCGCTTGATGTCGCCCTCCAGCTGACGTCGATTGAACAGCTCACCAGGACGGAGCGAAATCTCCCGATCCACCACCCAGGGCTTGGACTTACCACGAATCGGCTCACCTTTTTCATCGGTGGAGTCACCGTTGGCGTTCAGGAATTCAACCTTGATACCTTCAACAATGCCTTCGCGAACTGACAGCTCAACCACACCCTCAGGACTGACGCGAGTGGGGCCGGTGATACGAGCCAGTGAATATCCCTCTGCGGCGTACCACTTCTGGAGCTGACGCACACGGCGCTCAAGTGTCTTGAGGTTGAGGGTGCGGCCGTAATCAGTCGCAAAAACATCCTCGATCGCCGCCTTGGGCAGCAAGGCATCTGGCTCGTTGAGCACAACCTCGGTCAAGACCGGATTCGGATCAACCGTGACCACCAGTCGCACCCCTAGGGGGCTGTCACTGGGCTGCACCCGGACATCACTGAACCAGCCAGTAGCGTAGATCGCATCAAGATCAGCCTTGAGCGCACTACGACTGGTCGTGGAGCCTGGGCGAATGGTCAACGAGTCATAGACCGCACGCTCGAGGCGCTCACGATCGGGGTGATCTTCCACACCCACCACGACCACTTCACTGATCAGCACCTGGGGCTCATCAGCCGAGGGGGCATCGACTTGATCAGAGCTTGAGAATGCCGGCTGAGCCGACACTTGACTCGTGCCGGCTACCAGCGCCAAGCCTGGTGCCGCCAGACCGGCGACTAAAAGACTGCGCAGCAGCGTCAGGTGAGGGGAGCGGGTCAGACCCTTAGCCATGGCGAGGCGCAGCATTCGTGGCGGCATGAAGCCGCTAGTCGGCTGAACTTACCGGTACTGCCTGGGTGCTGACCCCATGCCTTGGACCCGTTT
>CAJWXK010000023.1 GCA_913048995.1 uncultured Synechococcus sp. | reverse complement strand
TCAAGGGCAATGAAGTGCGGATGCCTGGTGCCGGCAACCTCGAGCGCCTCACCCTGCGTAATGCACCAGCGCGGGATGTGCTGATGCTGCTGGGTCGCGCTGGTGGCTACAACGTTGCCTTCTTCTCCAAGAAATCAGCGGATGGTGAGTCATCAGGAGGCAATCCCATCTCTGTTGACTTCAAAGATGAGCCGATTGAAGAAGCCGTTAATCTCGTGCTGACCCTGGGGGGACTGCAGGCCAAGCGCCAGGGCAAGACCTTGATCGTTGGCGAGAAGCTGCCCTCCTTTGCCAGGCAATTGATGAGTCGCACCGTGCGCCTCAATCAGGCATCACCAGCGAGGGCCAGCGAATTTTTGATGAGTCAAGGCGCAACCTTCTACAGGACTCAGGTGTTGGAGGAGAAAAAAGAGGAGGTTAATGCGGTTGATGTTCTTGGTTCTACGGGCTCTCAAGTCAATACCGGCCCCAAGACTGAGCTCATTGGAAAAAGTGTGTCAGTGCAAACAGTTGAAGCGGATGGTAGTGCTTCTGGTGCTTTGCCTCTTAGAGGCCTGACAATCTCGCCGGATGATCGTTTGAACTCCATTACGCTGACAGGTGAACCGAATCTCGTGACAATCGCCGAGGGTTATCTTAAGCAAATTGATTTACGTAAACGCCAGGTGGCAGTCAGGGTGCAAATACTTGATGTTGATCTAAATAATGACAAATCAATTGACAATAGCTTTGCACTGAAAACACAAAATGCATTCATTGTAAATAAAAATGGTCAGATGCTGGTTAATTTTGGCAATCTCAAGCCGCCTTCGGAAAACATAGCTGGCTTGCCTTCCCAGTATTCAGGAGCAAATGAGAGTCCTTTGGTGGGCAGCGGAAAATTTCTGCTGCCTGGAGGTGAGCAGTTCTTTGTGGACTATCCGCAGACTGCTACCCCATGGGAGGGGCGCAGCACCGTAAATCCCTATCCGGCTTATCGAAACTTGCCGACCCTGCCTGAGGGACTAGCGGTTACAAGCGCAGTACCTGTAATGATTGATGGTGTTGGACCAGCGACTATTCCTAACAATTGGATCCCTCGATACGCTTACGGGAGGCCAGGTTACGGTCCTTATAATAATCCAGGTCAGCCTGGTGTTACTGAGATGGACGCCACCACAGGTAAACTCACACGCGAAACACCAAAAAACTTTCAATACCCTAAGAATCGATTCTTTGATTTTGTCTCAGCTCAGATCAAGTCAGTCAATACTAAAGTTCTAGCTGATCCGACATTGGTTGTTCAAGAGAGTGAAAGCTCGAGCGTTGGTGTTGGAACAACTGTGTTTACAAATGTTTCGTCCAGTACAACGTCAACGGGTCAGACTAGCTGTGCACCTGAAAAAGAGACTGCCGGCTTGCAGGTTGTTGTTTCAGTGGAACGCATTGACGATAATGGTTTTGTCACCATGAAGGTCGATCCCACATTGAAGACTCAAACAGGGGATTCTCTCTCTACATCCTGTGGAGGCATCCCTCTTGATTTGCAGAATCTTGCAGTCCGTCAGCTCAAGACAGGTGAGTTCAGGGTGCGCGATGGTCAGACATTGATCCTTACTGGTGTAATCGAGGATCGCATCAAGGAAATTGCAACCAAGTGGCCGCTTCTTGGTGACATTCCATTGATCGGCCAGTTGTTCCGCAAATCTCAGTCTGATCGTACGAAGCGTGAGCTCGTGATGGTCATCACTCCGCGGATCATGAATGATGTTGAAGGAGGTTCTTATGGTTATGGCTATCAGCCCTCAACGCAGGCAGCAAAGAAAATGATTTATTCACCCTAAGTCTTGGGATGGCTTCAGTCAAGAGCTTTGTATTCTCCACCCGCTCCAGTACTCATCATCTCCATCCATGGAGATTGACGACCGACTGAGACTGTATTCACATCAAGGATGTCCCAGCCACGCTTTTCGCGATCATGATTCATTGAAATGTAGGCATTGGCAGTCTTTCTGTAATCTTTTCTGCTCCAGTTGCCGTTGTTGCGGTCATAATTAGGCTCGCCATCTGTCATCAGGAAAACTGAATTTGCATTCGCATTGTCAAATGCTTTGTCCAAAGCACTCCAGGGACGTGTGCCACCCCAGCGCGTTACTGATCCAGCAGAAAGTGAGTTGACGAATTCCAAGGCACTGCTTTTATTAGTATCATTGAGTTCCGCCATCTCACCATTATTCCAGCTGCGATGGTTGTTGTATCCAGGCGAGCTGAATGACTGCAGGCTGATGCTTGTATCGCTAGAGAGAGATGCGATCAGGCCACGCAGTTCCTTTTGCAATGACTCCATGCGGGTCATCAAACAGTTTTGTTTGGTGCTGATATAGCGACTGCCATTGTAGTAAGTACGGGCTTGCTCTCCGTAATTACTGCCCCACGATACGCATGTGCTCATCGAGCCTGAACCATCGACAATGAGCTGTATGGCTTTAGTGGTTACAGGAATGCCAAAGAATGTGCAAGAGTTGTTTGAATCACAACCACTACTGCTTGACTCTTCTTGGTTGTCGTAATCACTGTTTCCTGCTGGGTTGGTCGCAACGCTTTCATTGTCGCGATTAATCTTGTCAGCTCTTGCATAAGCAACAAAATTCAGATTGACGCGCAAATTGCGTCTCGTCTCGGGTGGCTGCAAAAAACTGGCATCGGCAAGCTCATTGGGTGCGATGATTTTGAGAAGTTTGCGGGGACCATCTGTCTCAATTCCGAAGGCTGGCTCTGGATATGTCCTTAGTGCTGTCATGTTCTCTGCATTGAGATTGTTATTCAGATTTTGTACAAGAGTAGGCCGATCTACGACACGGGTACAGTCTGCTCCCTCACAAGGTGTGATGCCGATGTTTTCAAGGACAGCTGAGAGCACCACATTTTCAACTTCGTAGCGTCCATCCCCGCTCAGTGCTGGACCGCATCGCAATAGGGCATAGTTCACGTCGTTTTGTGCCATGCCAAGTCCATAGATCACCGGTTGGTTGAGCTCTGCCATTCGCATTCCAAAGATAGGGTTAAAGACCTTTTTCTTGTCCTCACTGAGTCCTCTGCAGGCATCCATGGCGACGCTGTATAAGATGTTGTCTAGATCTGTGAAAGCCTGGTCGGGTTCAACAGAGCCTCCTTTGACCATTAAATGCAGGCTTCTTTGGGCTTCTGAGCGTAATAACCTCAGACCTGTGATGGCTGAACTTCGCAGGCTGGCGATTTGACCGCTGGCTTTCATGGAGCTATTGACCGATCTCGTGGCCATAGCTCCTCCCGCAATTAATAGTGAGCCAGCAAGCACTGAAACCATGATTTCAGGCAGTGTAAAGCCAGCAGACTGACGTCTCTTTATAGGTTTAATTAAACGAGCCATGGCATTAGCTGACCGGTGGAGTGCTCTGCATTGATTGTGGTGGTTCTGCATCGGTCTTGTCATGATGGTGCGCTTGTAAATGTCTGAAGAGTGTGTGAGTGCTCAGATTGATGTTGAGCATTTTCCCGTTGTGAAATCACCTCCATTCCAGGTTCCTGAAGTGATTTCACCAGTGGTGGGATGCATGTATAAACATCGCTCTAGTCCACTGTCGCCCAGAGCAAGCGATCGAATTCGAATCACCAGGGGCTCGTTGCTAAAAGCCAAACTAGGTCTTGCAACCCCTCCGACAGTGTTGAATGCAATTGCCTCCGGATGAATCATGATTCTGATATTTTGGTCTTCACTTTTTGTCTGCGTATTTTTAATGGCAACCATTCGCATCTTGGTTGATGCCATTGTCCAACCATCTTTCATGTTGCCTGGCTTGGGGCATTCTGCTTCCTCATCAACTTTTGCCTCTTCATTGACGATCAGATTGTCCAGTTGGCTTGGTGCTACACCGGGCTCCTGAGTTGCCTGAAGAGGGAAGCGGATCACACAGCTGCTTTGTCTTGAGATCATATTTGCCTTGATCTGGTTCAGTCCGCTTTCGAGCTTTTGCGTATAGCTATCAACACTGCTCTGTTGGAATTGCTTGTAAAGACTGGGAATGGCCGATGATGCTCCAATCGAAATGATGGCCACTCCAACCAGCAATTCAACAAGTGTGAAACCAGCCTCGAATTTATGGGTCATGAGATCAGCGGGCATGCCGTTCGAAAGCTGGGGGTGATTTCAATCACTCTGAGCTCGGATTCTTTGTCAGGACCGTTGGGCCAGAAGGTGTATGTGATGACGAGGATGTCTGGATTGTCGTTATCTTGATTTTTAGCATTGAGATCACGATTCCATCGCATTTTTTCTTGCTCCGAACTGTTTCCCTCGTCCGCTCTTGCGGTTGAAGAAGCATCCCCGAGCTCATTGGTGACGGCATCCAGCAATGTCTTGCTGCTGCTCTGGCTTGAGACGCAGTCGGGATCATTGTTCAAACGTGTGTCGATATTTTGGATGTCTTCAATGTCACCTAGGATTTCCTGCTCAGTCACATAGCGAGAACTGCTGCCGCTGGAACTTGCCATGCCTAGAGCAATCATTCGATTGGTGCCGAGCATCAGGGAGATCATCACAACGGCGGCTACCATGACTTCTACAAGGCTGAAGCCCTGTTGATGATGACTAGTGCGTAATCGAGATTTAAAGTGTTTCATCACCATGCAATAAAGGTATCGTGACCTTTGCCTCGAATTCCTCTTCTCAACGTTCGCCCAAATTTGAATAGGTCAGTTTCGCTTTGATGAATCCAAAGTTTTCGGAAGTCAGTAACCACACTATTTCCGCTTGTATTGCTGATATTGAGTGATAGCCCTGGCTGGGCACAAATCGACTGTGCCCACAGGAGGCCTCGCATTGAGGTCGGCCCATCAAGCACCACTGACCCCGTTGGCATCATCACTACCGCTGAGGGCAATGAGTTACCACTGATGGTCAGATTGCCGCTGGCTGAACTGCAATCTTTAGCTCCATCACCTGCAGGTGCCGTTATCACCAGTTGCTCTGCTCTTGCTTGGGTGGTCGGATTGCTGCATCCCACGATGCTTGAGCTGGAGCCGCCGCTCTGGGCTTGACAGAGCGTGCCATTGCTGAGGTTGAAGCGTGTCGCACTGCCACGCATACGCAGAATGATTGGCTTTTGTGGGCTGGTCTCAATGCTCAGAACCGCATCGTCTTCCAGATTGATGCTCTGCACCTCAATTTCACATGGGCCTTTGCTGCTAGTCGGGCAAAAGTCACTGGCATGGAGGGTCATTTGGACCGAGCTTCCTTCGACCTTCACCTCGCTGCGTCGATCGGTGCAGTCATCAAAATCACCGGAGCCATCTTGCTCACGACAGATGGCACCAGTGGATTTCCCTGCTCGTGTGCTATCAATCTCAATGACTTCAGAATGAACATTTTTTGAATGACCGTTGGCTGTTTGGTTGAGCAGGGATCGACTCGGGAAGCTGTAGTTCACCCTTGGCCAAAGCATGGAAGCAATGTTCCCGCTGCTATCGGTGGCATTGGCAGCAGCAGCTTTGCAACTAAGACTGCTGTCAACTGCCAGTACAGCTGTCTGCTCTGGTTCAATCATCCATAGGGCCACGCCTTCATGCTCACTGCTATCGCTGATGATTGAGCTATTCCCTAGTTCGAGTGTCTCACCAGCCAGAACACCCCAGTGTTTTGAGTCGGCGATGTCATCTTGTGTGTAGAGGGTTCTTTTCAGCAGGGTTCTGCTGAGGACTTGAGTCCCTGTATCTCCATGTTGTGTTGTATAACCTTCGATTTCAAAGACACCTGTGCTGCCATCTGGACCATAGGAGCGAAGTCTATAACTCGTTTCCACGGCACCACCGCGTCCATCACTACGCACTTTCGCCCCACCGGCCAGAGTTCCATCAAAGACACCCAGATCGGTGAGGTTTGAGTTGATGGGCAGGCAGGGTTGTAAGAGTTCTTGGCGTATCGCAGCAGGACTGCTTTCACTTAGAGTCCATTCTTCAATGGCACCATTAGGGTCATTATCATTTTCTCTGAGTTCCCATAGGTGACTGAGATCGGTATCGGGTTCATTCATCACCGCAAGGATCCTATTCATGCCGCTGCTTGAGGCCATGTCAGCGATCTGTTTGTAACTCTCTGCGGCTCCAAGTCGGCGCAGCATGAGTTGCTTGGCCACGATGCCGCCAGATGCCAGCATCAGCACCATTCCTACCATCATGGTCAGGGCAAGTGCCATTCCCTGCTCTTGCAACGCTCTGCGTTGATGAGATGTTGAGTGGAAGGAGGATTGCTTCTTTTTACGTAGTGCTTTCATTTCAGGCGGTCCCTCCGCAATTGGCCTTCTCAGCAGGTGCTTGACCAGAACCTCGCTCTAAGGCTGAAGCACCATTGTCAGTATTCAGACAAGCGTTGATATCCCAGTTGCCTTTTGTCGAATCGATAGGTGTGCCGGTGATTGAGTATTCATCACCATTGGATGTTATGGAGATAGCGTAGAAACCACCATTTGGGCTGGTGAGATCTGGAGAGAAGCTGCTGCCGCTGGTTACTACCCCAGTATTCGTTGGTATGGCAGTAATCTCAGCTAAATCACCCCATCCTGTTGGATTTCTGAGGTATTCCTCGCGAAAGCCCTGTATCGATATTGTCAGCTGAGAGATTTGATTCGCTACCTCCGCCTGCCTTGCTTTGTTCACAGATCGGAGATAGTTCGGAAGGGCGACGGTGCTGAGGATGCCAACAATGGCTACCGCGGCCATCAGCTCTGTAAGCGTGAAGCCTGCTTTGCTGACTATGCTGGTCTTGCTGCCTTGACTCATCTCAGACCTCTCGAAGTAAGGGTGTGGTGGACTCCTTGTTGATTAGTATTTGCTGCCATGTGTGAGCTTGCGAAAAGGTAGATCACTACTTTTGCTTGACGTTAATCCTGCATTTGTGACAGATTCCTTGACCCAGAAGCTTGTCTGCCAGCCCTTGTTAAGGTGGATCAATTTAATCCTTTGCTTTTGGCTTTGGCTTGATTGCTGTAGATGCAGCTTCCTTTAAGTATGTTGCTTACTTGCTTCCTGCATTTAAAGACT
The DNA here is from genome assembly GCA_913048995.1 of uncultured Synechococcus sp. Taxonomy (GTDB): domain Bacteria; phylum Cyanobacteriota; class Cyanobacteriia; order PCC-6307; family Cyanobiaceae; genus RCC307. The sequence goes on along the minus strand of CAJWXK010000023.1, from coordinate 15,731 downwards.
TTGCCTGGTGGATGCTCTTCATTTTCGGCAATCTTTAAGCTTCAAAAAGAGCGGCGTCTGTGGCGCCGCCCCTTATTCGAAGGTTGTGTTTTTCAGGGTCGTTTAGTTTTTGATTCTGCTGGATTTCTTGACTCTGGTCGATTCGGCGACTAGCTAAGTCCGGCTGGATCCCCTTTTGTTATTTGGCCTGAGGTCGCATCAAGTACCCAGGCGCCTGTATTCACTGTTGTTCCGAGTCCTTTGGCCGTTCCTGTTGCTGTAATGCTCATTGTCGTCGGGGTTGCTGTGCAAGCATATGTCCAAAGTTGATCGTCGCTGCCTCTGGGGTCTGCTACTCCTAGGGTTGAGCATGTCTGGCCAGTAAGTTTGTTATTTTCGTGATATTCAATATTTGCCTTCTTGAGGCCTGCTGAGATAATCCCCTGAGGCTCAGTAAGTTTTGCTTTCTGAGATTGGTTCAGAAACTGAGGTAGTGCTACGGCGCTGAGTACTCCAACAATCACGATCACCACCATCAGTTCCACAAGGGTGAAGCCTTTCTGGATGATGTTCTTGCTGTTGGTCTTCTTGCTGGTCAGTTGACGCAGCAGTTGGTTTTGGAAAGTTGTAGAAGTCATGTTCGGCGAAGGGGCTGGTTGCTCCCGGTTGGTTCAACACATCAATCGTGCCCCTGCTGAACGATTCATTGATGAGAGCAGTTGATGCAGTCTTGGTGATTTGAGCCAAAGCAATCTGAAAACCAAGTGAATCGTTGAGTGAAAAAGTCTGAAAGTCATGCTTTTGGGGGATGACGCCATCAGTTGCACGGCATCGCTGATGCCCTCCGCTACGGTCCTGGCCATGGCAACCCCCTGGCTGCAGCGCTTCTGGGCCTGGCGCCCCCGCACCCTTTCAGCCCGCCTGGCTCGGGTGGGGGTCTGGGTGCTGCTCTTTTATGTGCTGATCGCGTTGCTTAGCCCGCTGCTGTTTCACTCCGGCCTGCTGGTTGATGTGAACAGTGGCCTCGATAACCCCATTAATGCCGCACCTTCCTGGGATCACTGGTGTGGCACCAACCGCCTGGGGCAAGACGTCTGCGCCCGCACCGTCGCTGGCGCTGGTGTGGCCCTGCAGGTGGTGGTGCTCGCCTTGACCCTGGCCTTGGTGGTGGGTGTGCCCCTGGGCATGCTCAGCGGTTACTTCGGTGGGCCGGTGGATCGGGCCTTGGTGCTGTTGATGGATACGGTCTATTCGCTGCCGGTGATCCTGCTGGCGGTGGTGATGGCCTTTCTCTTGGGTCAGGGCCTGCTCAATGCAGCTGCTGCCTTGTGTGTGGTCTATGTACCCCAGTATTTCCGGGTTGTGCGCAATCAGACCGCTTCTGTCAAAGCAGAGCTCTATGTGGAAGCAGCCCAGAGCCTTGGGGCCGGGCCGGTGTGGATCATGCGCAAATACCTCTTTCGCAACGTCATTACTTCGGTGCCGGTGGTGCTGACGATGAATGCGGCCGATTCGGTGCTGATGCTGGGCAGCCTTGGTTTTCTGGGTTTGGGCTTGCCGGCGGCGGTGCCGGAATGGGGCGCTGAGCTCAAGCAGGCCCTCACCGCCCTGCCCACTGGTATCTGGTGGACGGCGCTCTACCCGGGGCTGGCCATGTTCATCCTGGTGCTAGCGCTTTCCTTTATTGGCGAAGGTCTCGATGCCTGGGTCAGCGGCGAGGAAACCAGTCCCTGAGGCGATAGCTCCAACGGCAGCAGGCTGCGGCGGAACCAGGTTTCCTTGCGCACGGGCAGCAGGGCATTGAGGGCGACACGCCAAATCACGCGGCCTTCAAAGGGGGCGCGGCGTCTGGGCCAGCAGCCGCGGCGGCCGTATAGCCGCTGTTGCAGCCATTGCTGTTCTGGCTCTGACAGAGCGCCCCAGTTCATGCCTACCCGCTGGCCTTTGCGGCATTGCAGATGCAAAGGCAGGCCCCAGTGCTGTTCAGGCAGCAGTGTGCTGTTCAGCCGTGCCTCGAGGCCGTCTTCGCTGATGGCGGTGATCACGCCCCAACTCACGGGTTGATACACAGCAAACCAGGGAGCGGCACTGGTGCCCGGCCGGTCCCAGCAGGAGCGGATGGACGTGAGCAGCAGCAGGGTGCTGGTGCTGATCCAGACCAGTGTCAGCACGGTCGTGCTGACGGGTGGGGACCACGTCGTCAGTAGGCCAGCGGCTGCCAGTAGCTGAATGGCGCTAAGGATCAAAAGAGGTCGCAGCAGTCCCGCCGCTGGCGGTTGCCAGCGCTGATCTGTCTTTGGTGCTTTGGGGGTAACGCGGAAGGATCTGGGGTGGCCCGCCAGGGTGCTGAGCACCGCTGCCACAAGGGGCACGAGGAAGATCCAGCGGTAGAGCTCCGGTAGCAGGGCGCCGCGGGCCTGGTTGCTGAACCAGCGGGCCAGCAGCATCTGGGCCAGATAAAATGGCATCGCTACTTGCAGCAACCCGGTGGTTGTCAGGAGCAGTGGGTTGCTGCGACTCAGCACCGCCAGCAGTGGCATCAGCAGCAGGAGCAGCTGGGGCAGCACATTGAGCCAATGCAGGATCCCCTCGAGATAGGCCAGGCGTTGCAAGGGGTTGAGCCCCTGAATCGTGAGTGGATTGGCCCCTGTGAAGAGGGTCTGCAGGGTGCCGCTGGCCCAGCGGCAGCGCTGTTGCGCCATGGCAGCAGCGCTGTGGGGTGCCAGGCCAGCGCTGAGCTTCTCGTTGAGAAAGCGCAGCCGGTAGCCGTGTGCGGCTAGGCGGATGCCGGTAGCTAGATCCTCTGACGGGGTGCCTGTTTCAAAGCCTCCGACCTCAATCAGGGCCTGGCGGCGCACCACAAAGGACGTGCCGGCGCAGACCACAGCCCCGACCGCCTGCCGGGTGGGTTCCACCCAGCGATAAAAGCTCTCCTCATCGGGCAGCAGCCAGCGCTCCAGGCGCAGGTTGCGCAGCACTGGATCGGCATTCATATAGCTCTGTGGCGTCTGCACCAGGGCGGTGCGCTGATCGTCCAACAGGGCTGCAACCGTGCGGCGCAGGAACGCCTGCTGGGGTACGACATCGGCATCAAAGACGGCGATCAATTCACCGTCGAGTTGGCCCAGGGCGTTGTTGAGGTTGCCGGCCTTGGCGTGCTGACCCCCCGTGCGGCTGCGGTATTGGCAGCCCAGCTCTGCGGCCAACTCCTCCAACTCTGGGCAAGCGGTGTCATCGAGCAGCCAGACCCTGAAGTTGGGGTAGTCCATGGCGAGGCAACCCCGGAGGCTGCGTTTCACCACCGCCAGAGGCTCGCCGCAGCAGGGCAGCAGCACATCCACCGTTGGGGTCGCTTTGAGCTCGCCAGGGTTGGGCGGTTCTTCCGGTGCAAGGGAGAACCACAACTGCAGCAGGTTGGAGCCCAGCAGCAGTAGCTCGCAGGACAGCAGCAGCAGGCTCAAGCCGCTCGATACAGCAGAGCTGAAATTGAGCGTCGCCGTGACGCGCCAGAACAGGTATCTGGCTCCCAGCAGGCTGATCAACAGCACCGCCCAGCGGTGGCGCTGCAGCCCTTTGGTTCTTGCCATCGGCTTAAGCCTGCGCGCAGGGCGTCAGCGGCTGCTTAAAGTAACGAAACAGACTTAGGACCCATGGGGGTTTCACTGCTGTTGATGGCCCTGACGGGGGTCTTCTGGTTTCTGGGGATGCGTAACGCCGATGAGGTCATCGGCATTCTCGAGAAATTGATGGCTGCTGTGCTCCTGGTCCTCACCCTCAGCTTTGGGGGCATGCACCAGGCCGTCTGCATCGGCCTGCTGCTCGTGGCGCTGAGCCTGCCCAAAGCCAGTTCCTTTGCCAGTACTCGCACTACCTCCCGGGGTGATGTCCGCGGTGATGCCAACTCCGACGAGTTGTTTCTGAAGTTCTGAGCGCCATTGAGGCACAGCCGGTGGTCAGGGTGTTGATCTGGCCATACGGCCTTGTCGGCTACAGACACCCAGCGCCATCCTGAGCACGATCCTTCGAGGTCCTTGGTGCGTATGTCTAGAAGCAGCTGGTTGAATACTCCGACTCGTTGTTCTTCCGCTTCCACCTGGCGTCGGCCCCTGCAGCAGGCCCCCAAAGCTCTGATTCGCCAGTTCGCAACAGAGCTGGTCGAGCGTTCTATCCGATCAACCCCCAACGCAGCATCCCCTTCTGTCGCTGCCGGCTGACGACTAACTAATAAAAAGCACCCAAGCGTTGCAGTGTTGTGATTGCTTGCTTGGTGCCTCTTTGCTGATCTTCTTTGTCTTGAGACTCCCAGCCGATTGAGTTGTATTCGTCGGTCGGTTTTTGCCTGAAGCCTTTTCGCCAGGATTGTCTGATGTTGTTTAGTGCAATCGATGGGGTCGCCTTAGTGATCGGATGGTTGCCCCGCTGTGATCTGGGAGCGGCTCAACCTTCGCTCAAGCCATAAAAAATGTCCCCGACCCCCATCGAGGACACATGCGCGACGCAGACCCCATGAGCTGAGGTCGCCCGCAGTATGAGCTGATGTTCTGGAGCTCTAGGTATTTCTGACTACCGGTCAGTCCGCTTGTTCGGGCTTTGTGGGGATCCCCTCACTCCCAGGTCACGGTGCAGGTCCAGCGGGGGTCCTCATGCACGTCCACTTCGTTGCAGCTCGTTCCCGTGATCTTGGCGTCTTTCGGGACCTCGCTTTTGGCTTCTCCAATGGCGTGGCCAGCATTCCAGATCGACTGGGCTGTGGCTGTGCCCGCCAGTGCCGGCAGCGGCAGGCTGAACAGCAATAGGGCAGGAAGCCAACGCAGCATTTTGAATCTCTCAATCCGCTGTCATTTCTCTAGCCACGGTGCTGCTGACTGACTGCTGAGGGCGCCGCAGTTAATGCCTGGTGACTGGTCCGCGCTGGCACGAGCGCCCTGATCTCGCTGCAGACTGGCAAAGCTTTAGAGCGGGACCGGCATGCCGTGGCGTTGTCAGCTCAGCTGGTTGATTGGCCTGGTGGCAGGCACTGCTGCCCTGGCCCAGGTGGATCCACAAGTGCATCAGCAGTGCCTGGCGGCCAAGGATTACAGCGGCTGCGTGCAGCACCTCAGCGGCAGCGCAACGCAGGCTTCCGGTTCAAGTCAGCTGCTGGAGCAGCTGCTGGAGCAACAGCAGCTCTATCTGCAGGCGGTGCAGGAAGCCGGCCGGCCCAACCGTTTTGTCGGCACCATCTACAACTGCAAGAAGCTCAAGCAGGCGCTGGCTCAATTCAATGCCGCGGTACCCAACGCCTACCGGGTGGATTACCAGCGCCAGTTCGAAGCCGCTGTCTTTGGTGAAGTGGAGGCCTGCGCTCCCCAGAGCGATGAGATTGAAGCCCTAATCGAGCAGCTGCGCCCCTAGAGCTGAAGATCGTTTAGCAGCGCAGCTTCACGGTGCGGGGCAGCTCCTCCAGCAGCTCCCCTTCTGCGTTGAGCTCCGGGTAGGGCCGCCCGATGTCGCGGCACCAGCGCGCCACTTGGGGGTAGGCCCACTCCAGCAGCGTCGACTTGTAGAGCTCAGGTCCCAGTCCCTCACCAGCGGTGGGGATCAACCCGGCGGCTTGGCGCTGGCGCACGGCTTCAAAGAGGAGGGTCGCGGCAGCGACACTCACATTGAGCGACTGCACCATGCCGGTCATGGGAATGAACACGGGCTGGTCGACAGCGGCTCCTGCTGCTGCGGTAAGGCCCCACTTCTCAGCGCCGAGCACAAACGCCGAGGGCTGCGTGAAATCGCAGCTGCGGTAGTCCACCGCATTGACCCCCAGCATGGTTCCGTAGATGCGAAAGCCCTTGGCGCGCAGGGCACCGAAGGCGTCCTCCACCGAGTCGTGATCGCGGATCGGCACCCACTTCTGCGAGCCCTGGGCCGTGCTGTTGAAGGTGCGTGGGCGGCCTTTGAGGCTCACGGCATGGGCTTCAAAGACGCCTGTGGCATCACAGGTGCGCAGAATCGCCGAGAGGTTATGGGGCTTTTCCACCGCCTCCATCAGCACGGTGAGGTCGCCCATGCGGCCGTTCAGTACCGAGCGCAGGCGTTCAAACCGGCGGGGCAGCAGGGGCAAGGCTTGGCAGCAGCGCAATCCACCAGTTTTGACCAGCGGGTGTACGCCCTGGTGCGCCAGATCCCAGCGGGTCGGCTGGCTACCTATGGGCAGGTGGCTGAATTGTTGGGGTGTTGGGGTCGTGCCCGCCAGGTGGGCTGGGCGCTGCGGCGGCTGCCTTGTCCCACCGATGTGCCTTGGCAGCGGGTGGTCAATGCCGCAGGCCGCATCAGCTTCTCGCCTTCGAGGGAGGGAAGCGACTGGATTCAGCGGCAGCTGCTGATTGAGGAGGGCATTGAGGTGAGCGAGGACGGCCGTTTGCCGCTGCGGCGCTATCTGTGGACTCCTGCGCCTGATGCCTTCCTTGAGCTCTGATCCCCAGGCCACCGGTTTGGCGCCTCGATTGGTGGCCTGGCGGGTGCTTGAGGCCGTTGCCGATGGGGCCTATGCCGATTTGGCGCTTGAGCGTGAGCTCAAGCGCCAGCCCCTGCCTCCTCGTGATCGGGCTCTGGCCACCGAACTGGCCTATGGCGCCATCCGCCAACGTCGCTGCCTTGATCTCTGGTTGGATCGCTACGGCAAGGTGCCGGCGGCCAAACAACCACCCCGTCTGCGCTGGCTGCTGCACATCGGCCTGCAGCAGCTGCTGCACGCTGATCGCGTTCCCACGTCTGCGGCAGTGAGCACTGCTGTGGAGCTGGCCAAACGCCAGCGGCTGGCCAACCTGGCCCCAGTCGTCAATGGCCTGCTGCGGGCGGTGGCCCGTGCCATCGCTGCCGGTGAGAGCTTGCCGATGCCCATGGAGCCAAGGCAGCGACTGGCCGTTGAACACTCACTGCCCGACTGGCTGGTGAATGAGCTCTGGGAGCGGATCGGCCCCGAGCGCACGGCGGATTTAGCGGCGGCCAGTAACCGCATTCCCAGTCTGGATCTGCGCATCAACCCCTTGCGCACAACCGTTGAAGCCCAGTTGCAGGCCTTTGCCGATGCCGGTGTGGCTGCGGCTGCCATCGAGGGCTTGCCCCAGGGCATCAGCCTCAGTGGCCGGCCAGGTGCACTGACGCAGCTGTCTGGGTTTGGCGATGGTCACTGGTGCGTGCAGGACCGCAGCGCCCAGCGCATCGTGCCGCTGCTTGCGCTCACCCCTGGCCTGCGGGTGCTTGATGCCTGTGCTGCACCGGGGGGGAAGTCCACCCACATCGCAGAGCTGATGTGTGATCAAGGCGAGGTGGTGGCCCTTGATGTGACCCCATCGCGGTTGCGGCAGGTGCAGGCCAATGTGCAGCGCCTTGGGCTGAATTGCATCAAGACAGAAGCCGCGGATGCCACCGATCTGGAGCATCTCGAGCCCGGTTGTTTTGATCGCGTGCTGCTTGATGTGCCCTGCTCAGGGTTGGGCACCCTGGCGCGCCACGTCGATGCCCGTTGGAGTCTGCGCCCTGATGTGATCGAGGAGCTGACCCACCTGCAAGCCCAGCTTTTGGATCAAGGCGCGCGGCTGACGGCCCCTGGTGGCCGGCTGGTTTATGCCACCTGCACCGTCCATCCAGCTGAAAACCGTTCACTCGTGGAGGCTTTCCTGGCGGATGAACCCAGCTGGCAGCTGCAGGAGTCGATGCTCGAGCTTTGGCCCAGTCCGGATCAGCCTGGTGACGGCTTTTTTGCTGCGGTGCTTACGCCACCGGGTTGAGATTGATGCCTTGCAGAAGGTCACGGCAGCCCGTGATCGCCACCACGGCAAAGAGCACACAGCCCAGCAGCATGGCGCTGACATGCAGGCGACGCAGCCGGCTGATCTGGGGGATCAGCGGCCGGATGGCTAGGGAGAACAGCAGCAGGGCCGTTAGAAGCAGACCAGACCAGTAGTGGGAGCGCCAAAACTCGGCCTGCCATGGCACGTCAGCCAGCCGCTCGATTTGGGGTTGGCTGCCCAAGCCCAACAGGCCGGCTAGGCACAGCCCTGTAAAGCTGGCTCGCAGGGCCGGGTGCTGCACCTTCCATAAGGCCAGCAGGGCGATCAGCGTTCCGCAGCCGGCCAGGAACAGGACCCAGCCCTGGCCGTTGGCGCCGTGACGCAGAAAGCTCTCGAGGTAAGCAATCAGGCTGGCCACCACCATGGCGCTCAGCAGCCAGCGGCCGTGCTGCCAGTGCTCGGTGGGCACCGTCTCGGGTAGGGCGGTGTTGTAGCCGGTGCGTTTTTCGCGCGCCAGGATCCCCAGCCGGATGGCCGCACCGGCCACGGGGTAGATGAACAGAATTGCCAGCACTGGGTGCAGCAGGCCCAACCAATCCAGGGGCGATAAGGGGCCACTCATTCAGCCGATCACTCGAATGGATTCACTGTCGGTTCGATGATCTCAAGTCCTGGGGCCAGCTCGATGACGCGCGGTGCCTGGGGGCGCATCACACGAGGCTGGGGCTGAACGGGCATCGGTGTTGGCCCCGGTGTGTCCAATCCATCGATCGGCGGTGGTGCATCGGGTTCAGCGAGTGGGTCATCGCCTTCATCGGGCGGAAGGAAAGCCCCCGCCGGAGCCTTGAAGGTGCGATTGAGAACGGGCTTGTCAGGGAACTGCTGCACTGGCATGTCCTTGACGATCGGTGTCATGAATTGCTTCCAGGCCCAGGCGGCATCACCGCTGGAGCCCTTCTGCTCGCGGTTGTCGTCGTAACCGAGCCAGACGCCTGTTGTGAGCTGGGGGATCGAGCCGATGAACCAGAGGTCTCTTGCCCCTTCTGAGGTGCCGGTCTTGCCGGCCACCGGTCGGTCTTCCAGCTTGGCGGCGATGCCGGTGCCGCCGCTGACGACCCGCTGCAGCATCCAGAGCATCGCGTCGGCGGTGTCACTGTCCACTGCTCGCTTGCCTCGTTCTCCCTGGCCAGTTCGGCTCCAGATCACCCCGCCATCAGCGCCAGTGATGCTCATGAATGGAGTCGGTGGCACATAGACACCTCGGTTGTTGATGGCCGCGTAGGCGGCCGTCATATCGAGAACGGTTTGCTCATAGGCGCCGATGGCCAGTGGGTAGTAACGCCCCAGTGGCCGGGTGATGCCCAAGGAGCGGGCGGTGCTGATCACCGCGTCAAAGCCCACCTTGTCCAGGAGTTGGACTGCCACGGTGTTGAGTGAATTCTTGAGGGCATCGGCCAGAGACACCGGCCCGAAGTATTTGTTTTTGAAATTCCTGGGGCAATAGCCACTCCAGCACTGGGGTTTATCGATAAAGATGTCTTCTGGCTTGACCCCTGCAGCCACCGCGGCGGTGTAGTCGAAGAGCTTGAAGGTGGAACCGGGCGAGCGCAGCGCCTGGGTGGCGCGGTTGAACTGGCTCTTGCGGAAGTCTTGACCGCCGATCATGGTGCGCACAAGGCCGGTCCCGGGCTCAATCGACACCACAGCCCCTTGCTGGCCGCCCCAGGTGTTTTGCTTGATCACCTTCTTGGCGATCTTCTGCCAGTCGGCATTAAGACTGCTGCGGATGGTCAGGCCACCGACTTCCAGCTGTTCGGGACTAAGCACCCGGGGAAGCTCCTGGGCCACCCAGCTGGTGAAGTAGGGCGCTGTGCTGTTCCAGAACTTGGGCAGGGCCGGCTTGAGATCCAGTGGGGCGTCTAGGGCCTCAGCCAGCTGTACCGCATCGATCTGGCGGGTTTCATGCATGCGGCGCAACACGATGGCGCGCCGCTGCAAGGCCAGTTCTGGGTTCACCAGTGGTGAATAGATCGAGGGGGCAGGGGGCAGGCCCGCGATCAGGGCAGCTTCCGGTAGCGACAGCTGATCGACGGATTTGGAGAAATAGACCCACGCCGCATCAGCGACGCCATAGGCACTGGAGCCGAGGTAAACGTTGTTGAGGTACTGGTTAAGGATTTGCTCCTTGCTCAGCTGGCGTTCGAGCTTGAGCGCCAGAGCTGCCTCTTTGGCCTTACGCACAAAGGTGCGGTCCTGGTTGAGGAAGACCACCCGAGCCAGCTGCTGCGTGATGGTGCTCGCCCCTTGTTCCACCTTGCCGCTGGAGACATTGGTGATCAGGGCCCGGCCAATGCCGACGATGTCAACACCGTTGTGTTGATAGAAGCGGGTGTCTTCCGCAGCAATGAAGGCTTCTTTGACCAGCTCGGGCATTTGTCCCAGAGCGATCTTCTCCCTGGAAGCTGGTCCGAGCTTTTGCAGCACATCCCCATCAGCCGAGAGGATTGTCACAGTGCCCGGCCGGCTGAAGGCGCTGATGCCGCTGGCATCAGGCAGCAGGCCATCAAGCTGTTGCAACACCGAAGAGCTGCCAAAGGCGGCGGTGGTGCCTGCACCGGCAGCCACCAAGCCAGCCAGGATCAAACGCCGTCGCCGCCTGTTCACCCCTTGACTGCCACCGGTTTTGGCGGCCTGCACCGTGGTGTCGCTCTGCTGGGGCGAGACGGGCAAAAAGAGTTTCCCTTTGATTGCTGAGAAAACCTAGCCCGCGCTGCTGAAGCCGCTCTGGCCCAGGGCCAGTGCCGTGACCAGCATGCCGATCACCAGAAAGGGTTGGGCGCTGGCTTGGTATTTGACATCAAAGGCCACGGGGTCCCGCAGCAGCCAGATGTCCTGGAAGGTGATCTGGGGAATGATCAGCAGGGTCAGCAGAACCGCTGCGAAGTGCTGCCCAAGCAGCACCAGGGCCACCACCATGGCGATTTGGAACACATCGATCATTGCGGCACTGATCCAACTGGCTCGCGTCACGCCAAAAACAACCGGCAGAGACTGCAATCCCAATGCCCGATCGCCTTCCACGCTCTTGAAGTCGTTGACTACAGCAATGCCGAGGCCCGCCAGGCTGTAGGCCAGGGTCAGCCAGACCGTGCCCCAGCTCAGGTGCCCAAACAGGGCCTGGCCAGCCCACCAGGGCAGGGCGATGTAGCTCGCCCCCAGGGCGTAGTTACCCAGCCAGCCGTTTTGCTTGAGCTTGAGCGGCGGGGCTGAATAAATAAAGCTCACAAATGAGCCCCCCAGGGCCAGCAGCAGCATCACCGGGGTCTGGTGACCAGCCCAGAGATCGAGGGCCCAGGCGACGGCGATGCCGGTGATCAGCAGCACCCAGATCTGCACCTTGACCTGCCAAAGGGGAATGGCCCCTGAGGGGATCGGCCGGTAGGGCTCATTGATCGCGTCGATCTCGCGGTCGTAGTAGTCGTTGATCGTCTGGGTGAAACCCGCCAGCAGCGGACCACTCATCACCATGCAGGCCATCGAGGCCAGCACGTCATTGATCTGCCAGTGGAAGTTGCCACTGGCAGCAGCACCGCAAAGCACACCCCAGATCAATGGGATCCAGGTGACTGGCTTCATCAGCTGCAGGCGCAGCTTCCAGATTGAACTGGAGCCGCTGGCCCCTTTCATGCCGAGCAGCTGGCGGGCACCGCCACCACTGCTCACCTCGGGGTTGGGGCGATCGCTCACAGGGGTGCTCAGGCGGCGGCGATTTCGTCTTCAAAGAACCAGCTTTCAGAGCCGCTCTCGAACTTCACCTTGACGCCGACACCGCTGCCGTCGGTCATCTTGAAGCCGGTGACGACTCCCAAAGGGTTGCTCAATAGGAGCTTCACCAGGTCGCTATTGATTCGATCGCGCACTCGGGTGACCTTCACCTTTGAGCCAACGGTGATGGCGGTTGAGGTGGCAGCCTGGGACATCGGGGGCGCTGACTGGGTTCCGCGGCAACCTTACCAGCGCCGTCCCGGTCAGTCCCTGCCCCTTGTGCCGTGGTAGCCAAACGGATCATTCCCTGCCTTGACATGGCTGCCGGACGGGTGGTTAAGGGGGTCAATTTCGTCGGTCTGCGTGATGCCGGTGATCCGGTCGAGCTGGCTTGCCGTTATGACGCGGCCGGCGCCGATGAGCTGGTCTTTCTTGATATCGCTGCAACCCACCAGGGTCGAGAGACCCTGGTGGAACTGGTGGAGCGCACAGCCTCGCAATTGTTTATTCCCTTCACCGTCGGTGGGGGCATCCGCTCGGTTGAGGGGATTACGGCTCTGCTGCGGGCCGGGGCTGACAAGGTGAGCCTCAATTCCTCCGCCGTGCGTGATCCTGAGCTGATTAGCGCCGGAGCCCGTCAGTTCGGCGCCCAGTGCATCGTCGTGGCGATTGATGCCCGTCGTCGGCCAGGTGGGGGATGGGATGTGTTTGTCAAAGGGGGCCGTGAGAACACCGGCTTGGACGCCATCGATTGGGCCCGTCAGGCGGTGGAGCGCGGTGCGGGTGAGTTGCTGCTCACCTCCATGGATGGTGATGGCACCCAGGCGGGTTACGACCTCGAGCTCACCGCAGCGGTGGCTGATGCGGTGCCGGTGCCAGTGATCGCCTCTGGTGGAGCCGGTTGCCTCGAGCACATTGCCCAGGTGCTGGAGTCCACCGGCGCTGCAGCAGCCTTGCTGGCCTCGTTGCTGCATGACGGGGTGCTGAGCGTCGAGCAGATCAAGACGGACCTGATTTCGCGCGGCCTGTCTGTGCGCCCTGTCACATGATGTATGGATTCGTTAAATTTGAGGCGATATTTTTTTCTACTTGGCGCTCGGTTTTCTGATCACAAATGTTCCGCCTCTGGGCCTGGTCGCTCTGGTGATCGTGCTGATTGTGGTGGCATTGGTGGCCTGGGGGTTGCAGCTCATGCAGTCCGCCAGTGACCGTCAGGAATTTTCGTTGATGTTGGCCGGCTGCCTGGTCTGCTCGGCTGCAGCTGGTTTGGCCACCGTGATGATGATCACCCTGACTGGCCCGGATGCGCCCTTGGTGCATGTGTTCCATGCTGGAGCTCAGGCCCTTGAAGAACCGCTGTGGTGAGCGGCGTCCAACCGCAGCAGGTGCGCCAGCTCTTTGAGCAAGTAGCACCGCATTACGACCGACTCAACGATCTGCTCAGCCTGGGGTTACATCGCCTCTGGAAGCGGCAAATGGTCCAATTGCTGCGCCCCAAGCCAGGTGAAGCCTGGCTTGATCTGTGTTGCGGTACCGGTGATTTGGCTTTGCTTCTTGCCGAGCGTCTGCGCCCTGACGGCGCTGTCCTAGCCATTGATATGGCTGAAGCCCCGCTGCAGCGTGCCCGTCTGCGCGCCGCCTCACGCCCGTGGCTAACGATTGATTGGCAGCTTGGGGATGCCCTTGCGGTGGATCGCCCTGATCGCCATTTCGATGGGGCCGTGATGGCCTACGGCCTACGCAACCTGGCTGACCCAGGCCGCGGATTGCGAGAACTGCGTCGCCTTCTGCATCACGAAGGCCGCGCTGCGGTACTGGATTTCAATCGAACTACAGGGGTTCCTGCGGCTGTTCAGCGCCTCGCCCTTCGGCGCTTGGTGGTCCCCGTGGCCACCCAGTTGGGGTTGGAGTCGGAATATGCCTATCTCGAGGGCAGTATTGATCGTTTTCCCACCGGAACTGAGCAGGAGCATCTGGCTAGACAGGCGGGGTTCAGCTGGGTGAGGCATCGGCCCATCGCCGGTGGTCTGATGGGATTGCTGGAGCTGCGCTGCTGATCACCAGGTCAGGCTCACCTGCACGCTGGGAGCCACGACATCGGCGTACTGCCCGGCGCCACCAGGGTTGATGACCCACTGAGCACCGGGCTGCAGCTGCAAGTTTTGGTTGATCTTGAGGAGATAACCGAGCTCGATCACGCCTTCAAAACTTTGGCGATCTCCATTCGCTGTGCGGGAGTAGGGCGAAAGGCTGCTGCGGGAGGCGCCCAGGATTAGAAGATCCAGCGGACGGTTCCGCAGCACACCTTGCACCAGTACTCCGCCCTGGAAAAACAGTGGAACCTGATTGATGGCGGGCTCCATGCCCACGGCACTCGATCCCCAAACCCGGGCACCGTGGCCGATGGGCAGTTTGACCGGCAAGGTGGCGCTGCCGAAGACGGTGTGGGATTTGTTCTCCCAGCGCTCCGAGTTGTTCAGTAAGGGGAATCGCCAGCTGCCCGCGACAGCGCCCAGTTGAAGCAAGGGATCAGGAAGGTTGTTTTCTAGGCCCATTAGCCCCTCACAGCCGTGTTGATGGCGCAAGTAGGTGTTTGGGTTGTTGGGATCGCGGCAGGTCATTAGCGGCCCGCCCTCGTGATCGGAAAGCTTCAGGTCCAGCCTCAGGGCCTGAACGAGTCCATCGTTTTTGGCCACGTTGAAACGCCAGCCTTGCCAAAAGTTGGCTTGATCACCACCGCGTTGATTACTCAGTTGCATGGCGCCGTAGTGGGCGCTCAATCGATCTGTGAGCTTCCAGCTCAGCTGCCCGCCTGCGGCGTTGGACGGTGTGAAGGGGTAGGCGGGTAGCGTCAGATTCAACGTGCCGTTGAGGGTGGAGTTGACGTAGAAGCCGTAGGCGGGCGCGTAGACCAGCTGATCCAGGTTGTAGTTATTGCCGAAGCGGAGTTTGGTCTTGTTGCCCACACGCTCGACCCATAACCCCTGCAGCCAGAAGCCCCGATCCGCAAGCAGTTGCTGCAGGGCGAAGACGGTGCCGATCTCCTCGTTGAAATAGGGGGGTTGCCCTTGGTAGTTGGCAACACTGAGCCGCAGGGCCCAGCGATCAAATTCAGTTTTCTGCTCGTTTTGCTTGGTTAACCCTCTGCCGAGGGAGACCTCAAGGTCGAGCTGGTCCATGAACCCGGTGGTGCGCTTGGCCCCGCCCCAGGTGTTGCCCATGGGCTCTGCGGTCCAGCTTGCAGCGATATTGAGCCAGTCGGGCAAGTTCAGCAGCTTGCTGAAGCTGGCGGCTTCCAGAAAACCTCTGGGGGTGCGTAGCACTTCCAGTTCCTTCTGGTGCTTTGCAGGCGCAGAGGGTGTCTTTGCTGTGGAGTCCTGCTCCTGAGCCTGCAGCCCTACAGGTGGGCATAACAGCGCTACTGCAGCAGTGCTGAGTAGTGCTGTTATGGCTGAACGGGCGGCCATCGAAGGCGTTAACTCTTTTGCAGCTCAGAAGCTAGAGACCAGTCCATGGCATAAGTTAAGGAAAGCCAAAGATCTGAGTGTCCGCCATGGCAGGTCAACTGCCGCTCTTCCCGCTCCCGGAAGTGGAGCATCGCCTACAGCTCTTGTTGGAGCACACCCTGGCGATGAATGGCTTGCTGGTGGTCACCGAAGCCCGTTACGGCGTTTCACTCCAATCAGCTGCTTCTTCTGGGCAGCAGCCTGATCCGGTGGATTCGATCCGCTTTGTTCCGTTCGCCAAGATTGAGGCTTTTAACAGCGTGCTACGCCGTCGGCCTGATGGCGCTTCATTGGCTGAGCAGATCTGCTCTCTGCTGCTCGATCACTACGGCAGCACGGCCAAGCCTGTGCTGCTCCTTCGCCGTAATGGTCATCACTGGCTGGGAATGATCGACTACAGCCCTGAATCGCGTGAGCGCGACCATCGCATTGGCCATCTCATGCGCTGTTTGGCCGCCTCCTGAGGAGGTGAGCGTGGAGAATGCCGTTCAGTGCCCGACGGGCTTGAACATGCATTTCCAGGACATCATCTCCACGCTTCAGCGCTTCTGGGCTGATCAAGGCTGCGTCGTCCTTCAGCCCTATGACACGGAAAAGGGCGCCGGCACCATGAGTCCTCATACGGTGCTGCGCGCCATAGGCCCTGAGCCTTGGTCAGTGGCCTATGCCGAGCCCTGCCGCCGGCCAACTGACGGCCGCTATGGCGATAACC
>CAJWXK010000022.1 GCA_913048995.1 uncultured Synechococcus sp. | reverse complement strand
TCTTCCACGTTGTGGATCATGTCGAGGATGCCGCCGATGGCGGAGCTCGCCAGGGTGCGGATTGGTCCGGCGCTGATGGCGTTGACGCGCACTTGTTTCTCAGGGCCCAGCTCCGCGGCCAGATAACGCACCGAAGCTTCCAGGGCAGCCTTGGCCACGCCCATCACGTTGTAGTTGGGGATCGCCCGCTCTGCTCCCAGGTACGAGAGGGTGATCACTCCGGCCTTTTCGCTGAAGAGGGGCTTGGCATAACCGCAGAGCGGCGCCAGCGAATAGGCGCTGATCTCAAGAGCTCGGGCAAACCCCTCGGCTGTGGTGGCGCTGTAGTTCCCCACCAGCTCCTCCTTGCCAGCAAAGGCCAGACAGTGCACTAGGCCATCGAGCACGCCCCATTTGTCCTTGATCTCTGTGAAGACCGCTTCCATCTGGGCGGCATCTTGAACATTCAGGGGTAGGAACAGTGATGGCGCAAGGGGTTCGGTCAGCTCGCGAACCTTGGCTTCAAAGCGGCCTTTGTCATCAGGCAGGTAGGTGATGCCCAGCTCAGCTCCGGCAGCCTTGAGTTGTTGGGCAATGCCCCAGGCGATTGAGCGGTTATTGGCGATGCCGGTGACGAGGATCTTTTTGCCGGTCAGATCAAGCAGCATCGGACGGTCCTGCAGGGCGTAATTCGCGCGATTCTCCCGCACGCCCCGCCAGGATCTACCCCAGCGTTTCCGAATCAGGCTGTTGCCCGCCCCTTCACCGCCGCTGGATCCCGGCGATCTGCCGCGCACGTTCAAGAGCCGCGCTGAGCTCAATGCCCTGCTGCAACAGGAGTTCCCTGATGCGCAGGGTGAGCTCAGCCCGATCTGTGGTGGTCGTAAGGCTGGTGAGATGAGGCTCAGCAAGGTGGATCCCAGCCGTTATGCCCGGGGTCGTAACCACCTCAGCGGTGCTGTCACTGGCCTGTCCCCCTACATCCGCCATGGGGTGTTGAACCTGGCTGAGGTGCGTGATGCGGTGTTCCGCCGCATCAGTCGCCGCGATGACGGCACCAAGCTGATCAACGAACTGGGCTGGCGTGATTTCTGGCAGCGCATGTGGCAAGAGCTGGGTGATGCCATTCAGCAGGACCAGGAAGAGCACAAGACCGGTCATGCCGCTGGCAGTTATGCAAAGCAGCTGCCCGACGACGTACGGAATGGCACCACAGGCCTGGCCTGCATGGATGGCTTCCGCGATGAACTGGTGACCACAGGTTGGTTGCATAACCATGCCCGCATGTGGCTGGCGGCCTATCTCGTGCACTGGCGCCGGGTGCACTGGAGTGCCGGAGCCGATTGGTTCCTTGAGCATTTGCTTGATGGCGATCCGGCCAGCAACCACCTCAGTTGGCAATGGGTGGCCAGTTGCTTCAGCCACAAGCCCTAT
The DNA here is from genome assembly GCA_913048995.1 of uncultured Synechococcus sp. Classification (GTDB taxonomy): domain Bacteria; phylum Cyanobacteriota; class Cyanobacteriia; order PCC-6307; family Cyanobiaceae; genus RCC307. The sequence continues at coordinate 21,942 of CAJWXK010000022.1, read as the reverse complement.
TTCTTCAATCGGGACAACCTCGAGCGGTACAGCAATGGCCGCTTCTGCCGGCAATGTTCCAGCGCCCAGCACTGCCCATTTGAGGGCAGCTATGCGGAGCTGGAGAACCAGCTTTTTGCGGTGAGCACTGCCGTGCGCGATGTCCCTACCCGGAGGAAGGGCAACCGGAGGCGTCGCTGATGGATCTCAGCAATCCGATCGTCTGGGTTCATGAAGAGGCCCTCGGCCCGGCCAATCCCGCCTTGGTGAGTTGCCCCAAAGCACCTGCCCTGTTCGTCTTTGATGACGACTGGATTGCGGCTCAGCGCATCAGCCGCAAACGCCTGGGCTTTCTCTACGAATGCGCCTTGGAACTGCCGCTGACGCTGCGCCGCGGTGATGTGGTGGCCGAGGTGTTGGCCTTTGCCAAGCGCTGTGATGCCGACGGGATAGTCACCAGCAGCGCGGTCGATCCAAGGCTGAATCGCTATGCCGCGCGCATGAAAAGTGAGCTGCCCCTTTGGATTCTCAATGGAGATCCCTTTGTCGAGCTGCCCCGGCCGCCGCGGTTGGGCCGCTTCAGTCGCTATTGGCGCGAGGCAGAAGCGGTGGTCTGGGAGGGATTCACGGGGTCGTAGCAGGCTCGGCTTGGAGCATCTGCTGCTCCTCACGGCGCAGGGCACTGGGATTGGGCAGCAGGTCGGCGCGATCGAGCGGCGGTAGGGGCTCAATGACCACCTCACTGTCCTGCCGCGGCGGCTCCACCCACTCAAAACTGGCTGTAGGGGCGCGGGTTTGGCAGAGGGCTTCGCTCTCGCGGCGCAGCATCTTGTTCACCCGTCCGTTGTTCACCACCTGGAAAAATTCTTCGCGGCTGGCCAGGCCAGAGCTGAAGGGTGCTGAGCCATTGCCGTTGAACAGCCTGGCTGGGTCGGCATTCCAGCGCGGTTTGCACACCCCAGGGGTGCGGGTGTCAGCGTCAATCCAGATGTGCACCCCATAGCCGTCGGGCTGGTTGACCACCGCCAAAGCGTCATGGGGCTCACGCCGGCTGAGGGGATAGACCTTCATGGCCGGGTTGTTGTGCTCACAGGCTCCCAGCAGCAGCAACACACAGGAGATGGCGAGGCCGCCAAGCTGCTGCGCCGGGCGTTGCGGGAGGACCATGCCGATCGAGGGGCCATCCCCGGAACCTGCCCTAGCTTGCCGGCAATTCATCCTTCTGCCCGTGGTGCTCACTGCATCGACCATGCTGCCGCTGGGTACCGAGCTGCCCTCATTTGAATTGCCTGATGTCGGCGGTGGTTGCTGGTCCACCAGTGAGCTGGACGATCGACCGCTGCTGGTGCTCTTCATCTGTGCTCACTGCCCCTACGTCAAGCACGTGGAAGCCAGCCTCACGGCTCTAGCCGCCGATTTTGCTGCGACCCTGCAGATCGTCGCCATCAGCAGCAACAGCGTCTTCACCCACCCCCAAGATGCCCCTGAGCAGCTGCTGGCACAGCAGCAGCGTCTGGGTTGGTCCTTCCCTTACCTCTATGACCGTGACCAAGCTGTGGCAAAGGCTTTTCATGCCGCCTGCACGCCCGATCCTTACCTCTTTGATGGTGACAAACGACTGATCTATCGAGGGCAGCTGGATGACAGTCGGCCCAGTGGGGATCAGACCAGTGATTGCGCTGACCTGCGCCGAGCCCTGGCCGCACTTGAGGCCGGTCAATCACCCATCGATCCCCAGACCCCTGCAGTGGGGTGCAATATCAAATGGCACTCGGAAAGCCCTTAAGCTTTCCCTTATGAACGTTCCCCCCTTCGACCTCTCCGTTCAGTTGGCCGATCTGGGGGATGACCTGGACCAGGCTGTGCTGGATGTGCTGCGCAGTGGCCGCTACATCGGTGGTCCAATCATTCAGCAGTTCGAGTCGGATTTTGCTGCTTTCTGCGGCACCCCCTATGCGGTGGGGTGCAACAGCGGAACCGATGCTTTGATTTTGGCCTTGAGGGGCCTGGGCATCGGCGCTGGTGACGAAGTGATCACCAGCTCCTTCAGCTTTTTTGCCACTGCGGAGGCCATCAGCGCAGTCGGTGCCACGCCCGTGTTCGTGGATGCTGATCCTGTTACCTACCTGATGGATCTCGATCAGGTGGAGGCTGCGATCACGCCGGCCACCCGGGCCTTGATGCCGGTCCATCTGTTCGGGCGCCCTGTGGACATGGGAAGGGTGATGGAGATCGCCACAAGCCATGGCCTGAAGGTGGTTGAGGACTGTGCTCAGGCCACTGGTGCCTGCTGGGAGGGCAAACCCGTCGGCAGTTTCGGGGATGCCGGCTGCTTCAGCTTTTTCCCCACTAAAAACCTTGGTGCCGCAGGTGATGGCGGTGCTCTCACCTGCCATGACACTGATCTGGCCCAACGGGTGCGGGAGCTGGCGGTCCACGGCATGCCGCGCCGCTATCTCCACACCAACCTGGGTTACAACAGCCGTCTCGACGCTTTGCAGGCGGCAGTACTCACCGTGAAGCTGCCGCATCTGCAGGGCTGGCTCGAGAGCCGCCGGGCCATTGCCGATCGCTATCTGAAAGGTTTAACGGCCCATCCCACTCTGGAGCTGCCGGATCGCGGTCCTGAAGGTCACAGCTGGAATCAATTTGTGGTGCGCATCTCAGCCTGTGACGAGAATGCTGTCGCCTGTGGTGGCCGTTGTGAGCCCTGTCTCAACAGCGCTGATCGCCAGCTTCCAGAAGGCCGTTGCCGCAACTGGTTCCAGAGTGACCTGCGCGAGCGCGGGGTGAACACGATCATCTATTACCCGATTCCGATCCACCGCCAGCCGGCTTATTCAGAGCTTGGTTATGCACCCGGTAGTTTGCCGGTGACGGAGCAGCTGGCCGCAGAAGTTTTGAGCTTGCCGATCTTCCCTGAACTCAGCACGGCGCAGCAGGATCATGTGCTGCTTTCTCTAGGAGCCCCAGCCAAGTCTGTGATCCATTTGCAACGCGATGAGAGCGATTCTCAGGCGGCTTGAGATAGCTCGCTCATGAGAAGCTCCTGGTCATCCACCAAGGTGACCAAAGTGAAATCGTCGTCGCGCAGCCCAAAGAGTTCTGCGTAAGCGAGGCAAGAAGCCCTGTCCGAACCGGAGAATCGCAACACACCCAGATTGTCGTAAAGACCGGTTGTCATCAGAGCGGAAGGGGTGACCCGCCAAGCATCTCACAATCTTAAGACAATCAGTGGATTTTTGTGTGTTCAGCGCTGGGTCCAGGGTTGCTCTGCCAGCGCCGCGTTGCTCAGATCCCCGCGGCTGGTGATCTCCTCGCCGCACCACGCGGGCAGCTCGAGAGCTGAATCGGCTTGTTCTAGCTCGACTTCAGCAATCACCAAGTCTGCATTGGCGCCATGAAATTCATCGACGACCCAGGTGCCACCACTCAAGCTCAGGTGATGGCGGGTTTTCTCGATACGCCTTGGGGTCAGAGCCAGCAGCGCCTCGGCATCGGCTACAGGAATTGGATACTCGAATTCCTGGCGGACCGCCGCAGAAGCCGTACGGGCCTTCAGCGTCAGCCAGGCTCGCTCTGCGGCCCTCCTGACCCGCACGGTGACCCCTTCAGCGCCCTGGCTGATGTAGCCCTGGTCAAGCGGTTCACTGCGGCGCACTAGAGCCTTCCAGAGCTCTGAATTCACCAGGAAGCGCCGTTCAATCTCAAGAGCCATGGGCGTTTCAGTTCTGGGACGGCATGGCATCGGTGAGGCTGCCGGCCCAGTGGAGCTTGCGGGTCAGGTTTCGGAAATAGGAGGGCTGCTGCTCGAGGGCCACCAGAAGTGCATGGTGGTCGGCTTGTTCCACGATGCAGCGATCTCCGGGTTGAAGCTCACTGGCCAGGGCGCCATCCTTCCAGAGCTTGACCCGTCTGGAGGCATCTCCCACAGGCCAGATCGCCAGCACCGAGCGCGGCGGGACCACCACCGGGCGGCTGGAAAGGCTCATTGGACAGATCGGATTGACCACGATGGCATCGATTGCCGGGTGCAGAATCGGCCCCCCTGCGGCCATGGCGTAGCCGGTGGAGCCGGTGGGTGAAGCGACGATCAAACCATCGCCCTGGTATTGCCCCACCACCTCACCATCGATCTCCAGCTCTAGTCGGCAGGTGGGAGAAGCCTCTTCCTGCGCAGGACGTAGGTAGAAGTCGTTGAGGGCCAGATGGCAGAGCTGCCCCTGCTTGTCGCGGTGATCGCCACTGTCGGGCACCCCGTCGCCGCGATCAATGGCGGCCTGCAGCATCAGCCGCCGTTCCAGGGCGTAGTGGTGGTTCTCAAGCCGTCGCCAGAGCCCTTCTCCGCGCTCCCTAAGCAGGTGCTCGAGCAGCATCGATTCGTGGGTCAGAAAGCCCAGATGCCCGCCGACGTTGAAGCTCAAGATGGGGACATCGAGTGCGCTCAGGTAGCGGGCTGCGCTGAGCACCGTGCCATCCCCGCCCAGCACAAGAACCAGATCTGGCAGCCGGTCATCAGCCAGAAGGCCGGGGTACGGGTTGGCATAGAGACCACTGCTGGCGGTGACGACGTCACTGCCGCGACCTTTGAGCTGCTCAGCGCAGCGAACGGCTGCTCGTTCGGCGCTCTGGCTGCCGCTGCGGCAGATAATCCAGACGCGCTCAAGCTTCATGAACTACCAGCGCAGCAGGTTGAACCGCTCCATGTCGACGGTGTCGCGATTGCGGTAGAGGGACAGCAGGATTGCTAGGCCTACGGCGGCTTCCGCTGCGGCGACAGTGATGACGAAGATCGCGTAAACCTGACCTCGGATCTCGCTGCCATCGAGGTAGGTGGAGAACGCCATCAGATTGATGTTGACCCCATTGAGCATGAGCTCAATGCTCATCAGCACACGAACGGCGTTGCGGCTGTTGATCAGACCCCAGACGCCGATGCAGAACAGGGAGGCAGCAACAGTTAGGTAGGCCTCAAGCGGGACGGAAAGGCTGGTCATTACGGGGTCTTCTCCATCAGCAGGGGGGTGCGGGACTTTTCGATCAGGCCTTGGTCAACGGCTTCACCGGTGGCGATATCGGCGCTGAGTACGTCACGGCGGGCCAGCACGATGGCGCCGATCATGGCCATGAGCAGCAGTACAGAGGCCAGCTCAAACGGCAGCAGATAATCACTGAAGAAGTGCTCTCCCAGGTGGATCACAGCCCCCTCTCCGATCTGGGGTGGACCGGGGGTGGCCCAGGCTGTGGTGAAGGTGACACGTAGAAGCAGCAACAGCAGTCCAGCGCAGACCCCGCTGGAGAGCAGGCGGCGAAGGCCCACTCCAGGCGAAGCGCCCATCGCCTCACGCTTGTTGACGAGCATGATCGCGAACAGGATCAGCACGTTTACAGCACCCACGTAGATCAGGACTTGGGCGGCGGCGATGAAGCTCGCATTCAGCAGCAGGTAGAGCCCCGCGACGGCGAGGAAGACCCCCCCCAGCAGGAAGGCGGAGTAGACGATGTTGGGCAGGATCACCACCCCAATGGCGCCAACGAGCACGGCGGCAGCCAGCAGCGCGAAGACGATCAGCTGGGTCAGTTCGGCGAGAGGTGGCATCAGCTCTTGGTCTCCTCCGGCTTGGGCAGGCCCTCAAGCACCTGCTGAGGCAGTTTGCCCGCCCGTGGACTTGCTGGGTCGACGGTGTGGGGGTCCATCTCGCCTTTGGGCAGGTAGGCCAGCTCCCGCAGGGCCACTACTGCGGGGTCAGTGGTCACGCTCGTCGGCAGTCGGCCGAGGGCAACATTGTCGTAGTTGAGGCTGTGGCGATCAAAAGCGGCCAGCTCGTATTCCTCAGTCATGGAGAGGCAGTTGGTGGGGCAGTACTCCACGCAGTTGCCGCAGAAGATGCAGACACCGAAATCGATTGAGTAATTGCGCAGCTCTTTCTTCTTCGTGGACTTGTTCATCACCCAGTCGACAACCGGCAGGTTGATGGGGCAAACCCGTACGCAAACCTCGCAGGCGATGCACTTGTCGAACTCGTAGTGGATCCGGCCGCGGTAGCGCTCCGAGGGGATCAGTTTCTCGTAGGGGTACTGCACCGTCACCGGCCGGCGGCGTAGGTGATCGAAGGTCACAGACAGGCCACGCGCGATGTTCTGGCTCGCGCTGACCGCATCGCGGGTGTAGTCACCGACCTGCTTGAGGAAGCCGAACATGGAGGCGAGGGGGAACGAGGCGAAACGGCGTCGGATCAATCATGACCCGGAGGGGAGCTAGGCGGGTTCAGCCGCCGAACACGTCAGGGAATGCCAGCTTTAAGGCGGCGGTCACCAGCAAGTTGACCAGGGCGAGCGGTAAGAGGAATTTCCAGCCGAAATCAAGCAGCTGGTCGATCCGCACCCTGGGCACGGTCCAGCGCAGCAGGATTGCAAAAAACACCAGCAGGTAGGCCTTCAGAACGGTCATGACGATGCCCACCGAACCTGTGATGACTTGCACAAGCGGGGCATCGATGGGCTGTCCAAGCCAGCCAGCGAGGGTCTCAACTGGCAGCGGGAAGCCCCAGCCTCCCAGGTAAAGCACAGACACCAGCAGGGCCGAGAGCACCAGGTTGATGTAGCTGCCGAGATAGAAGAGGGCGAACTTCATGCCGGCGTACTCGGTCTGATATCCGGCCACCAGTTCTTCTTCCGCCTCAGGGAGGTCAAAAGGCAGTCGTTCGCATTCAGCCAGGGCGCAGATCCAGAAGATCAGAAAGCCAACAGGTTGGCGCCAGATGTTCCAGCTCAGAATTCCGGCGCCGGTCTGCTGATTGACGATGTCGATGGTGCTCAGGGAGTTGCTCATCATCACCACCGCCAGCACTGCCAGGGCCAGGGGGATCTCGTAGCTGATCGACTGGGCGGCTGCGCGCAGGCCACCCAAGAGGGAGTACTTGTTATTGCTGGCGTAGCCGCTCATCAGAAGCCCGATGGGCTGGATGCTGCTGAGGGCAACCCAGAGAAAAATGCCCACGCCCACATTGCTGATCAGCAGGTTCTGGCCAAAGGGAACGATCAGCCAGGAAAGGATCACTGGCACCACAACCAGCACCGGGCCGAGGGTGAACAGCAGCCCGTCAGCCCGGGCGGGAATCACGTCTTCTTTGACCAGCAACTTGAGGCCATCAGCCAGGGGCTGGAGGATGCCCAGCGCGCCGGCGTATTCAGGGCCGATGCGCTGCTGCACTGCAGCTGAGATCTTGCGCTCCAGCCATACCGTGACGAGCACACCCACCACTGCGGCAACGAGTACCAGCAGCATTGGCAGAGGCAGCCAGATCAGACGGCTGACACCTGGACCAATGCCGCCGGCCTCGAGCAGGCCACGGAAGCCGGTTTCGAGATCAAGGGTGAACGTTGAGCTCATCGCCACAGACCGATTGGGGAAACTTACCCAGTCGGGACTTCATTGTCGCCGCATCGCTGCTCCAACGGCAGCCAATCCCGCTCGCTCGCGCCGGTGTACAACTGCGTTGGTCTGTAGATCCGATTGGCTCCCAGCTGTTCCTTCCAGTGGGCCAGCCAGCCAGCGGCCCGGGCCAGGGCGAAGACGGGGGTGAACAGATCGGTGGGGATGCCGAGCTTGCGGTACACCAGTCCGGAGTAGAAATCCACGTTCGGATAGATGCCCTTGGGCCCGAGCCGTTCGGAGGCAACGGCCTCAAGTCTGCAGGCCACGTCGTACATCTTGTCGTGGCCGAACCGATCAAACAGGTTCTCGGCCAGCCCCTGAAGAATCGATGCCCGCGGATCCTTGACCTTGTATTCGCGGTGCCCGAAGCCCATCACCTTGCGGCGTGCGCTGATGGCCTCATCAAGAAAGTCCTCGACCCGGTCTTCGCTGCCGATCTCCTCGAGCATCAGCAGCACGTCCTCGTTGGCTCCGCCATGTAAGGGGCCTGCCAGGGTGCCCACCGCCGATGCCACCACGGCATAGGGGTCTGTAAGCGTGCTTGCAGTGACCCTGGCACTGAAGGTGCTGGCGTTGAGGGTGTGTTCGGCATGCAGCACCAAACACGCATCGAAGATGCGGGCTGCTAGCGGGTCAGGTTCCCGCTCCGTGAGCATGTAAAGGAAGTTCGATGCATAGGGCAGATCATCACGGGGCTGAATCGGATCCTGGCCGCGGCGGATCATGTGAAAGGCGGCAAGCATCGTCGGGATCTTGGCCAGCAGGCGCATCACAGCGCCGCGGATGTAGTCCTCATCATCCAGCGCGCGATTGGCATAAAACAGACCTAGGGATGCGGCGCTGGCTTGCAGCGCATCCATGGGGTGCCCGCTAGCAGGAAAGCACTTGAGCATGTCCCGGATGCGGAAGCTCACCCGCCGGTGCATTTGCACGTCGTATTGGAAATCCCGCAGCTTTTCGGGATCGGGCAGCTCCCCCCAGATCAGTAGATAGGCGGTTTCTAGGAAGCTGCTGCGGGCCGCCAGATCCTCGATGCGGTACCCCCGGTAGCTGAGGATCCCCCGCTGGCCATCAATGTTGCTGATCGCCGACTGGGTGGCGGGCACGCCCTCAAGCCCAGGACGGAAACCGGTGGGGGCCACACTCATCGACCTGTCAAACGCTGCGGTTGCTGAAGCGAGGCTACGCGCAAAGCACCGATCAATTCTTTCCCTCCAGCAGCACCTTTGGACTGAGCAGCAGCCTGAGCTGGCAACTGCCAGGCTCAGGCTCGGGTAGTTCCAATTCCAGGAGCACGGCGCCGGCCTTCTTGAGCTGGATGCTGTTGGTGCTGCATCCCATGAGGTGGCTGGCCAGTTGGCTCAGATCCGGTTCATGGCCGAACAGCCCCAGCCGCTTCCAGGGCTCCTCCAGCAGCTCCAGCAGCAGCGGCATCGGATCATGACCTGGTGATAGGGCATCACTGAAACTCAGCGTGTCTCCCAGCTCAAGCTGCAAGGCCAGCTCAGCGGTCTGGCGAGCGCGCACCAAGGGGCTGCTCACCAGCGGCCCACAGCTCAGATCCAACTTCTCAAGTCGTTGCAGCACTTTGCGGGTGCGAGCTCGTCCCTCAGCGGTTAGGGCACGTTCTTCATCGGTGGCGGTACTGCCTCGCTCGACGGCGATGCCGTGGCGGATCAGCAGCAGTTCTCGGGCCATGGCGTCAGTGGAAGTGCAGCTTCGCGAGCAGAGAGGTCGTGTTCTGATCTTCCGATAACGCCAGCTCCATTCCTTCCAGGGCCGGCGCTAGAGGTCGGCCGGCAATCAGCTGCAGACCACGCCAGAGGGGCCAGCCCGATAGCAGGTCGCTGCTGCCCGCCGCATCGAGGGCCAGCAGTGCCTGGGCTGTGCCTTCAGGAGCGATCTCCTTTAGCCGCGCCGCAGGCCCTGGGCTGGAGCCGCGTCGCTGAAGCTGCTGGCGCAGAACCGTGAGGTTGTTGCTCCACCAGCGCAGCTCGCCATCGCTGCCGGTCGCACCTGCCACCTGGGCCTTGAGCTGACCTTGGCGGTCGCTCTGGCCGGTGAGGTGACTCCAGACTTTGAGTTCTCCCAGGCTGGCAGCATCGAACCCTTCGGAGGCCAGGGCTGAATCAACCGCTGTGGCTTCTGGGTGGTCGCCGGGGCTTCCTGCTAGCCAACCGGAACCATCGCCAACACGGCCCTGCAGCATGACGCCATCACGTCTGCTCTGCAGTTCCGGTAGCAGCATGTCTTCCGGCCCTGCCTTCAGTTCGAAGAGTGCAGGCATAGGAGAGTCCGGCTGGCTAATGCTCAGGCGCTCTAGCGGTAGATGCAGTTGCTCGAGCAGTTGGAGGTCATCTCTACTTAGGCCCGGAGGTGGATTTGGGTGACCAGCGGCAAGACGGGCCTCAAGCTGTAGGCCGCGGCGCTGCAGCTGCACACTGCCTACTAACTCCTCGATGGGCTCGTTCTGCCGCAGCTCGCTAGGCAGCCCCAGCAGTTGGCTCAGGCCGGTTGCATCTCCGCGCACCAGAGCCACCCCCTTGGGCTCCTGCACCAGCCAGTCATTCAGCAATGCATCGGCCCCCAGATTCAGGGGTTCTTCTTGGGAGGCGTCCAGGGCTTCTTCGAGGGCGCTGCGGCTGGAGGCCAGCAGAACCAGCTGGTCATTAACGAGTGCTGTGGCCCGAGGTGGGTAGCTCGCAGCGGGACTGTTGCTGTTGGGCCGTCCCTGGTGACGCTGGCCGGGGCTACTGATCACCCCGAGGCCGCGGTAGCGGGAGATCTCCAAATCACTTCCTGCAAGGCTGCGGCTCTGCCAGAAGCGCTGCAGGAACTGGCGCCCACCGTTGTCGTTGCGGCTGGTCAGTGCCAGCACCCAGCTGGCACCGGCCTTGGAGTTAGAACCGGCTCGCAGCGACAGGCTGCTTTCGTCTCCGAGCCAGTCCGAAAGCTCGGTGGTGTAGTCCAGGCCTGCAGTGAGAAAGAGGCCATCGCGCAGTTGGGTTAGCTGCTCGGCTGCTTCGCTGCGCTGCCGAGCTGGTGCCACTGCGCGGCCATAGGCCGGCAGCATCGCCGGGTCGATTTCCAGCACCACGCTCAAGTTGGCGCTGCGGGGCAGAAAGCGTGCAGTGACCGGGGTTTCCAGTCGTTGAGCTTGCAACTGCAGGGGGCTTTGGCGTTGCAGCCACCACCATCCCCCCAGGCCAAGGGCCCCAAGGCTGATCGCGATAGCCAGCAGCACTGCCAGCGGCGGGCGGAATGTGTTCACTCCCCGGCTCTCCATGCCGTATCCATCGATCATCCTTGGCGATGGATGTCCAGGCCAGCTTTGCCCCAGCCCCAGACGATCAGTGCCACGGATCTGCAGCGTTGGCTGCAGGGCTCAGAACCGCCTTTGCTGGTGGATGTTCGCGAACCTCAGGAGCTGGCTCTGGCCGCCCTGCCGGAGGTGGTGCATTTACCCCTTAGTGCTTCGCAGCAATGGCTTCCGCAGCTGGAGGAGCAGTTGCCTGCTGGGCGGGATCTCGTCGTGCTCTGTCACGCGGGCATTCGTAGCTGGCAATTCGCCTGCTGGTTGATGGAAACCCAGGGACGTCAGCGGGTCTGGAATCTCGAAGGCGGAATTGATGCTTGGAGTGTTGCCGTCGATCCCACGGTGCCCCGCTACTGATTTGCGTACGATCAGTCTCGTAATCGAACTGTGCTGTGCCTCCACTGCCCCAGCGCCAGCAGCAGGTGTTGCAGGCCACGGTGCAGCACTACGTCGACACTGTGGAGCCGGTGGGCAGTCGCACGCTCGTGAGGCGTTTTGGGCTTAATGCCTCACCGGCCACGGTGCGCTCCGCGATGGTGGCATTGGAGCAGAAAGGGCTTCTGACACAGCCCCATACCTCCGCTGGGCGCGTGCCCAGCGCCAAGGGTTATCGCCATTACGTTGATTGCCTGTTGCCTGAACCTGGCGCGGCCGTCGCTCAGTTGCAGCGTGAGCTTGCTGAATTGAGCCTGCAGTGGGCTGCTCTAGAGGATCTGCTGCAGCACCTGGCCAGACGGCTGGCCGATCTCACTGGATTGCTGAGTGTGATCACCCGCCCCCAGCGGCCACAGCCGCAGCTCAAGGCACTGCGTCTGGTGATTAGCGGTGATCGTTTGCTGGTCTTTTTGGTGGAGAGCTCAGCGGTCAGTAGCAGCCTCAACCTCAGGCTGCCGCAGGTGAGTCCGCTCGAGCTTGAGGCCCTCGAGCGTTGGCTCAATGGGCAGCTGCAAGAGGCCCATGCCTCCGTCACGGCAATTCCCTGGGAGTCCCTGCCCTCTCAGTTGCAGGCGGGTGGAGTTTCACTACAGCAGGCTCTTGAGAGTCATAACCGCGGCCGCAACCGCCTAGCGGAGGGCGCATTAACCACTGGACTGACAGGCCTCCTGGCCCAGCCGGAGTTCAGTCGGCCTCTGAGCTTGCGGCCCCTGCTCGAGCTGGTGGAGCAGTGTCCCCATGAGCTGTTGACCCCTCGCGATGCCCAGGCTTTTGGGGGGGTCTGGATTGGTGGGGAACACCCCAACCCAGCGCTTGATGGCTGCGCTGTGGTGCAGGCCCGCTATCACTCCCGCAGTGGCGCGGAAGGTCAGGTGGCTTTGGTGGGGCCGATGCGGATGGCGTACGCCAATGCCTGTGCTGCGGTGCAGTCCGTGGCTGCCAGCCTCAGTCGGCTGCTGGGCTGAACGTGGCTTAACCGCCGAGTTGATCGGCTAGGCGCTCGGCGACAGTGTTGACGTCCTTGTCACCTCGGCCGGAGAGGTTAATCACCACCTCGGTGCCAGGCGCAAGCGTGGGGCAGAGGGTCTCCAGCCAGGCGAAGGCATGGGCCGTTTCAAGGGCGGGGATGATTCCTTCCAGCTGGCTGAGGCGCTGCAGGGCCTCAAGTGCCTCAGCGTCGGTGACAGCGCCGTACTCGGCGCGTCCGATTTCGCGAAGGTAGCTGTGCTCAGGGCCAACTCCGGGGTAGTCCAGACCGGCGCTGATGGAATGGGCTTCCACCACTTGCCCCTCATCGTCCTGAAGCAGCAGGCTCATGGCACCGTGCAACACACCGGTGCGGCCTTCCGTAATGGTGGCGGCATGACGGCCGCTGGCCACTCCCTCTCCGGCTGCTTCCACGCCGATCAGCCTCACGCTGGTATCCGCCACGAAGGGGTGGAACAGTCCCATGGCATTGGATCCGCCGCCGACACAGGCCAGCAGGACGTCCGGCAGGCCCCCGAAGGCGTCCTGGCACTGCTGTTTCGCTTCTTCCCCGATGACCGCGTGGAAATCGCGCACCAGCATTGGGTAGGGGTGCGGGCCGGCGACGGAACCCAGGATGTAATGGGTGCTTTCCACATTGGTGACCCAGTCGCGGATCGCTTCGCTGGTGGCGTCCTTGAGCGTGGCGGTGCCCGCGGTCACCGGCTGCACTGTCGCCCCTAGTAATCGCATGCGGAAAACGTTGAGGGCCTGGCGGCGCATATCCTCAGCGCCCATGTAGATCACGCACTCCAGCCCGAAACGTGCGCAAACCGTTGCAGTGGCCACCCCATGCTGACCAGCACCGGTCTCAGCGATGATCCGCTTTTTGCCCATTCGCAGGGCTAGAAGGGCCTGGCCTAAGGCGTTGTTGATTTTGTGGGCGCCGGTGTGATTGAGGTCCTCGCGCTTGAGCCAGATGCGCGGTCCGCCATCGCTTCTGCTGTAGTAATCGCTGAGGCGTTCAGCTTCATAGAGGGGACTGGGACGGCCCACATAGGTGCGCAGCAGCTCCTTCAGCCGTTCGGTGAAAGTGGGGTCCTGCCATGCCTTAGCTGCAGCCTGCTCCAGTTCGGCCAGAGCGGGCATCAGGGTTTCTGGGACGTACTGGCCTCCGTAGCGACCAAAACGGCCGAGGCCATCGGGACGCGCCGATGCCTGCAGAGATTCAGCAGAAGGCAGGGTGCTGGTCACCGGCGCCGGAACAACTGGCGTCAGCCTAGGGAGCAGGTGGAGCCAGGGGAGGCCAGCCATAGGGCTCCAGAATTTCGATCTTGCCCCGTCCTTCTCGGCAGCTGCTGGAGGGAGCAGGGCCTAAGGACTGGCCATCGAGATTGATGCCAACGCGTGCGCAGGTGTCCTTGCCATAGGGATCTCCGAACTGCAGCTGCACCACCTGCACGTTCACCGGTGGCGTGGGCAGGTCCATGGAGAGGGCTAAGGGGATGCACACTCAGCTAAGCGAGCCATCAACCATGGGCAAGGGGGGTTGGAGCGAGTTCAGCAGTGATCCAGCGGCCCTGCGACGCGCTCAGCCTGAGGTGCCACAGACACCGCGGGCACAGCAACGGGTTCGGGTGCAGCGCACCCGGGCTGGCAAGAAGGGAAAGACCGTTACGCAGGTCACTGGCCTTGAACTGACCGATGCCGATGCCAAGGCTTTGCTCAAACAGCTCAAGGGGGCTATCGGCAGCGGCGGCAGCTTCAAAGATGGAGTGATCGAGCTGCAGGGAGATCAAGTGACCAAGGTGCTTCAGACCTTGGAGCAGCAGGGTTTCAGACCCAAGCAAGCTGGGGGGTGACAATGGCCCCCCATTGAGCAGAACAGGTCATGGCCGCCGCCACCAACATCGTCTGGCACGAAGCGTCGGTGGATCGGGAGGCCCGTAGCCGCCAGCGGGGACATCGCAGCGTGATCCTCTGGTTCACCGGCCTTTCGGGTTCCGGTAAAAGCACCCTGGCTAATGCCGTTAATGCGGTTCTGTTTGAGCGTGGCCTGGCCACCTATGTGCTTGATGGTGACAACATCCGCCATGGCCTCTGCAACGACCTGGGCTTTTCCGATGCAGACCGCGAGGAGAACATCCGTCGGATCGGCGAAGTGGCGAAGTTGTTTGTTGATGCCGGGGTGATCACCTTGACTGCCTTTGTGTCCCCTTTCCGTGCTGACCGGGACAAGGCCAGGGCCCTGGTGGCCGATGGTGATTTCATCGAGGTGTATTGCGCCGCGGATCTGGCGGTCTGCGAGGACCGCGATCCCAAGGGGCTCTATGCCAAGGCTCGGGCTGGGGTGATCAAGGAATTCACTGGAATCTCCAGTCCTTATGAGGCTCCTGAAGCGCCTGAGCTGCAGGTGGATACCGGAAGCCAGTCCATCGAGGAAAGTGTGGCTTCCGTACTCAGCCTGTTGGAGGAGAAGGGGGTTCTGAAGGCTGGAGCCTGAGATAGGTCTCATCCAAAACGGTCTTGAGCACGCTGGCCAGGGGCACGGCCAGCAGAAGCCCCAGCAGGGTCCCCACGCCAAGCAGTTCTCCGAGGCGCGCTCCCAGCGGCAGGCTGAACAGCACCCAAGCCGGATGCAGCCCCACGATTGTCCCCACCAGTCGTGGAGCGATCAGCTGGTCAACGATCTGGCCCACCGTGATTGCTGCTGCCAGCACTTCAAGACCAGTGCGGGGGTCTTCCACCGTCAGCACCACACTGACGATCACGATCGTCAGCGCGCTGGCATAGGGGATCAGGGTGGTGAAGCCGATCAGCAGGGCAAAGACCACCCCGTAAGGAATCTGCAGGAGTGAGAAGACCACCACCTGAGCCAGGCTGAGCAATAGGGCCAGCAGCACCTGCCCAGCGAAGTAGCCGCGAAAGGTGCGGTTGAGGCTGCCCACCACCAGCTCACGCCAGTCAGCTGGAATCCAGCGGGCTAGGCCAGCAGCGATGGAGTCAGCCCCCAGCAGCAGGAACACAGCCAGCACCAGCACGATCACGGTGTTGACGGTGATACCCAAGGTGGCACTGAGAAGACCAAGTAGCTGCTGGCTCAGGCCGCTGGCCAGCCGTGTTGCCCGTAGCAACAGGTTGTCTGTGAATGGGCTCAGATCGGTCGGCCAACCGCGCTGATCAGCTAGTTCCTGCAGACGGTTGAGCTGCTCTTGGGCCTGCGTCAGCCAGCCGGGAAGTGCATTGATCAGATCACCCAGCTGCTGCAGCAGCAGCGGCACCAGAACAATCGTTCCCAAAGTGACCCCACTGACGGTGAGTCCCAGCACCAGCAGCAGGCTGAGGGGACGCGGCAGCCCACGCTGCTGTAGCCAGCGCCCGGGAATGTCGAGCAGGAAAGCGATGAGGGCAGCGGCCAAAAACAGGGCAGGGAAGGGTGCCAGCCGCAGCATCACCTGGCGCAGCACAAACAGGTTCACCCCCAAAAGCGGCAGAACCAGGCTCAGGCGCAGCCAGCGGGGGAAGTTCATTTCAGGCCTGCTGCTGGAGGTAGGCGCTACTGCCCAGATCCTGCAGTCGAGCATCCTTGCCGGCCACCATTTCAGCTAGCTCGCCTCGGTAGCGGTGCAGCTGCTGCCTCAGGGCCGGCTGCTGCAGGGCCAGGATCTGCAGCGCCAGCAGGCCTGCATTCGTGGCATTGCCGATCGCGACGGTGGCGACTGGAATGCCAGCGGGCATTTGCACAATCGAGTAAAGGGAATCGACCCCTGAAAGCGCCTTGCTTTGCACAGGCACGCCGATCACGGGCAGGGTGGTGAGGGCGGCCACCATGCCCGGGAGATGGGCGGCTCCGCCGGCACCGGCGATCAGCACTTGCAGTCCCCGCTCCTCTGCCTGCTGGGCGTAGTCGCTCATGACCAGGGGTGTGCGATGGGCTGAGAGCACCCGCACTTCATGGGGGATAGAAAAGCGTTCAAGCACAGCGATGGCACCTTGCATGCAGGGCAGATCCGAATCGCTGCCCATCACCACTCCCACCTGCGGTCCCTCAGCCATCGGCAGACTGCTTCTGCGGGCATTCTCACCACACAGCGATGAAGTGGCACACGAATCTGCGTTTGCCGGAACCCGCTGGTGCGTCTCAGCGGAGGTGGCGGCTGGGTGTGGATGAGGACGGCTTGATCGCCTCCCTTGAACCTCTGCGTGATGGCAGCCATGCGATTGGTGTCGATTGGCAGGGGGATTGGCTCAGCCCGGCGGGCATTGATCTGCAGATCAACGGTGGGCTGGGAGTGCCTTTCCCGGAGCTAACCGAAGAGCAACTGCCCAAGTTGTTGGAATTCCTGGAGCTGCTTTGGCGCGATGGGGTGGAGGCGATTGCCCCCACTTTTGTGACCTGTCCGGTGGCACCCCTGCGCCAAGGTCTGGCGGTGTTGGCTGAGGCGCGTCGGCAGCACCGCCCAGGCCGGTGTCGTCTGTTGGGGGCCCATCTGGAGGGGCCGTTTCTGGCCCCTGAACGGCGCGGAGCTCATCCTGCTGAGCATCTCTGCCCCCCCTCGCTGGCGGCCCTCGAGGAGCGAATCAATGGTTTTGAGGACAGCATTGCTCTGGTGACCCTGGCGCCGGAGCTGCAGGGTGCAGATGCCGTGATCGAGCGGTTGAACGAGCTGGGTGTGGTGGTGAGCCTGGGCCACAGCACCGCTGATGAGGTCACCGCTCGCCGCGCCTACCGCCAGGGCGTGCGGATGCTCACCCACACCTTTAATGCGATGCCGGGCCTGCATCACCGCGCCCCTGGCCCAGTGGGTGCCTTGCTGGGCAGTCCGCCTGTGGCCCTGGGACTGATCGCCGATGGGGTGCATGTGGCGCCGGCGATGGCGGTCTTGCTGCAGCGGCTCTGGCCTGAGCAGGTGGTGTTGGTCAGCGACGCCCTGGCTCCCTACGGCCTGCCACCGGGGAGCTACCCCTGGGATGAGCGACGCATTGAGGTGCGAGGCGATAGCTGTCGTCTGGAGGACGGCACCCTGGCGGGGACCACCTTGACGTTGCTGCAGGGGGCGATCCGTCTGGCGGGCTGGACCGGCGATGCTGGCGCTGCAATCGCTGCTGCCACGGTGCTGCCACGCCATGTGCTTGGTAGCGATGCCGCGGTCGAACAGCAGCTGATGGGCCTTGAGTTCAAGGCCACCCTGCGCTGGAGGGCGCTGCCAGGGCAGCCCCTGCACTGGCAGCGGAACGGGTAAGGTCCCAGCTCGCTGTTGCCTGATCCATGAGCTCTGCTGCTAGCCAGGACACCGCGCGGGCCGCTGATGAGAAGCGCGAAGTCAAGGGCTACTTCGAGACCACCGGGTTCGATCGATGGAATCGGATTTACAGCGACAGCACCGAGGTGAATCGGGTGCAGCGCAACATCCGCATCGGCCACCAAAAGACAGTCGACGCGGTGCTGGCCTGGCTAAAGGACGATGCTGATGTGGCGAGCCGCAGCTTCTGCGATGCCGGCTGCGGGGTTGGCAGTCTCAGCCTGCCTTTGGCTGCGCTGGGAGCAGGTTCCATTGCCGCCAGCGACCTTTCGCAAGCCATGGTGGATGAAGCTGCGCGCCGCGCTGAACTTGCTGGCCTTAGCGATGGCCGCCTGACATTCAGTGCTTCGGATCTTGAGAACCTGGAGGGGAGATACGACACGGTGATCTGCCTTGATGTGTTCATCCATTACCCCCAGCCCCAGGCTGAGGCGATGGTGCGCCACCTGGCGGCGATGGCTGAGCAGCGCCTGATCGTCAGCTTCGCGCCCTATACCCCGTTGCTGGCGTTGCTTAAGGGCATTGGTCAGCTCTTCCCCGGACCTAGTAAGACCACCCGGGCTTACACGCTCAAGGAGCAGGGCATCGTGGCGGCTGCTCAAGCCTGCGGCTTTGAGCCAAAACGGCGCCAGCTCAATCAAGCCCCGTTTTACTTCTCGCGCTTAATTGAGTTCGTGCGTGCCTGAAGCAGCCGTGGTGGCTCAGCCGTGAAGGCCAGCTCAGCCCCTTGGTGCTGAACCCCCTCCAAGCGATGGGCGTGCAGCAGGTAACCCCCATCGCCGGGTGTGGCCTCTGGATTGATGCGTCCCTCGCCCAGATAGAGGGGATCCCCCAGAAGCGGGGTGTCCAGCCAGGCCAGATGGATGCGGATCTGGTGGGGGCGGCCGCTATGGATGCGCACTTGCAGCAGGTCCGCCTCAGGGCGAATTTCCAGCAGGGTGAGACTGGAGCGGGCGGCTAGGCCTTGGGCCGGATCGTCCCATTGAGGTCCCCACACCCAGCCGAGCTTTGGGTGTGGGTGGCGCATCACACTTGACGTCACCTCGAGCTGTTGCTGGCCGTGCAGTTGCGGGTTGGGCTGAGCCAGGGCCCGGTACTCCTTTGTGAGGGCATCGCTGTCGCCTTCATGCTCCCGCAGTTGCGCCGATAGGCGGGCGCGGCTGCTGCTGCTGCGAGCGCAGAGCAGCAGCCCTGAAGTGAAACGCCCTAAGCGATGCACCGGGCGTGCCTCATCAGCCAGTAGCGCGGTGAGGGTATGGGCCACAAATCCGCCGCCAGGCATGACCGGTAAGCCCGAGGGCTTGTTGATCACCAGCAAATCGCCGTCGTCATGGATCACGGTCCACTGATCGGGTACGGCCGGTTCCCGCCAGGGAGGTCGTTCCCAAATGAGTTCATCTCCGTTGACGGCGTCCTGGTCGCTCCGCAGGACAGTGCCGTTGCAGAACAGCTCCCCGGCTGCCAGGCGCTCGGCCCACCTGGATGGACTTGAGTGGTGCCAGCGGCTGCTCAATAGGACGAGCAGCGATTGGCCCTGCTCGCTGGGTTGTATCCGGTGGCGGTAGGTCCAGCCAGCGTTCAGGGCCGCCGGACGCCAGGAGCTCACTGCACCAGGCCGTGCTCCAGGGCATAGCGCACCAGTTCGGTGCGACTGGAGGTGCCGGTCTTGGCAAACAGGCGGCTGACGTATTTCTCGACGTTGCGGATCGATGTCTCTAGCTGGCGGGCAATCTCCTTGTTCATTAGCCCTTCGGCCACCAGTTGCAGCACGCTGGCTTCCCGCGGCGTGAAGGCGTGATCCACATTTTGTCCGGCTGTTCGGCCGCCGCCGCCCTGGAGCATGGTGCGGATTTCACCGATCTGCTTGGCCATCTGGCCCAGGTCGGTGTCGGCGTAGCGGGCCGCTTCGCGAAGCAACCGCTCCTGACGCTGCACCACGTTGCGCACGCGGGCTACCAGCTCGTCGGGATCAAATGGTTTGGGGATGTAGTCATCAACTCCAGCGCGGAAGCCCGCGATGCGATCGGAGGTCATGCCCTTGGCCGTGAGGAAGATCACGGGGGTGCCGCCGAGGCGCTCGTCATCCCGCAACCGCTTGAGCAGGCCAAAGCCATCGACCCGCGGCATCATCACGTCGCTGAGCACTACATCGGGCACCTCGGCCTGGGCCTTCTCCCAGCCCTCTTCTCCATCGCTGGCGGTGCTGACGATGAAACCCTCGTCTTCGAAATAGGCCTGCACCGCTGTGCGCAGGCCGGGCTCGTCATCCACCAGCAGTACACGCGGTGGGGCGTTGAGGAGCTCCTGGGCCGGATCGTTGCTGGGGGGGCTCTCCATGGCGCAGGCTCCGGCGGGCCAGCGGACTTTATCGAGGGTTCCCCGGAAGGGAATGGCTGCGCTCGATTTTCATGCCTGAGTAACCCAGCTTGAGGGCTTCAGCCTGCAGGCTGTTGGGGTCCTTGCCGGCTAAGTCCGGTACACAGGCTGCCCACCAGATCAGGTGTGATTCCAGATTGTGGGGTGCCACCGCACCGCCGGGATTGAGCTCCAGCATCAGCATTTGGCTGCCGGTGCTGGTGATGCGCATGGGATTGGTGGTGTCGCAGCGAATGGTCTCGTTGCGGACCTTCAGGTCGGCGCCTTTTTCATGCCACACCTTGACCCGTTTGCCTTCCTCGATGTCCTCGGCGTCGCGGATGGCATAGACGCCAAGCACTTCTTCGCCGTAGGGCACTGCCCGCTGGCTGAGGATCTTGAGGCCGGGCGGGCGATAGCGGGAGGGGTCCTGCTGTTTGGTTTCAAAGGCAAAACCCTGGGCCAGCAAGGGTGTGGCGGCTGCGAGGGCCAGCAGCGGTTGCACAGTGAACCAGAGGCGGTTCATGGCTGATGCCATCGAAGTGTCGCCAGCATGGGATCAACCGAGCCCCTGTGGGGCCTCCAGTGGCCGCTGCTTCGATCTACCTCGATCACCAGGCCACCACCCCGTGCGATCCGGAGGTGGTGGCCGCGATGGCCCCCTGGTGGAGCGATGGCTTTGCCAATCCCTCAAGCCGGCTGCATCGCCCTGGGCTTGAGGCTGCAGCGCAGCTGGGGTGCAGCCGAGAGCAGCTGGCGGCTGCACTGGCGGTGCCCCCTGAGGCGGTGGTACTCACCAGCGGTGCCACTGAAGCCAACAATCTGGCGATCAAGGGGCTGTGCGAAGCACGCCTTGGCCGGGGCCGCCACATCGTCACGGTTGCCACGGAGCACCGGGCGGTGCTGGATCCCTGCCGCTACCTCGAGCGCCTTGGCTTTGCACTCACCGTCTTGCCGGTGGCGTCTGATGGCTTGCTGGATCTAGCCCAGCTGGAGATGGCTCTGCGAGTCGACACCGTGCTCGTGAGTGTGATGGCAGCCAATAACGAAATCGGTGTGTTGCAACCGCTGGAAGCTATTGCAGCAATCTGCAGAGCCCGCGGGATCGCCTTTCATGTCGATGGGGCTCAGCTGGTGGGCCATCGGCGCTTCGAGCCGTTGGAGCTGGGTATTGATCTGCTCAGCCTCAGCAGCCACAAGTTTTATGGGCCCAAAGGTGTGGGAGCGCTGGTGGTGGCGCCAGGGGTGGAGTTGATGCCCCAGTTGCATGGCGGCGGTCAGGAGGGGGGGCTGCGCAGCGGCAGCACTCCGTTGCCATTGGTGGTGGGGCTGGCGGAAGCCCTCAGCCGCGCCCTGGCTGATGCCCCCGAGCGCGCCCAGCGGCTGGGGCAGTTGCGTGACCAGCTCTGGCAGGGATTGCAGTCTCTTGGGGGGGTGAAGCTCAATGGCAGTGCTAATCAGCGTCTGGCGCACAACCTCAACGTGAGCTTTGAGGGGGTGGATGGGGCGCGACTGCACAGCGCCCTGCGCCGGCGCCTGGCCGTGAGCGGCGGCTCGGCCTGTAGCAGTGACAGTGCTGAGCCTTCCCACGTGTTGCTGGCTTTAGGCCGCAGTCGCCAGGAGGCGGCGGCATCGGTGCGCTTTGGTCTTGGTCGCTCCACAACGGTTGAGCAGATCGATCACACCCTGGAATGGATTCATCAGCAGCTTCAGGTGCTGCGTTGACGTTCAGCGACCCGCAACTTGGCTGAGCGTGCCCTGGGGTTGTCCTCGGCTTCCTCATCGCTGGCCATCAGTGGTTTCCGGCTGATCACCCGCAGCCGCTCGTCTTCTTTGAAGCGGGTTTTGACCAGGCGGTCTTCCAGGGAGTGGAAGCTGATCACAGCCAGACGTCCGCCCTCCACCAGCCAGTCCGGTGCTTGATTCAGCAGGGTTTCCAGCGTGCCGAGTTCATCGTTCACGGCGATGCGTAGGGCCTGGAAGCTGCGAGTAGCGGCATGGATCCGCCCATGGCGCTGCCGCGGCGGGTAACAGCCGGCGATGGCATAGGCGAGGGCTGCGGTGCCGCGCTCACCGTCATCCCAAGGTCCTTCTGCTTTGAGCCGGCGCGCAATGCGGCGTGAGAGGCGCTCCTCGCCGTAATGGAACAG
>CAJWXK010000021.1 GCA_913048995.1 uncultured Synechococcus sp. | reverse complement strand
CAGAGCGGGAGCGATTGCGGCAGCGCTCAGAGCAACGAGGGAGCTCAGAGCGATGACCTTTTTGGCGACGGGCATGAGAGCCAGACGAGACGTCAGCTCCTTTGATAAAGAAAAGCGTTTAAGGATGATTTGTCCCGCCTTTAAGACTTCGTTGTCCTTTCGTTATGAATGAACAAGGCGCTTATAGCTGGCAATCTTATTCAAATAAGGAAAACCCTCCTTCTGCCTCAATGCGGCAGAAGGAGGGTTGCGAGATCACAGATGAGATCTACTTCTTGATGTTCTCAACGTCGGCAAGAGCGGCCTGCTGAAGCTTCTCCGGCAGGGGCACGTAACCAAGGTTGTCTGCCTGGCTCTGGGCTGGATCGCTGAGCATGAACTTGAAGGTCTTGCGGATGGCTTCGGCCTCTTCGCCATTGCCCGTTTCGAAAGCCTGAAGCCAGCTCATGGCCACAATCGGATAAGCATCACGACCTGGGGGATTGTTGATGCTTTCGGGTGTCAGGCCAGCTTCTTTGATGCTCTCAATTGCAGCGATGCCCGTTGCCGAGTTGGGCTGCATGAAGTTGCCAGACTTGTTCTCGATTGCGGCAGCCTTGATCACTCCTTTGATGGCGGGAACATTGACATAACCAAGGGATCCCTTGGTTGTGCGCAGGCTATCCGTCACACCTTCGGTGCTCTCCGCGCTGGTGCCGATGGGCCAGCTCACAAGCATCCCACTGCCGATCTTGTCGTTGAAGGACTTGTCCCAGCTGGACAGGCTCTTCGTAAAGGCCAGGGTTGTGCCGGAGGCATCGGAGCGAGTGATCACCTTAATGGGACCCTCATTGCAGCCGAGTTGTTTCCAGTCACTGATCTCACCCAGGAATACTTTGGTCAGCTGAGTTTGTGTCAGCTTGAGATCGCAGTCCTTTTTGTTGTAGCCAACGGCGACTGCTCCACCAACGACGGGGATCTGAATCAAGCCACGCTTGACTTTATCTGCAGTTGTTGGAGCAATTGGACGGTCAGTTGCACCGAAATCTACTTCCAGATCAATCAGTTGGCGAATGCCATCAACTGAGTTCACCGCGGTGTAGTCAACCACCGGTCCATCGTTTTGCTTCAGCTCTTCAAACCACTGCTGAAACATCGGTGCAGGGAATGAAGCACCTGTCGCAGTCAGCTGTTGCTGAGCCAGGGCAGGAGCTGCGCTGGCTGCGCCTAAAACAGCCAGAGAGCCGATCACAAAAGACTTGGTCATGAAGGCCATGGGCCACCAAAAAAAATGGTTCATTTAGGTGGTAAGGATCATGGATTAACGGTTGGTTAAAGATAAATTTCCAAGACTAAGAACGTCCTATCAAGATTATTTGATGGTTATGGGTTTTGCCGCATCATTGCTTGCTGCTCCTTGCCGGTGACGCAGGGGGGATGGAACTCCGTGGCCGGGACCAGTAACTTGAGCCAAATTGCTTGCGGTCATGGGTCGGATCGTCGGCATCGATCTGGGCACCACCAACTCCGTGCTGGCGGTCTTAGAAGGCGGCCGGCCTGTCGTGGTCGCCAATGCCGAAGGGCTGCGGACCTCTCCTTCGGTGGTCGGTTTCAGTCGGGATAAGGAATTGTTGGTGGGTCAGGCAGCCCGACGCCAGCTTGTTCTTAACCCGCGCAATACCTTCTCCAACCTCAAACGCCTCATCGGTCGGCTCTGGACTGAGCTCGACGAGGCCAGCCAGGGGGTGGCTTACACGATCCGCGCTAACGATCAGGGGCAGGTACGCGTCGTCTGCCCTGTCACTGAGCGCGAATACGCACCGGAAGAGTTGGTGGGCTGCCTGTTGCGGAAGTTGGTGGATGACGCTGCCAGCTACCTCGGTGAAGAGGTGGAAGCGGCGGTGATCACCGTCCCTGCTTATTTCGACGATGCCCAGCGGCAGGCCACGCGCGATGCCGGGCGGCTGGCTGGCCTGACGGTCGAGCGAATTCTCAATGAGCCCACAGCTGCTGCTCTTGCCTACGGCTTTGATCGCAGTCGATCCCAGACAGTCCTGGTTTTTGACTTGGGTGGCGGCACCTTCGATGTCTCCATCCTGCGTATCGCTAACGGCGTTTTTGATGTCAAGGCCACGAGTGGTGACACACAGCTGGGGGGCAACGATTTTGACCAGCGGATCGTTGACTGGCTGGCTGAGGGGTTCCAGCAATCCCATGGTGTGGATCTTCGCCGGGACCGGCAGGCGCTTCAGCGTCTGCTTGAAGCGGCTGAGAAGACCAAGCAGGAACTTTCAGGCACCCTCAAAAGCACGATCTCGCTGCCTTTCATCGCCACTGGCACTGATGGACCATTGCATCTGGAAACCAGCCTGGATCGACGGACCTTCGAATCGCTGTGCCCTGATCTCCTCGATCGGTTGCTGCGGCCGGTTCAGGCTGCCCTTCGTGATGCACGCCTGACGCCAGATGACATCGATGAAGTGGTGCTGGTGGGCGGCTCAAGCCGTATGCCGATGGTCCAGCAGCTGGTCAGGACCCTTGTGCCGCGAGAACCCAGCCAGAACGTCAACCCTGATGAGGTGGTGGCCATAGGCGCTGCTGTTCAGGCCGGGATCCTGACCGGTGAACTCCGCGATCTGATGCTCAATGACGTCACTCCGCTTTCAGTCGGTTTGGAGACCATCGGTGGGCTGATGAAGCCGATTATTCCCCGCAACACCCCGATTCCCGTGCGACGTTCCGATGTGTTCAGCACATCCGAGCCCAATCAGTCCTCAGTCGAGATCCATGTCCTTCAGGGGGAGCGGCCCATGGGAGGGGATAACAAGTCCCTCGGCCGCTTTCGTCTGGCCGGTATCCCGCCGGCACCCCGTGGAGTGCCTCAGGTACAGGTTTCTTTTGATGTTGATGCCAACGGCATCCTTCAAGTTTCAGCAACTGATCGCACCACCGGACGGCGCCAGAGCGTCACTGTGCAGGGCAGCTCAAATCTCAGTCAGCAGGAGATTGATCAACTGATCGCCGAGGCGGCTAGCCAATCGCTTGAAGACCGCCGCCGTCGCAGCGCTGTCGACCGTCGTAATCGCGCTGAGACCCTGATCGCTCAGGCCGAGCGGCGATTGCGCGATGCAGCTCTTGAGCTAGGTCCCTATGGGGCTGAGCGGCAGCAGCGTGCTGTTGAGCTGGCGGTCCGTGATCTGCGTGATGGACTTGACCAAGGTGATGACAGAGAAATGGATCTATTGGTGAGTCAATTAGAAGAGGCCCTCTATGGCCTTAACCGCCGCTTGTCGGCCGAGCGCCGCGAAGTTGATGGAGGCGCGGGTCCCCTGCAGGGGCTGCGCAGCACACTGGGCTCGCTCAAAGATGAGTTGTTCGCTGAGGACGACTGGGATGACTGGGATGGTCCACCTGGACGCCGCGGGGACGATCCCTGGGGGCGCTATTGACGGCTGCGATGGACCCTGCTGCGCCCGTGGATCACTGGGAGGTTTTGGGACTGGAGCCGGGGGCTGATCCTGCTCGACTGAAACAGGCCTTCCGGCGTCAGGCACGCCGCTGGCATCCCGATCTCAACTCCAATGATCCGGTCGCCGAAGAGCGCTTCAAGCGCATCAACGAGGCCTATGAGGTACTCAGTGATCCTCGCCGTCGCGAGGCCTGGGAGTCAGGAGTTGGTGAAGGCCTGGCCCATGACCCTTTCAGCGGTGGTTTCCCTGATTTCCACGATTATCTCGACCACCTCTTTGGTCGCCGTCAGAATTCTCGTGAGGACGAGGCACGCGAGCGGCGGCCTGTGGCCTCAACGCCACCGCCCCCTCCGGTGATGGCTCATGACGATCTTGAGACCACCGTTGAGCTGAGCCCCGATCAGGCTCTTGAAGGGACTTTGGTGGAAGTTGATCTCGGCGAAGGTCTCGCGGTCGAGGTGCAGACACCGGCTGAGGCTGGTGACGGCTGGCGCTTGCGTCTCGAGGGTGTCGCCCGTGGAGGCCGGGATCACTTTCTGCATCTTCAAGTTCGCACTGACGATGGTCTGCGTATAGATGGACTGCGGGTGCTCTACAGGCTGGATCTACCGGCTCCTGATGGAGCCCTTGGCGGTGCCGCAGTGGTTCCCACCCTTGATGGACCTGTGCGATTGAGGATTCCGCCAGGGACATCTAGTGGCCGGCTGCTGCGTTTGCGCGGCAAAGGTCTTGAGCACGATGGACGTCGGGGTGATCAGATTGTCGAGGTCCGTCTTGTCGTGCCAGAGGAGCTCCAGGAAGCTGAGAGTTCGCTCTACTCACGGCTACGGGATTTGCTGAGAGACTGAACGATCAGCGGCAGCGAGTCTCTTGAGCGATCGCGTTCACGTTCTCCTCTTTGATGCCGGTAGCGACGTGGAGGGCATCCATTCGCTTGAGCTCAATGGCCACACCGTGGTGTTGTTGTTTGAGGAGGAAGACGACGCACTGCGCTACGCCGGCTTGTTGGAAGCTCAGGACTTTCCAACAGCAACTGTCGAGTCAATTCCACGCGATGAAATTGAGTCCTTTTGTGCTCAGGCCGGCTATGAGGCGAGGTCGGTGCCGAAGGGTTTCATGCCAGCCAACGCTGAAGAGCGGTGGATGCTGGCACCACCAGAGCAGAACTTTGATACCTCCGGTTGGCGCGAGGACGAACCCCTGACTCCTGCCCAGGAGCCCAGTGATGCTGCAGAAGCCGCCGACTTGGAAGCCTTCCGCCGCTCTCTGGAGGGACTGCTGTGAGTCCGAATCTTGATCGCGGTCATTTGCTGACTGAGCAGGCCAATCCCGCCAGTCATGAGCTGGATCTCCTTTCAACCACCGATCTGGTCAATCTGTTTTGTGAAGAGGATTACCGGCCTCAGCAAGCGGTGGCAGCAGCTAGCTCCGCTCTGGCGCAAGCGATTGATGCGATCGCCGCTCGACTACAAGCCGGTGGTCGCCTTTTTTATTTAGGTGCTGGGACATCAGGCCGGCTGGGCGTGCTGGATGCGGCTGAATGTCCCCCTACCTTCTGCAGTGCTCCAGAACTGGTTCAGGGTGTTCTTGCTGGTGGCGCTCCCGCCCTACTCCGCAGCTCTGAAGGATTGGAGGATTCCTTTGCCGGGGGCCGCGAAGATCTCGTCAGCCGTGATTTCACGGGTGCCGATGCACTGGTCGGCATCGCAGCTGGTGGCACGACCCCCTATGTCCATGGCGCTCTCAGCCACGCCCTGGAGATCGGTGCGGAAGCCATCGCCATGGCTTGTGTACCTGCTGAACAGGCACCAATGCCCTGCAGCATTGACATCCGTCTGCTGAGTGGTCCTGAACTGTTGACCGGCTCCACTCGCCTCAAGGCAGGAACCGCCACCAAGATGGCCCTCAATATTCTCAGCACAGGCGTGATGGTCCGCCTGGGCAAGGTGTTTGGCAACCGCATGGTGGATGTTTCGGTCTCCAACGCCAAGTTGGAGGACCGTGCCTTACGCATCCTGGGAGATCTGGCGGGTGTTGGGCGTGATGAGGGGGCCTCGCTATTGGCTGCTAGCGGCGGTTCAGTCAAGCTGGCTTTGCTGATGGCGGCTTCGGACCTGTCTGTTGAGGCGGCCCGGAAGCAACTGAATCAGTCAGGCGGAAACCTGCGCCTGGCCCTTGAGAACAGCGCTGCTCAGCTCAAGGGGCCCCAGTAGGGGCTGGTGAATAGATCCAGCTTGCGTCTGGTCTCTTTCGGTACCTGCTCGGCCGGTGTCATCAGGCTGTTGCAAAGGGCACTGTGCGCGCTGCTTGCGGGCCTCTGCTGGTCAATTGCTGCAGCTGCCTTGCGCACAACTTGCTGAGCCGTCTCGGCGTTGGCGCGCAGATTGGCGATCACCATCTCAACGGTGACGGCGTCGTGTTCGGGATGCCAACAGTCGTAGTCCGTGACCATGGCCAAGGTGGTGTAGGCGATTTCCGCCTCCCTGGCCAGCCTGGCCTCGGTGTGATTGGTCATGCCAATCACATCACATCCCCAGCTGCGGTAGAGCTCTGATTCAGCTCGAGTTGAGAAAGCTGGTCCTTGCATGCAGAGGTAGGTGCCACCTCGGTGCAGCTGCCGATCGGCCGGCAGCACCGCTTCAACAGCATCGCTCAGCAGCTTTGAGAGCACAGGGCAGAAGGGTGCTCCAAAAGCGATGTGCGCCACTGCCCCCTGGCCGAAAAAGGTGGCAGGACGGCCATGGGTGCGATCGATGAACTGATCAGGGATCACCAGATCTAGTGGTTTCAGCTCTTGACGCAGGGATCCCACTGCCGAGCAGGAGAGGATCCAGCGCACTCCCAGGCTGCGCATCGCCCAGATGTTGGCTTGGTAAGGGACCTCGGAGGGCAGGTAGCTGTGATGGCGTCCATGGCGTGCCAGGAAAATCACGGTGGCATCGCCGATGCGGCCTCGAACTAGGGCATCGGAAGGGCGGCCGAAAGGTGTTTCGAGCACGAACTCTTCCACCTCGCTGAGGCCTTCCATTGCATAGAGGCCACTCCCACCCAGCACACCGATCACGGCGGTGGGGAGATCCGCCACGGGGGAAGTCGCAGTCGACATCGTGCTGTGCGAGGGTTCGAATCACTACTTTGCCCTCCACACCGATGACCAAGGCAGTTATGGACACCGATGCGGGACAGATCACCCTCGAGCTGTTCGATAACGATGCCCCCAACACCGTGGCCAACTTCGTGAAGCTGGCGAAGGACGGCTTTTATGACGGGCTGACCTTCCACCGGGTAATCCCAGGTTTTATGGCCCAGGGCGGATGCCCAAACAGCCGGGAGGGGGCCAAGGGCATGGCGGGCACCGGAGGCCCTGGCTACATGATCGATTGTGAGATCAATAGTCAGAAGCACCAGGCCGGGACCCTTTCGATGGCCCATGCCGGTCCTAATACCGGCGGCTCGCAGTTCTTCATCTGCCATGAGGCCCAACCTCACCTCGACGGTGTTCATACCGTTTTTGGCCACACCGGCGATATCGAGGCCGTACTGGCCTTACGTCAAGGCAGCACAATCAAGTCGGTCTCGATTGCTGATTGAGCTTTAGCTCCAATGCGTCAGGGACCATGGGGAATCTCCTGGTCCCGTTGACACCAGAGGGATTGACTCAACCGCTCCGTTGCGGAGTTCCTTCAAGTTGCAACGGCTGGGCTCCAGATTGGCTGGCGGATGTTCGCTGCGTTGAAGATCTGGGCCCAGCAGGAGTTGCAGACTGCAGGTATCGATCCTTGCCGCCAGATGGCGCAGCAGTCGCATTGCACCTGATGTGACATCGCCGCCATCGGTAGCCATCAGACGCAGACATAGGGCGGGTTGACTCAGCACGGCCCGCACGCGGTGGTGGTCTTCCACTTCGATCTCAAGCCCGAACCCGTCGGCGAGCTGCTCGAGCTGCTGCAGAAGTTCCAAATCACGGCGACGTTGTGGGCCATTGCTGGCATGCCAGCCCACCAATGCACCTTGGCCATTGAGCAAATGGCCAAGCTTTCGCTCCTTGGTTTTGAGATAACTGGCGTTGTGCTCGCCGGGATTCATCACCAGCGGCACCCGGTCCACCACAACCAATCCATAGCCGCCCAGGCCAGCGATTTTGCGCGGGTTGTTGGTGATGAGCCGTAGCCGCTCGATGCCTAGATCCGAGAGGATCTGCGCCCCGACGCCGTAATTGCGTAGGTCTGCAGCGAAGCCGAGTAGTTCGTTGGCTTCCACCGTGTCCAGGCCGCCATCCTGGAGGCTGTAAGCCTTTAATTTGTTGATCAGGCCGATCCCACGGCCCTCCTGGCGCAGATAGACCACTACTCCTGAGCCCTCCGCTTCAATCATGCGTAAGGCCGCCTCAAGCTGTGGACGGCAATCACAGCGAAGTGACCCAAAGGCATCACCGGTGAGGCATTCCGAGTGCACCCGCACCATCACGGGTTCACCGTTAACGCCAGGATTTCCCTTGATGATGGCGACGTGGTCTTTGCCATCGAGCTGATTGCGATAGCCGATGGCGCGGAATTCACCAAATTCGCTCGGTAGAGCGGCATCGGCTTCTCGCACCACGAACCGCTCATTCTCGAGGCGATAGCGGATTAAATCAGCAATTGAGATCAGGCAGAGGTTGTGCTCGCGTGCGTATGCCGCGAGCTGCGGTAGGCGTGCCATCGAGCCGTCAGTGTTCTGGATCTCGCAGATCACTCCGGATGGATGCAGACCCGCCAGCCGGGAGAGATCCACTGCTGCTTCTGTGTGACCAGCTCGCTTGAGCACTCCACCTTCCCTGGCCCTGAGCGGAAAGATGTGGCCCGGGCGGCGTAGATCGGAGGGGCGGCTTTGGGGATGTAGTGCGACCTGAATGGTTCGAGCGCGATCCTCTGCGGAGATTCCTGTGCTGACCCCTGCTTCCGGCCCCGCGTCAATGCTGACCGTGAAGGCTGTTTGGTTGCTGTCAGTGTTTTGATCCACCATCAGCGGCAGATCGAGTTCATCGAGCCGGCTGCCCTCCATGGCAAGACAAATCAGCCCTCGGGCCTCGGTCGCCATGAAATTGATTTGCTTTGGCGTGGCGAACTGGGCTGCGCAAATTAGATCGCCTTCATTCTCTCGGTTCTCGTCATCCACGACGACCACAGAGGCGCCATCGCGGATCGCTTCGAGGGCACGCTCGATCGGATCAAAGCTGACGGTGGTGCCCACCGTGAGAGTCATCGTTCGCGGCTCTTCTGTCCTTTGGTTATAGAGCGCAGCCTCTCCCTGTCGGGGGATTGCAAGCGGTCAGTCTCTAAAGTCATCGCTCTTCAGGCCGTTGCATGAGCGCCGCGACCCCCTCCATTAAGCGTGTCGCCGTGATCGGAGCATCCGGCTACGGCGGTCTCCAGACCCTTCGCCTGCTTGAGGATCACCCCCATTTCAGCGTGACTTTCCTCGGTGGTGAGCGCAGCGCCGGTAATCGCTGGTCTGAGCTGACACCGTTTCTGCCACTGGATCGCGATCTTGTGGTGCAGAGCCCTGACCCTGAAGCCATTGCGGCTGTCGCTGATGCGGCCGTGCTTTCACTTCCTAATGGCTTGGCTAGTGAACTGACACCTGCCCTGGTGGAGAGGGGGGTGCGGGTGGTGGATCTCTCGGCTGATTACCGCTTCAACGACCTCAGCGAATGGGCCAGCACTTACAGCTCAGAAGCGGCCACCCGAAACCGCAGTGATCAGACCCTTTGTTCAGAGGCCATCTATGGCTTGGTCGAGTGGGCTGGTGAGGCGCTCGTAGATGCGCGTGTGGTCGGTGCTCCGGGCTGCTTCCCCACAGCCAGCCTTTTGGCGCTATTGCCTTTGCTGCAACAGGGGCTGATCGAGGGAGAAGGGATCGTCATTGATGCCAAGACCGGCACCTCGGGTGGTGGTCGTGCGGCTAAGGAACACCTGCTCCTGGCCGAGGCCTCAGAGTCAGTGGCTCCTTATGGCGTTGTGGGGCATCGCCATACCGCTGAGATCGAACAGTTGGCCAGTCGCGCTTCAGGGCGACCAATCCAGCTGCAGTTCACCCCTCACCTGATCCCCATGGTTCGGGGTCTGCTTGCCACCGTCTATGGCCGATTAAGGGATCCCGGCCTGACCGCTGAGGATCTCAAGACCGTTTATCAGGCCACCTATCGCGACCACCCCTGTGTAGAAGTCTTGCCTGTGGGGACTTACCCGGCCACCAAATGGGTGAGGCAGACCAACCGTGCCCTGATCTCAGTTGCCGTAGATAAACGCACCAGTCAGGTTGTGGTGATGAGTGCGATCGACAACCTGCTCAAGGGTCAGGCCGGTCAGGGGGTGCAGTGTCTCAATGTGATGGCCGGCCTGCCTCAGCAAACTGGATTGCCGCTACTGCCCTTCTATCCCTGAGTGGGTTGCAGCAGCAGCTCACGGGCATGCCGCAGCACCACTTCCGGCAGCAGTTGGTGCTCAGCGGCATGAATGCGATCTGACAGGCTTGCCTCGGTGTCGTCGGCCAGCACGGGTACTCGCGCCTGACCAAGGATTGGTCCTGCATCCACGTCCTGCACCACCGTATGCACAGTGCAGCCGCTCTCGGTGACACCTGCTTCCAGGGCCTGACGGATCGCGTGCATGCCGCGGAACTGTGGTAGCAGGCTCGGGTGAATATTGAGCAGTCGCTGCGG
The DNA here is from genome assembly GCA_913048995.1 of uncultured Synechococcus sp. Taxonomy (GTDB): domain Bacteria; phylum Cyanobacteriota; class Cyanobacteriia; order PCC-6307; family Cyanobiaceae; genus RCC307. Next base: position 13,740 of record CAJWXK010000021.1, on the reverse strand, counting down.
GAAAGCCTCAATGAGCTCGAGGCTGACGATCCGCATCCACCCGGCCATGACCACCATCTCAACGCCCCGCTGCCGGAAGTTCTCCACCACAGCGCGATCTAGGGCCTCACGGCTGCTGAAGCTGGTGTGATCTAGAAGAAGACATGGGACGTTTAATAGCTTTGCCCTGCCGATGGCACCGCAGTTCGGGCGGTTGACAATTAGCTGCACCACTTCGCAGCAGGACGCACGTTGAGCCCTGCATTGATGCACTAAAGCCTCGAAGTTGCTTCCAGATCCTGAGGCCATCACTCCCACTCGCAGCGGGCCACGGCTAGGGTCAGATCCCGAGAGGATTGCGGTATGTCCCATCTCTCCATCCTGCCCACCGTCCTGCGAGATGAGCAGTTGCTGGCGAGCAGCCTTGAGTCCCTGGGCCACAAGCCTCATTGGGATGGTGTCATCACCACGCCCATTGGTTCGGAATCGGTGCGGTTGCACCTTGAGCTCCCCAGTGGTCAGCGCCTCGGATGGCGTTATGACGCGGCAAACAACAATCTTGTCCTCGTAGCGGACCTTGAGCGCCTCAGTCACGACATCACGGTGCAGCAGCTGCTCTCCAAGTTGACGCGCGCTTATGCCGCTAGGGATGCTCTCAAGGCAGCGCAGTCCTGTCCCGGCGCCTTGGTCGACCAGCTGCGCTGACGTGCTGCAGCCCCATTACGCCATTGATCTGCGGGAGCCCGAGCGCCATCGCATTCAGATCACACTCACGGTCACAGCCTCACGAGACGAGCTTCAGCTGAGCCTTCCGTGTTGGACGCCCGGCTCCTATCTGGAGCGTGATTACGTTCGCCACCTCGAGGGCCTCTGGGCTCGTTGTGGCGAGCGGCTGTTGCAGCCCCAGCGTTGTGATCGCCACAGCTGGAGGATCACTGGAATCAGCAGGGGTGAATCCATTGAGGTGCATTACACCGTTCTTGGCGTTGAGAGCAGCGTGCGCACCAACTGGCTTGATGGCCAGAGCGGCTTTCTCACAGCGGCCGCCTGGGCTCTTGGGGTGGAAGGCTGTCGCTGGCAGCCCCATCAGCTCAGCGTCCAGTTGCCGGAAGGCTGGCAGGTGGCTACTGCACTGTCTCGGGTTGATGGCGGTTGGTGTGCTTCTGATTACGACCAGCTGATCGATGCTCCCTTGGCACTCGGTCACTTGGCTCAACTGGACTTCAGTGTGGGAGGTGTGCCGCATCACTGGGTTTGGCAAGGTTTGCTTCAGCCGGCCCCGGTGGCCGCCTGGCAGGAGCACCTTCCGCGCCTTTGTAGTGCCGTCTGTGCCCTGATTGGGACAGACCGCCCGGCCAGTGATGACTACCTCTTTATGACCCGCTTCACGGCGGACGGTTACGGCGGGCTTGAACATGACGACTGCACGGCACTGATGTTCTGCCGGCGTCAGCTGGCGACCACAGCTGGCTCACGCAAGTTGCTTCAGCTGGCGGCACATGAGTATCTCCACCAGTGGAATGTGCGCCGGTTACGGCCAGCGCAGCTGCGCCCTTACCGCTATGACGGCGCTGTGCTGATCCCGGAGCTCTGGTTTGCCGAAGGGGTCACCAGCTATTACGACCAGTTGGTGTTGCTACACGCTGGTCTCTGCAGCGAATCTGACTACCTCGGCGATCTGGCCAAGGACATCAGCCGCTTGCTGACGACACCTGGTCGGTCGGTCCAAAGCCTGCTGGAGAGCGGTACGGAAGCTTGGGTCAAGCTCTACCGCCGTGATGCCCATAGCGATAACCAGCAGGTGAGCTACTACCTCAAAGGAGCCATGGTGGCCCTGCTGATTGATCTGTACCTGCTGGCTAAAGGCTCTGGATTGCATGTCCTGCTGCAGCAACTTTGGCAACGTTTTGGCAGCTGCAAGCGCGGCTACACCCAGCAGGACTTGATGGCTGCAATCACTGCACTTGATGCTGATTTGGGCACGTTGGTGCAGGAGTGGCTCAGCGGCGTGGACGATTTGCCGCTGGCTGGCTATTTAAAAAATGCGGGCCTTTTGTTGTCCTCGGAGCCTTGCTCAGTTCCGTTCAGTGGTCTTCATCTCGACCTTGTTCAGGGCCAGTTGCAGGTGCGTCGGGTGGAGAGCAACAGTCCTGGAGAGGATGCAGGCCTCTCCCCAGGCGATGAATTGCTCGCTCTTGATGGCGAGCGTCTTCGCCGCTCCGAGCAGTTCGACCAGTGGCTTGTCGCCGGACTCGATCAGCAACTGCTCATCTGCCGTGATGGCGCCGTGCGCTCCATGGTCCTGTCTTCCCATCCCCCCCAGCCCAAGAGCTGGTCACTGCGTCTCGACCCAGAAGCCAACGAGGAAGCATGTCGTCTCCGCCACCGCTGGTTCACGGGCCCGACCCTCTGAAACGCTCACAGCGTCAGCAGCGTGCGGCGCTGATGGCCGTGGCGATTGGCACTGGTGTCACTCTCGGTTTGGTGGGTCTCCTTGCCCCTCAGCAGCGTCGTGAGCAGAGCCGTAACGAGTCCTCCTTACTGAGTAAGCCCCCGGTGATGGACTGGCTCGACGATGCTGCGAAAGGGCCGGCTGAGCAGAACGCCCTCACTCCAGCTCCGCCCTCCAGTCGTAAATGGGATTCACCCCTGCTCAAGGCCTGCCCGGCTTCAGATCCTGCTCTGCAGCAACGCCTCATGGCCATGCCCCTGCAGTTGCGCACTATTCAGGCTGACCCCAGCAATTACGGCGAGCGCACCATGGTCGATGCCCATGGTCAGCGCATCGATCCCACACCGGCGGTGATCGTGCTGCATGAAACGGTTTACAGCCTCGGTTCAGCTGTGAACACGTTCACGACCCCCCATCCCAATGACAACGACCAGGCCAGTTATCACACCTTGGTTGGCCAGCAGGGAGAAATCGTGCAGGTGGTCGATCCCAGCAAGCGCGCCTATGGCGCTGGTCACTCAGCCTTCGATGGTCGCTGGGTCTTTACGTCCAAGCATTTCAGCGGCTCGATCAACAATTTCGCCCTGCACGTCAGTCTTGAGACCCCTGCTGATGGCATGGGCCCGGGAGCTGGCCATAGCGGTTACTCCAAAGCGCAGTACGACGCCCTCAGCCGTGTACTGGCTGACTGGTTGGTGAGATATCACATCGAACCGCGGGCGATTACTACCCATCGACATGTTGATCAGGGAGGGGCGCGCAGTGATCCGCGCAGTTTTGATTGGCGCGAGCTTCAGAAACGACTGACCGCCATGGGTCTGGTGTGCTGATCTGAGCCTTTCAAGTCTCAGATCATCGGAGCCAGAGGTCGGCGCTTCTGGCCATAGATCAGACCGTGAAGCGCGGGATCCTGCATGTAACGGAGGATCCGGGTCGGGTAGTCCAGCTTGCCGTTGTGCAGATAAGCGAGGGTGGCAATCCAGTGGGCATCGCGATGGCTGTTGCTGGCCTGCAAACGGTGCTGACTGGGGATCCCAAGAGCTTTTGACAGTCTTGCCATCTTGCCGGCCAGCAGAGCGACATTGCGTTCAGGGTCGAGTAGCTCCTCTCTGGCTGCCTCGAGCTGCTCCGGACTGGCATCGCGGGGCAGCAGGCCTTGGTGCATCAGTTCCTCGACCCCAAGTTGGGCAGGGCCATGGGTTTGTAGAAGGCCTGAATGCACGAGGAAACGTGAATCTTCGCCGGGCTTGGCGTGCTGCATCTCGTCGTAGAGGATCGCGCTCAGCAGCATCGGATTGATGCCCCGGCGGAGTGCCTCTCGGCGGATCGCCGGCACAAGCATCTCGATGCGCGAGAGGGTGTGGTTCCGCAGAGGCAACCAGTGATCCAGGCCGGCCGTAAAGAGTTGGGCCAGGGCTGGTTGGGGACCATGAACCCCAAAACGTCTCTGCAGCTCCTTGAGCTCCTCAGGGCTGAAGTCAGCGGGGTCTGGACGCTGGCCTTCGGCCACAAGGGGTTGCTCGACCGGGGCGTCTTGAACCACTTCAGGGCTCAATCGATGACGCGATCCGGGCAGGGCAGTGAGTCCTGCGGCCAGGACGATGATTGCCAGGGGGACCGTACGTCTCACGGGGGGTCGCAAGAATTAAGTCCAACAGCATTTAAGGACAGTTTTCAGGACTGCACAGCTTTTTCTCTACTTATTGGCAATGTGAGCACTCTCTTTCCATAACCCGCACTGCGTTCTTCGTGCATAGCTTGCCTGGAGAGCCTTCAAGGGTCATTCGATGAGCACCATGAGCATGGCGACCACCCTCCCCGACCTCAATGCTGCTGATGCTGCCGCTCAGTGGCAGCGTTTTTGCGAACTGCTCTGGCATCACGAACCTCTCGGCCTCTGGCTCGATGTCAGTCGCATGGCTGTGAGTGCCCAGCAGTTCCGTGACTTCGAAGCACCCTTCGCCCAGGCCTTCCAGGCCATGGATGCCCTCGAGAAAGGCTCCATCGCCAACCCTGATGAAGGTCGTCAGGTCGGCCACTACTGGCTTCGCAATCCTGAACTGGCCCCCGAACGCGCCGTTGGAGACCACATCAGCAGCGAGATCCGCCGTCTGCAGTCCTTTGGGGCCGATGTGCTGGAGGGCCGTATCAAGGCCAGCAATGGTGAAACCTTTACCGATGTGGTCTGGGTCGGTATCGGCGGCTCAGGCCTTGGGCCCCTGTTGATGATCCGTGCTCTGCAGGAAAACCGTCAGGGGCTCCCCTTCCACTTCATTGACAACGTTGACCCAGCCGGCATGAGCCGGCTGTATGACGCCCTCGGTGAGCGTTTGCGCACAAGCCTGGTGATTGTCGTCAGCAAATCCGGTGGCACTCCTGAGCCTCATATCGGCATGGTGCAGACCCGTGAGCGGCTTGAGCAATTGGGTTGCCGCTGGAGCCAGCACGCCGTGGCGGTGACCATGCAGGACAGCAAGTTGGATCAGGAAGCCGCTGCCGAGGGCTGGCTCAACCGCTTTGACATGTTCGATTGGGTTGGTGGTCGGACGTCCATCACCAGTGCTGTTGGTCTGCTTCCCGCCGTGCTCGCTGGCATCGATGTCGATGCCTTCCTGCGTGGTGCTGCGGTGATGGATGCAGCCACCCGCCGCCCCAGCCTGCGTGAGAACCCCGCCGCACTTATGGCCACCTCCTGGTATGTGGCCGGTGAAGGTAAGGGCAAGCGCGACATGGTGGTGCTGCCGTATCGCGATCGCCTTGAAGTCTTCAGCCGCTATCTGCAGCAGCTGGTGATGGAGTCTCTCGGCAAACGCCTCGATCGCCAGGGTCGTGTGGTTCACCAGGGCATTGCTGTCTATGGCAACAAGGGCTCCACTGATCAGCACGCCTATGTGCAGCAGTTGCGCGATGGTGTGGACAACTTCTTTGTGACTTTCATCGAAGTGCTCGAGGACCCAACGGATATCCCGGTGCTGGAAGACTCACTCCCTGGTGACTTCCTCGATGGTTTCCTTCAGGGCACTCGTTCAGCCCTCTCGGAAGGCGGACGGCAGAGCATGACGTTGACCTTGCGCCAGTTCAATGCCACCACTCTTGGTGCCTTGATTGCCCTGTTCGAGCGGGCTGTTGGCTTCTACGGAGAGCTGGTTGACATCAACGCTTATCACCAGCCAGGGGTTGAGGCTGGCAAGAAAGCTGCCGCAGCCATCCTTGAACTGCAGAAGAAAGTGGAGCAGCTGCTGGCCGATGGTCAGACCCGCAGCGTTAAGCAAATCAGCGAAACGCTTGGCGATCCTGCACACCAGGAAGCTGTCTTTTTCATCTTGCGTCACCTCAGCGGCAACGAGCGCGGGGTGAAGGTCACAGGCAACTGGGCTGATCCGACCAGCCTGCAGTTCAGCAAGGTCTAATCCCAACGAGAGTCACTCCCGTGATCTCAGTAGATCAATGGGTTCAGAGCTCAAGATCATCCAGCCGCTCCAGCAGAGTCACTTCAGCCGGGTAGTGATGGGCCGCTAGGCCTGGCGCTGGCACCACAAAGACCCGGCAACCAGCGGCTAGAGCCGCCTGAGCACCAGCCACTGCGTCCTCAAAGGCCCAGCATTGCTCGGGTGCTACTCCCAGGCGTCTTGCTGCCTCAAGGAACAGATCGGGCGCCGGCTTGCCAGCTTTGATCTCGGGATCATCGCCGCAGACTCGAACCATCACTGGTTCCAGCCAGCCGTGTGGATCGAGTTTGAGTGTGGCTGCCTGCTGACCGCTGCTCGTCGCGATGGCCATCGGGATTTCCAGCACCCGGCAACGTTCCACCAACTCGACGGCCCCGGGCATCGGTTTTGCCGAGGCCACCCGAGCCCGGGCACGGGGTTGCTGTTCGGCAAGTAACTCATCGCTGGTGATCGGCAGCTGGAGGCTTTCGATCACCGCCTTGGCGTTGTCGAATTTGTTGCGCCCTCGCAGGCTGAGCAGGAGTTCCTCAGTGGCTTTGCCACCGAAATAATTGATCGCTTCACTCCAGGCCTGGGCGTGGATCGGCTCGGTGTCAAGGAGCAGGCCATCAAGATCAAAGAGGCAGCCACCAGGCTGCGGGGTCATCCAGGTCATGGATTGCGCTGCGACCGCCGACGCCGATCCATTGAACATCCGTGTCAGCTCCCCGGCAGCGGGAGGCTGCAGTGGGTTTAATCGGCACAGTGCGACCTCGCCGCTTCGATGGCTGATCCCCAGATTGAATCTGTCCTGCAGGAAGGCCGGGTGTTCCCCCCGCCGGAGGCATTGGCCGAAACTGCCCAGCTTGGTTCTCTACAGGCTTACCAGGCTCTCTGGGATGAGGTGAATGCTGATCCTGATGCTTTCTGGGCGCGTCAGGCGCGTGAGCATTTGCACTGGTTCAAGCCCTTCGAGCAGGTCCTTGATTGGAGCACTCCGCCTTTTGCTCGATGGTTTGGCGGTGGTACCACCAACCTCTCGTACAACTGCCTCGATCGCCATCTCGAGGGCCCCCGTGCCGACAAGACCGCGCTGATCTGGGAGGGGGAGCCTGGTGATGTGCGCTCCTTCAGCTACCGGGAGCTTCACGTTGAAGTGTGCAAAGCGGCCAATGCGCTGCGCGCGCTTGGCATCGGGAAAAACGATTTGGTGGCGCTTTACATGCCGATGGTGCCGGAGGCCGCCATTGCCATGCTCGCCTGCGCCAGGATCGGTGCTCCGCACTCGGTCGTTTTCGGAGGCTTTTCCGCTGATGCCCTGCGGGACCGCCTGATTGATGGTGAGGTCAAGCTCGTCATCACCGCTGACGGTGGATTTCGCAAGGACAAGGCGGTGGCCCTCAAGCCGGCGGTGGACGAGGCTCTTGCCGATGGTGCTGTTCCCAGCGTGCGCTCCGTGCTGGTGGTGCAACGCACCAAGGGTGAGGTCACCATGCAGGAGGGCCGCGATCTGTGGTGGCACGAGCAGGTGCCGCAGAAGTCAGCTCACTGTGCCGCTGAGCCGATGGCTAGCGAAGACCGCCTGTTTGTTCTCTACACCTCCGGTTCGACCGGTAAGCCCAAGGGGGTGGTGCACACCACTGCTGGCTACAACCTCTGGGCTCACCTCACGTTCCAGTGGATCTTTGATCTCCGGGAGGACGATGTGCACTGGTGCACGGCCGATGTGGGCTGGATCACGGGCCACAGTTACATCGTCTACGGGCCCCTCTCCAACGGCGCCACCACGGTGATGTACGAGGGTGCACCGCGCCCTTCCAAGCCAGGTGCCTTCTGGGAGCTGATCGAGAAGCACAGGATCACGCTTTTCTACACCGCTCCGACAGCCATCCGTGCCTTCATGAAGAGTGGCCGTGAGGTGCCAGACGGCTACGACATGAGTTCCCTGCGCATCCTCGGCACAGTGGGTGAGCCGATCAATCCAGAGGCCTGGATCTGGTACCGCGATGTGATCGGCGGTAATCGCTGCCCCATCATCGATACCTGGTGGCAGACCGAGACCGGTGGCGTGATGATCAGCCCGCTGCCGGCAGCCACTCCGACTAAACCGGGCTCGGCCACCCTGCCGTTGCCAGGCATCGAAGCTGATGTGGTTGATAGTGATGGCAATAGCGTCGGCGTCGATGAAGGCGGCTTCCTTGCGGTCCGACGCCCTTGGCCCGGGATGATGCGCACGGTCCATGGTGATCCTGAACGTTTCCGCCGCAGTTACTGGGAACACATCTGCCCTGCAGATGGCAGCTACCTCTATTTCGCTGGTGATGGAGCCCGCCGCGATCGCGATGGTTACTTCTGGGTGATGGGCCGAGTCGATGATGTGATCAATGTCTCCGGTCACCGTCTCGGGACTATGGAGATCGAGTCGGCTCTCGTCAGCCATCCCACCGTTGCTGAAGCTGCTGTCGTTGGTCGACCCGATGAGCTCAAGGGGGAAGCGATCGTGGCTTTTGTCAGCCTGGAAGGCGGCCGCGAGGGAGGTCCTGAGCTGACGGCTGAATTGCGTAAGCATGTGGGCGTTGAGATCGGCCCCATCGCCCGTCCCGATGAGATCCGCTTCAGTGACGCGTTGCCCAAGACCCGCAGCGGCAAGATCATGCGGCGCATCCTGAGGGCCCTTGCCGCTGGTGAGGATGTCAGCGGCGACACCAGCACCCTGGAAGATCGCAGCGTGCTCGAGCGCCTAAGGGCCGATGGCTGAGTCGGCCAGCAGCCGGCTCTGCACAATGACCCGATCGACCTGAACCGATGGCGTTTGCCACCAGCTTCCTGCAGATCCTCGCAGGCATCTTGCTGCTGTTTGCCGGTGGCGAATTTTTTGTGGCGGGCTCGGTGGCCCTCTCGCTGCTGCTGGGGATTCCCCAGATCGTGATTGGTCTGACCGTCGTCTCCTTTGGTACCAGTGCCCCGGAGATGTTTGTCAGTCTGCTTTCAACGCTGCAGAGCGGCGGCAGCACCGAGTCGATCGCTGTCAGCAACGTGGTGGGCTCCAACATCTTCAACCTGTTGGTGGTGCTTGGTGCCAGTGCTCTGGTGACTCCGCTGCGGGTCCAGCTCCGCCTCATCCGCCGTGATGTGCCCCTGTTAATCGCCGTATCGATGGCCACCTGGGCGATGGGCTCGGCGGGAACCTTCACCTGGGTGGCCGGCCTTGCTCTGCTGACAGTGCTGGCCATCAACCTGACCTGGGAGGTGCGGACAGCCCGGGAAGAAGGTGGTGGCAGCACCGATGAGCTCGATGAAGATGCGGCTGCGACCCTGCCGGTTGCCATCGGTAAGAGCCTGGCCGGTCTGGTGTTGCTGGTGGTTGGGTCCAATGTGCTGGTGAACGGTGCCACTGCGGCGGCTTTGGCGCTGGGGGTCAGTCAGACCGTGATTGGACTCACCATCGTTTCGGCTGGCACCGGCATGCCTGAGCTTGTGACCTCCCTTGTGGCGGCTTACAAAGGCCGAACGGACCTTGCCATTGGCAACGTGGTCGGCAGCAACCTGATGAACCTTCTGCTGATCCTTGGTGCCTGTGCACTGGCCACCGGCAGCAATGGCCTGGCGGTTGACCCTGTGCTGATCAATCGCGACTTTCCGATCATGGTGGCGGCCACTCTTGGCTGCCTCCCCATCTTTTGGAGTGATGGGGCAATCAGTCGCCTTGAGGGACTGATTCTTGTGGTGCTCTATGGCCTGTATCTCGTCGAGCAGGTGCTCAGCAACACGCTGCCATTAGGTGACGAGCATCCCTTTCGACTCGGCGTTTTGGTCGTGGTGCTGCCGGCGGTGCTGATTTTTATCGTCTGGACCTCACTTAACTGGCGGCGGCGGCAGCGCTCTTAAGTCCGCCGTGCCCCTGCCACCATTGCTCGATGGTCTCGGCCAGTCGGTTGAGCTGGCGCTGACGCGGCCCGTCACCCAGGCCCCCCAGCCATTGCTGCCGCAGCCCTGCACTCGCCGGGGTGAGGTGATCGCCACCGAGCTGCTGGAGCTCGTTGAAGTCCTCTCCTCCAGGCAGAAATCGGAGCAGCTGACGGCTTTGATCAAGCTTGTCGTCACGGAAGCGAATCAGCAGCCGGTAGCGCTCGGGCAGCTGGCTCTTGATGGTCCGCAGGGTCTCCTCAGGACCAGGGCTGAATTCTGTGGTCACCCCCAGTCGTGGTGCCAGCTCTCCAAGCAAGGGGATGGAGCGGTCCGCTGCAAAGTTGTTGAAGCTCAGCAGCACCTCGCCCTGGGCTCCACGACCTTGATCAGGGGCCAGTAAGTGCAGTTTGCAGCCCATGCTGTGCCCTAGGCGCAGGACCGGGAGTTCTTGCTGACGCTGGGCCCGAAAACTGCGCCAGGCCTGCACGGCCAGCAGCTGGTGGTCAAACCCTGGCAAGTAGGACCAGCACTGCACGAGCCAGCCTTGCTGGGCCATTGCCTCCAGTAGTCGCCTGTAGCTGAGCTGCGGCGTTGCACCCAGGCCGCTGCCGCCGATGAACTGAATCACCCCTTTGGGTTGCGGCGGAGCGAGCAGCCACAGCTCATCGCACTGCTGCCACTGCATCAGCGCGCCAGTTGACGCAGGGCTGCCTTGGCCTGTTCCACATGGGCAGTGGCATCGAGCAAAGCATTGAAAACCAATCTCACGACCCCTTCTGCATCAAGGACATAGGTGACACGACCAGGCACCACGAACAGGGACCGTGCCACTCCAAAAGCTTCCCGCAGCTTGTTGTTGTCATCCACCAGTAATGGGTAGGGCAGCTGATGGCGATCAGCAAAACGTCTGTGGCTGCTGGCTCCATCACCGCTGACCCCCCACACCTCAGCCCCTAAGGCTTGAAATTCGTTGTAGCTGTCGCGGAAACCGCAGGCCTCAATCGTGCAGCCGGGTGTGTCGTCCTTGGGATAGAAGAACAGGACAAGTGGCTTGCCCCTGACGTCACTGAGACTGCGTTCCACACCGTCCTGATCCTTGAGGGTGAAGTCAGGTGCCTGATCGCCGCAGGTCAGAACCATCAGCCACAGGGTCGAGGGGTGGACACGACCTTAATCAGAACCCTGGCCTCATTGAGGTGTGGTTGGGACTATGGGTCGCGTCGCCTGGTCTCGATGACGGAAGAGCCTTCCTCCCCCTGGGAGCAGACCAATCTGTTGACTTTGATGGGTGAGTCGCCGGCTCCTGCGGTGCCCGAGCAACTGCAGCCAGAGTCCCCATCCCCTCAGCAACCGTCGACTGGCGCCATTGAGCAGCTGCTGATCCTCGACACCGAGACCACCGGATTGGATCCTCAGCGCGATCAGGTGATCGAGGTGGGAGCGATCCTCTTTTCAGTGCCGCAGCGCTCGGTGCTCAGTCAGGTCTCCTTCCTGCTGCCATCGCCAGTGAACCCGGCTGAGCCCCTCAATGGAATCGCGCCAGCGGCCACATCCGCTCCACAGCCATGGCGACAGAGTTTGGCGCTGCTGCAGGAGCTGGCGACCAGTGCCCAGCTTGCTGTTGCCCATAACGCTGCCTTTGACCGCGCTTGGTTTGGAGCCGGCCAGTTGCCAGACCTCGCTCTGCCTTGGCTTTGCTCGATGGAAGACATCAACTGGCCTGCTGAACGGCAGCTGCGCCCCCGTCCTTCCGTGCGTGATCTGGCTCTGGCTTACGGCGTACCGGTCTGGGCTGCCCACCGTGCGCTGACCGACTGCATCTACCTCGCCCAGGTGTTCGAACGTTGCGACGCGCTGGAAGAGCTGATCGCTGAAGGCCTTGAACCCCGCCATTTGTTCCGCGCCAAGGTGAGCTACGACGAGCGTCACCTGGCCCGCGAGGCTGGTTTTCGCTGGAATGAACCCCTGCAAGGGGCCTGGAGCCGGCGGCTGAGTGAACGTCAGCTGTTGGCGATGGCCTTGCCGTTTGAGGTCATCCCTGTCGCCGGTTGATGCCGCTGCATGCAGCACTTTGCTTCAGCACTCCGAAATCCTTTGGAGGGCTTCTGGTCCTTAGCAAAAACGCCGTCAGGGTGTGGATATGGAGCGATCCACTCCCCTCTGCTTACGTTTGGCCACCTGGCAACGGGCCAGGACCTTGGCGCGGCTGATCCGTGAAGCGGAGGATCTGTGGCATGTGGATGTCAAGGACCTGCGCCGCCTGGGCGCGCTTGAACTCGACCAGCTCCTGCACGAGGTGCCCACCGGACTCCGCCCTCGAGTGAACCGCTGGCTAAAGGGCTACGGAGCCAAGACCCGCATGCACTGAGGCTGGAGCTCAGGCGAGCTCCTCCTCAACATTGGCCTTAATGCTGCAGTCGCTGGTGGGATAGCTGACGCAGAGCAAGGCAAACCCCTGCCCCATCTGATCGTCATCCAGGAAGCTCTGGTCGGATTGATCAACCGATCCGCTTACCAACTTGCCTGCGCATGTTGAGCAGGCACCAGCGCGGCAGGAGTAGGGCAGATCCACACCGGCCTCCTCCGCAGCATCAAGGATGTAGGCGTCGTCAGCGCAGTCGAAACTGGCGCCACCCTCGATGGAGATCTTGAAGGAAGCCATTCGGTTGGATCCGCTTATCCGTTGGTAGCAGAGAGTTACCAATTCGGCATAAAAAAGCCGTCTCGAATCGGAAACAGCCGATTGGGAACCAAAGAGTTTTCCTTCAATCGGGATCGTGGTGCTCAGTTGCAGACCACTCATTGGCCCTTGAAGGGCTGCCCGTCAGATTGCTATTTCCACTACACCCATGCCGCAGCTCTCCCGTTCCATTTGGTTCACCATGTCTTTAGATCATTTTCGCGACGTCAGCTGGGTCTAAGCGGTTGTGATCTGATTTGGAATTGATGAACCTTCAGCGTTTCTGGCTGTGAAGAAGCAGTTAATACACTTCTGGATTTAATTGATCAATATTTGTTGCGACGCTCTGCCAGGCGTTGTCTAGTTCGATGTAGGGCGAAGATTCGCTTATTGCGTTGTTGATCAGGGTGCTGCCTGAAAACGCTGCTCCAAATAGTTTGCGAATCACCATCAGCCCATCGCCTAAAGCTGTGACGCTGCGGTCCTGATCCACATCCAGGGCCAAACTGTCGATCCCTGTTTGAATAAAATTATGAATTTCCTCGGTGGTGCGATGAGTGCCTACTTGCGCATTTTTAGTCAGTGAATCACCGGCAAAGGCTGCTCCAAAGAGTTTGCGAATGATCATCAACCCATCGCTTAGGGGTTGGACTTTGCCATCACCATCGACATCAAGGTTAAAGTCGATGGACTGAATGCTGAATGGTGTTGAATCAAATGCGCTATGCGATGTAGCCATTGCAGTTGAAAAGTTAACCTGCGAAAGGCTGTCTTCTTTTGAACCTTCAATATCTTTGAACGCTAAGGTGATCAATTCTCCTTGTGTTGCTTCTGAGTGGCTTGGTGTTGCGTGGACTGTGATAAATCGATCTGTTGCGTCGTCATCATCATAGTTGTTGGTATCTGGCTGTGGAGTCGAGATTGCGATTTGATAGCTCGGGTTTATCGCCTCGTTCCAGGATGCTGGATTGAGTTGAAGACTGCTGCTGTCAAAGTGAACCCTGAAGTTCAGATCTAGTCCTGCTGAAGGGTTGTTTGTAGAGTAATGAATTGGAATCAGGGCTTCATCTCCGGGTTCTTGATTGAAGCGCATCCGGCTTGCAGATATTTTTTGCGATATTTTCTCGATTGGCGATACTGTTGCTGATGAGTTGACTGTTTCATGTGCTCCGCCATGGTCGATGAATGATGATTGGCATCTGATGTAGAAACCGATGTCTTCATTCTTTAGCTTGTAGTTGGCTTCTGTTGCACCATTGATAGCCATCCAATTTCCCTTACCGTTTACTGAA
>CAJWXK010000020.1 GCA_913048995.1 uncultured Synechococcus sp. | reverse complement strand
CAAGCGCAGCTGGAGCCAGCAGCAATTGCTGGAAGAGTTTCATGATTCCTCACACACAGGAAAAGCGCACATCGGCGCAAGCAGAAGTTATCAATTACACAAAACAAAAACATGACGCGCCTATACATGGGCCTGCAACATTTCATACATGTGATATTTAGTTCAAAGACAAAGGCCATTTAGCAGCTAGCCATGTATCGCTTTAACGGATTTATGGCATCAAATGCTACGAGAAAAGGATTGCATGTAAAAAATGATCCATATCTACATCCACTACCAATCGCCAATTTGCTTGACAATGATTCAGCGCCTAGAGGCTGGCTCCGCTTGGGTCAGGCTTTAGGCGCTGAATCACAGATCAACAACCAGAAGGCAGACCAGACCCCCCAAGAATGACTGGTAATACTGGCTTTTAAAGCAATTTATTGACAACAACAGCTAGCAACCTCCAATCCAGCCCAAGACCAAGGCCAAAAAAAAAGCGGGTGACACACGTCCTCCACCCTCTTATTTGGTGTGTTGCCGACATCGTCGACAAAGAAAACCTAGCCAAGAAGCGAGGTCAAGCAAGCTCCAAGTCACTCAAGAGCGATCAATACGGCACACTTTCAAGTAGCTTTTGCTGCTAAGTATAAAATGTCGGCCAAGAACAGCATTTTTTATACACTGGCGCGAATTATCTATCACATTGAGACGCGATGCTTGGCGTGTAGTTGCTTGGAGTGCCAACACGGAAGGCCAGGATCTGTTCTTCAGCAAAATGAGTGTCATCAATTGGCAGAAGCAACACAGCCCTAGCAAAACAGCGCAGCGAGCGAGTGAGCGTGAAGCCGACAAAACCAGTCATGGCGAAAGCCGCAGGCAGCAAATCAATGAAGCCCCCAGAAAACTGGGCTTCATTCATTGAATGGCAGTCGCCAGTAATTCAGCGCATCCAAGCGACAAGGCCTGGTTGCCAGTTGCACCATCTCAAGTGGCTCTGATCACCCTGCTCGCTGGACATCAAGACGGCCATCCAGCTCTGCCCCACCAGCGGCGAGCAGCTCGGCTAACACGCTGATCAGCCGATAGCTGACCAAAACAGCCAGCACCTCTGCCTCCGGCACCCAGTCCGCCAGCCTGGCCAACAGCACCAGTTCAAAGACCCCTAATCCTCCTGGAGCACCTGGCACCACAAGACCTGCACTCCAAGCCAGGGCAAAAGCAGCGATCCAGCCGCCCCAACCCACCGCCGCGGCATCACTAAAGGTCTGGACGCAGCAGGCAAAGCCCGCAAAACGGAGGGCAAGAAAAGGAAACTCAAGCAGAAGCGGTTGCCATGGAGTTCCAACCAGCCGCTCAGGAGGTGACGTCTCCAACGAATCAGGGGCAGCGTCTTGATCGGAGCGGAGCAAGCGACGTTTGCTCCGCAGCAGCCGCTCCAGCAAAGGGTTCAACCACCGCGGGCGAAGCAGAAGCAAAACCATCGGGCTCACCAGAGCCAGTCCTCCCTGCAATCCACCCAAGGGGATCAGGCAAAGGGCTGCCATCACCATGAGCAGAGCCTCCAGCAAGACCGACAGCAGGGCGCGGCGGCCGCTGAAGCCACGCTCACGCAGCAAGCGAACCCGCGAGACCTGATGCCACACCCCACCAGGTAGGTACTTGAGCAAGTTGGTGCGGACAAACATCAGCACCATGGGCAGCAACGGCACCGGCAGCTGGAGCCAGCGCAGCAGCGCCCACCAAGCCAGACCATTGGCCCACTGGGCCGCCACAGTGAAGCTCAACCCCAGCAGTAGCAAGCCCCAACCACGCTGATCCGGCGCCAGAGCGAGCACCTCCTGTCCATGGGTCCACAGGGCAATGCACACCAGAAGCAGCGAGCAGCCCCCCACCCAGAGGCGCAGCCCCCCTGGCAATCGCAGCCGTTTCAAGACAGCTCCTCGGGATCAGGGCTCCAGGCCTCCGGGGGCAGCGCCGCCAACTGAGCCCGCAGCTCGGCCCAGCTCAGCGAATGTTCACGGGCCAGCCTGGCGAGCTCGTCAGCCTCCGGCTTGCAGCGCAGTCCCTGCCCAGTATCCGCCTGCTTGGCCCGCACAGGACCCCAGGGTGTGCTCAAGGTGCCACAGCGTCGGGGCAGTACCCATCGTTGCTGCAGGGTTTCACGCAACCCAAGGCTCGAGGAGTGAAGCCACCAAATCCGTCTCAGAGCCTCACCCTGATCCGGTCTGGCGATGCAGGTGAGGGCAAAGGCACTGCGGCCTTTCTTCATTTGAACCGGCTGCGCAAACACCTCAAGGGCTCCCGCTTCACGCAGGTGCTGCTGCAGGAAAGCCATAGCTTCCGGGTCCATATCATCGATCTGGCACTGCTGCAGCAAGACACTTTCCTGCAGCGCCCCTGATGCAACTGCTCTGGCCGGCTGCCAGAGGCGCAACAGATTGGGTCGATCCAACTGGCGCTGACCAAGACCGATCCCCAGGTTCTGGGGTGTATGCGCCGGGGGAGCTCCCCAGCGAATAACCCAGGCAGCCAGTAACGCCAATCCAGTCGGAGTAGTGAGCTCACTGGCCGGAAATCCCTCACTGCTAGCCAGTGGGATGGCATGGGAGCGGGCAATTTCCAATACCGCTGGTGCCGGCAACGGCAGCAACCCATGAGCGGTCTTCACCCGGCCATGACCTGCCGGGGGCGGTGTCGCGATCAGCTGCTCAATGCCCAGATGCAGGAGGGCAGAACAGACCCCCACCACATCGACTAAGGCATCGACAGCGCCCACCTCATGGAAGTGGACCTGCTCAGCTGATACCCCATGAACACGTCCTTCCGCCTCGGCCAGCAGGGTGAATACCTGAAGCACCTTGGCGCGCAAAGGGTCGGGCCAAGGTGCCTGCTGCAGCAATGGAGCCAGAACCCGCCAATGACGTGGAGGAGGCTCGCTTTCATGCAATTCGACGGTCAATCGCAGGCCCCTCAGACCAGCGGAATGACTCTCCTGAGGCCGCAACGAAAACGCCTCCCCCAGGCCGATGGCAGCCAGCGGAGCGGAGACCACCTCGAGCGGCACGCCCATATCCAACAGAGCGGCCAGAAGCATGTCTCCCGCCACGCCAGTCGGAGTATCGACATAGGCCCAGGCGGGCTCAGGCGACATCGGCAGGTGAAGGAACCGAGAGACGTCTCAGGCTAGGGGCCTCAGCCAGAAGGGTTGCGCACTCATCGTCTAAGTCGCTGCGCTTCTGGCGCAACCATTGCTCCACCTCTCGCCGGGCACGGCGTTGCTCCAGCTGAGCTGTGGCCGCAGTCTGCCCCGAAAGCCCCCAAAGGCGGCCGAGCAGCCGACGGTCATCGGCGCCACCCTCGCTCTCGCCATGAACGACTACCTCAGCGGCCATACCTGCCAACAGCACTCGGCTCCAGCGACGCAAATCCTCAAGAGACAGCTTCGCGGATTCTGGTAGCGGCAATTCAGTACTGCCGCAGGCCTGACGTCCCGCACGCAGACAGGCCAAGGTGCCCACCTGGGTGGGACCTGGCGATAGTCCTTCATGGGTTGCCACCAGCCGGTGGCCAGCTTCATGGAGAGCAATGCGGCGCAACCGCTCCCTGCCGCCAGGCAAAGCTTCTGCCAACAGATGACCGCCGCGGCCATCCCAAAACGCGGCATCAACAGACACACCGACCAAGGTGGTCATGACAAGCACAGTGATCCAGGCGGGCGAGAGCCCAATCGAAGGGCCAAAGACAGCCCCGGCAGTGAGCAACGCCACCACCACACCAATCCGAACAGGACTCATGCCTTAACGGCGGGCGGCTGGGCGACGCCCACCGCGCCGGTTGGCACCCCCACGTCGGTCACTGCGCTGGGGCACTGGGCCGATGACCTCGCTGGATTCAAGCGTCAGCTCCTGGCCGCTGCGCCGCAGCTCGAGGGAGACGAAATGGCGCAGATGCTCCATTGGAATCGTGCCCTGCAGCTGCAACTTGAATGGCTGCGGACGAGTGCCGTCAGCTCTTGGTTGCTGGCGGATCTTGATCACGAGGGCACCGGTTTCAGGCTTGGTATAGATCAGCTCGCCGCGCACTGAGAAATAACCATCGCCTTCCGGCAGTGTCTCCGGCAGATCCGGTTCATCGCTGGCCAGGGTTCCGGGCTCCCAAACCCCAACAACCTGCAGATGCAAATGATCCGCCTCGCGGTTTCGTGGGTAAACCACCCAAAGGTGAGGTGTGTCCAGGCTCAGATGCCGCTTGACCACGCTCAAGACGCGGCCCAGAAGCACAGCCTCTATTTCAACGCCATCGCTGCATCGCAACACCCCGCGGGTCAGAGTCTCATCATCTTGGGGAACGTACTGGGCTTCCACCAGACCGATTGCCCTGTACTGCATCGGCTCGGTCACCGGTGGGATCGGGTGCTGACGCATCGACGCGAACGGGTTGATCGTCGAATCTAGCCAGATTGCTGACAGCGGCCACCACAGAAGGTTTACTGAGCCATAAGGAACCTCCCTTGTGCGACTGGGTCCCCTGCCGCTGTCAACTTTGAACATCAACCGCCATTCACCGCTGCTGTGGCTACCCGTTGTGATGGCCGGCCTGGGACTCTCGGCCGTGGCCGGGTGGCAACTGGGACGCACGAGTCAAAACGAGCCGATCCTCAACCTCGAGCAACAACGACTGCAGCGCCGCAGCGCAGCCCTCGAAGAGAAATTGCTTGAGGGGACAGCAACCAGTGAAGAGCAAATGCAGCTGCTCAAACTGCGTCTAGCCAGCGGCAATGACGTGGGAGCAATCGCCCTGCTTGAGCCTCTAAGCGATCAGAACCCAACCAAGTGGTCCCTGCGGTTGCTGCTGGCCGATCTGCTCCTTCAGCAAAACGACTCGGCAGGTGCTGAGCGGGAGATCCGCCAAGTGCTGAACATCAATCCCATTCAGCCCCAGGCACTGCAGGACTACGCTCGATTGCAACTCAAGCTCGGCAATGAACAGGCTGTAATCGAACAGATCAATGCTGCAGCTGTCGCGGCCGCCGGCCGACCGGAAGCACTATCGATCGGCCTATTGCAAGCGGATTTGCAACAGCGTCAGGGGTTAACGGCCGAAGCAGAAGCCACATACAGCAATCTGATTGGTACTCACCCCACCGACCCCAGGCCATTCCTGGCCCTGGCCCTGCTTAAGCAGACCCAAGGCCAGATCCCGGCAGCAAAACAGCTGTTGCAGCGCGCCAAGCTGTATTCGACCCCAGTGGCAGGGACCGTGCTCGATCAGATCGCAGCAAGCTGGTCTGTCGGAGCCGTGCGACAGCAGGCTCCATCCGGTGATGGGGCTGACCTAGTCAACAAGGACCCTGAAGCACTAGGGGGTGACGGGAACGAGCTTGCTGGGCGCAGTTGAAGGCTTTTCAAATTCCTCGAGCGCAGCATCAATGGCATCGCCCGGTGAGGTTGCATCACCTGCGGTCTGCATGTTGCGCAGCTGGTTGATGATGGACATGGGATTGCTGATGTCCACTGCAGGTTTGGGCTGACCACCGCCATATTCATAAAGATCCCGCTCGCGCAAAGTCTCCTTCTGTGCCGAAGCGGCTTCAGGCCAGATGAGGACAGAAGCAGCCAAGGCGGCAGCTGGAATCAGCTGGCGGACCAGACGGGCTCTGGCGAGGAACATGGCTTGTTTAATTAGTGCCGGAAGTTTAAGGGGGGTCTGGGGTGCGCATCGCCACCTGGAATGTGAACTCGATTCGCACGCGCCAGTCCCATTTACTGGGTTGGCTCGATCGCGCTGCACCCGATGCGATTGGGCTTCAGGAAACCAAGGTTGAGGACACTCTTTTTCCTCGAGAAGTCTTGGAGGCGGCGGGGTACCACTGCGCCGTCAGCGGCCAGAAGAGTTACAACGGCGTTGCCTTGCTGAGTCGAGAACGGATCGAGGACGTTCGGATCGGCTTCTCAGCACTTCTGCCTGGGGACAGTGAGGCGGAGGATCTTGGTGAGCAGCGCCGCGTAATCAGCGGTTGGATTAATGGAGTCCGACTGCTGAATCTCTACGTGCCCAATGGCTCGGAGGTGGGCTCAGAGAAGTACCACTACAAGCTGGCCTGGCTGAATTGCCTACGTCGTTACCTCGAAGTGCAGCGTCAGCAAGGGGAAGCCCTTTGCATGGTGGGGGATTTCAACATCGGCCTTGAAGGCCGAGACCTGCACAACCCCAGCCGGCTCAGCGGCGGCATCATGGCCACTGAAATTGAACGGGAGGCCCTAAAGGCCTGCCTTGGTGACGACCTGCGTGATGCTTTCCGGCTGTTCGAACCCGATAGTGGTCATTGGAGCTGGTGGGACTACCGCTCAGCGGCCTGGGATCGCGATCGAGGCTGGCGCATTGATCACCTCTACCTCGACGAAGAACTGCAGCAGCGGGCTCTGCGCTGCATCATCCACAAGGAGGAACGAGGGCGCGAAAAGCCGTCCGACCATGCACCGGTCAGCATCGATCTCAGCGATGAACTGCCTGATGCGGACAGCGGTGATGAACTCTGGTGATCCGACGGCGACTTAGATCACCTCAACACCTGCGGGCAGCTTGATCTCGGTGGCCCGACGGCTGGATTCACCACAACTCACTGGAGTAGGGAAGAGCTTGCCGGGGTTGGCACGCTGCAGCGGATCAAATGCCGTTCGCACCAGCTGCATGGTCTCAAGATCGGCCGGGGTAAACATCCAATCGAGGAAACAGCGTTTGTCAGCCCCAACCCCATGTTCACCGCTGATGCTGCCGCCGGCATCGACGCAGAGTCTGAGGATTGCAGCGCCGAGATCTTTCACCCGCTGCTGGACCCCTGCTTCGCGGCCGTTGTAAAGGATCAACGGGTGCAGGTTGCCATCACCGGCATGGAAAACATTGGCAACAGGCAGTTGGTGCTTCTGGCTGAGTTCATCAATGGCCGCCAACACACGCGGCAGTGCACTACGCGGCACGACTCCATCCTGCAGGTAGTAGCTGGGATAAAGCCGGCCGAGGGCCGAGATGGCACTTTTACGTCCCTGCCACAGGCGAGCGCGATCCTCTGCTGAGGTGGCTTGCTGCACCTGCCTGGCCCCGGCCTGGCGGCAGAGGTCAGCGGTAGCAGCTGCGGCCAGTTCCACCTCGACGGCACTTCCATCCAGTTCGATCAACAGGGCGGCTGCGGCATCCACGGGATAGAGCTCCTGCTCGAGCATCTGATCCACAGCACGGATGGTGAAGTTGTCCATAATCTCCATTCCGGCAGGCAGAATCCCAGCAGCAGTCACGACCCTCACGGCTTCACCAGCGGCTTCCATGGTGGTGAAGTCGGCCAGCAGGACAGCCACCGCCTCGGGTTGCTTCAACAGACGCAGGGTGATGGCAGTCGCGATCCCGAGGGTGCCCTCACTGCCGATAAACACACCGCGCAGATCTAGCCCTGGCATCTCTGCCAGTGGTCCTCCGAGGGTGGTCACCGAACCATCGGGCAGGACCACCTCGAGTTCCAGGACGTGATTGCTGGTCACACCGTATTTAAGACAGTGGACACCGCCAGAGTTCTCGGCCACGTTGCCGCCGACGCTGCAGGCGATCTGGCTGGAGGGGTCGGGGGCGTAATAAAAGCCGTCGCCGCTGACGGCCCGGGTGACCCAGCTATTGATCACACCGGGCTGCACCCGAATCGTCTGGTTGTCCAGATCAATGGCCAACACCTGGCGCATGCGACTGGTGATCACCAGCAGCGCCTCCTGCTCCACCAGCGCCCCACCAGAAAGCCCGGTACCACTGCCGCGGGCGACAAAAGGCACGCCCATCTCATGGCAAAGCCTGAGCACTGAAGCAACCTGCTCGGTGGAGTCGGGCAGCACCGCCAACCTGGGCTGGTGACGATCCATAGTCAGACCGTCGCAGTCGTAAGTCAGCAGCTCCTGGCGTTTGCTCACAACAGCGGCCTTCGGCAGCAGGCGACGCAGCTGACGCTCAAGCCTGGCCCAATCGATGGAGGTAGAAGGGGCCACTGGCGTGAAAAATTCCGCCAAATCAGCCTATCGATGCCCGTGCGGGAACGTTCTGAGTAAGGATGGGCGCTTGTGTTCTCGCCCACGAAGCCTTGGTCACCGCTGCAAGTTTGAACACCAGCCGTTCTGACGAGTTGTTCGCAGCCGCCCAATCTCTTATGCCCGGCGGCGTGAATTCACCTGTTCGGGCCTTCCGTTCAGTCGGTGGACAACCCATCGTCTTTGATCGCGTTGAAGGGGCCTACGCCTGGGATGTGGATGGCAACCGCTACATCGATTACATCGGCAGCTGGGGACCGGCCATCTGCGGCCATGCCAACCCTGAGGTCATCGAAGCCCTGCAGCAGGCGCTAACCAAAGGCACCAGCTTCGGGGCGCCATGTGCCCTGGAAAACACCCTCGCAGAAATGGTCATCGACGCCGTTCCCAGCGTCGAGATGGTGCGCTTCGTCAACAGCGGCACCGAAGCCTGTATGGCGGTGTTACGTCTGATGCGGGCCTTTACCGGCCGCGAAAAGGTCATCAAATTTGAGGGGTGTTATCACGGCCACGCCGACATGTTCCTGGTCAAGGCTGGCTCCGGAGTTGCCACCCTTGGCCTTCCTGACTCCCCAGGGGTACCTAGCAGCACCACCGCCAACACCCTCACGGCTCCTTATAACGACCTCGAAGCAGTTAAGGCTCTGTTTGCCGAAAACCCTGACTCCATCTCCGGGGTGATCCTCGAGCCGGTAGTTGGCAATGCCGGCTTCATTCCACCTGATTTCGGCTTCCTCGAGGGGCTCAGAGAGATCACCCGCGAGCACGGCGCCCTGCTGGTCTTTGACGAAGTGATGACCGGCTTCCGCATTGCCTATGGCGGCGCCCAAGCCCGTTTCGGCATCACCCCGGATCTCACCACGATGGGCAAGGTGATTGGTGGCGGTCTGCCGGTGGGCGCCTACGGCGGTCGCGCCGACATCATGTCGATGGTCGCTCCTGCCGGACCGATGTATCAGGCCGGCACCCTCAGCGGAAATCCCCTGGCCATGACCGCTGGGATCAAGACCCTTGAGCTGCTGAAGCGACCGGGGGCCTACGAGCAGCTGGAAACCACCACTAAGCGCCTCTCCGATGGGATCCAGGAGGCTGCCAAAGCTGCTGGTCTGCCGATTTACGGAAGCAGCATCAGCGCCATGTTCGGCTTCTTCCTTTGCGACGGACCGGTCCGGAACTTTGAGGAAGCCAAGGCGACTGACAGCGAACGCTTCGCCAAGGTCCATCGCGCCATGCTGGAACGCGGCGTCTACTTGGCCCCAAGCTCCTTCGAAGCCGGCTTCACCTCCCTGGCCCACAGCGATGCTGACATCGACACCACCATCGAGGCCTTCCGCGACAGCTTCAAGCTGGTCGCCTGAGGCTCTGAGGCATGCAACGACGTGAGCTGATCCGCGCCGCCAGCCTGGCCGGAGGAGCTGGGGTTCTTTCGGCCTGCAGCATCCGCCGGGTGGATGGCACAGCTACCTCCGAACTTCCTCGGGTGCGCTGGCGCATGGCCACCAGCTGGCCCCATGCCCTCGACACCATCTATGGGGGTGCTCAAACCATCGCCGACCAGGTGGGCGCCATGAGCGGCGGCCGCTTCACGATCGAGCCCTACGCCGCTGGCGAGATCGTGCCGGGCCTGCAAGTGCTCGATGCGGTGCAGAACGGCGCCGTCGAATGCGGCCATACAGCGAGCTACTACTACGTCGGCAAGAACCCCGCCCTGGCCTTTGGCACTGCAGTGCCCTTCGGACTGACTCCCCAGCAACAGAACACCTGGCTATATGAAGGCGGTGGCAACGATGCCCTCAATCGCATCTACGCCGATTTCGGCGTCCGCAGCTTCGCAGCTGGGAACACCGGTCCCCAGATGGGCGGCTGGTTCAAGAGCCAGCTCGACGGCCCTGAGTCCCTCAAAGGACTCAAGATGCGCATCCCAGGCCTGGGAGGCAAAGTCATGGCCGCCCTTGGCGTGAACGTACAGGTGCTCCCCGGCGGGGAGATCTACCTAGCCCTAGAACGTGGGGCGATCGACGCCGCGGAGTTCACCGGGCCCTACGACGACAGCAAGCTGGGCCTGCCAAAGGCGGCGCGTTTCTATTACTACCCAGGCTGGTGGGAGCCGGGCCCGACACTGACGGCCCTGGTGAACCAAAGGGCCTGGACCAAGCTGCCCAAGGCTTATCAGCAGATGTTCGAGTCGGCCTGCCAAAGCGCAAACCTATTGATGCTCAGCCGCTACGACCGCCTCAATGCCAAGGCCCTGGAAACCCTGCGGCAAGGTCCAACCCAGGTGGAATTTTATGGCGACGGGATCCTGGAAGCCGCCCGGGCAGCCACTGATGACCTAATGGCGGACATCGCCCGAGGTGATGCCGGCTTTAACAGTCTGTGGAGTGAGTGGAAGCAATTCCGCCAGCTGGCCCGCAGCTGGAACGAGGTCACTGAGCTCTCCTACACGCGCTTTAGCGATGGGAATTGATCGTCTAAATCAGGCCGCTGGCTGGCTCGGCCGCTGGGCCCTCTTGTTGATGATCGGGATCGGTGCCTGGAATGTGGTGGGACGCTACCTGGGGCTTGCGCTGGGACTGAGCCTGAGCTCCAACGCCCTGATCGAAGCCCAATGGTTCCTTTTTGATGTGGCCTTCCTGCTGGGGCTGGGATACACCCTGCAAAAGCGCGCCCACGTGCGCATCGACATCCTGCTGAACCGCCAGAAACGCCGCCGTCAGCTGCAGCTGGAGCTGGCCGGCACCCTCATCCTGCTGATGCCCTTCGCCTTGATGGTGCTGCTGGTCTCGCTTCAGCCGACCCTGCAGTCCTGGATGCTGCTGGAGGCCTCCCCGGACCCCGGCGGGCTGCCTCGCTATCTAGCCAAAAGCCTGATCCCGCTTGGCTTCCTATTGCTGGCCTTGCAAGGCGTTGCTGAATTGATCCGCCTACGCCGCAGCCTGCAGACATCGGAGGAGCACTGAGATGGGATTCGAGATCGAGGCCTTTGGCTGGGCCATCGGCTTCTACCCCGGCGAGGTGCTGGCGCCCCTGATGTTCCTGGCGCTGATCGTGGCGCTGCTGAGCGGGTATCCCGTCGCCTTCGGACTCGGCGGGGTGGCCGTGATCTTCGGCGCGCTGGGCATTGGCCTGGGCGTCATCGACCCGCTCTTCTTCAGCGCGCTCCCCTCACGGATCTTCGGAATCATGAGCAACTTCACGTTGCTGGCGATTCCCACCTTCGTGTTCATGGGAGCAATGCTTCAGACCTCAGGCATTGCCGAGCGGCTGCTGCAGGCCATGGGACAGCTGCTGGGAAAGCTCAGGGGAGGCCTAGCCCTGGCGGTGGTGCTTGTCGGCAGCCTGATGGCTGCCACCACGGGGGTGACAGCCGCCACCGTCACGACCATGGGCCTGATCTCCCTGCCGGCCATGCTGCAGGCGGGATACAACAAATCATTTGCCTCCGGTGTGATCGTCGCCTCAGGCACCCTGGGCCAGCTGATCCCCCCTTCAATCGTGCTGGTGGTTCTGGGAGACCAGCTAGGGGTGTCAGTTGGAGATCTTTTCCTGGGCTCACTCATCCCCGGACTGCTGATGGCCGGTGCCTTTGCCCTGTACGTCCTTGTAGCGAGTCAACTCAATCCGTCACTGGCGCCAGAGCGGCTGGAAACCGGCAGCATTGCTGTGCAGCCCATGCAACTACTGCGGGTGCTGATTCCGCCGCTGGTACTGATCCTGCTGGTGCTGGGCAGCATCTTTTGTGGCATCGCCACCCCGACTGAGGCCGGTGCCATTGGCGCTGTCGGGGCCATGGCACTCGCGGCCATTGAGGGAGGTTTTAGCCGGGCCAACCTCAGCAAAGTCTGCGATGAGACCTTGCGCGTCACCTCGATGGTGATGGCCATCCTGCTGGGTTCAACCGCCTTCGCCCTGGTGTTCCGAAGTCTGGGAGGTGACGCCTTGATTCGAGGGGTGCTGGTCAACCTGCCCGGCGGTCAGGTGGGTTTCCTCGTCGTGAGCATGGCGGTGATCTTTGCCCTCGGCTTTTTCATCGATTTCTTTGAGATCGCCTTCATCGTGGTGCCGCTGCTGCTTCCCTCAGCCCGCGAGCTATTAGGTCCGGAGAACCTGCTCTGGTTCGGAGTCCTCATCGGCGCCAATCTGCAGACCTCATTCCTGACCCCACCATTCGGCTTTGCCCTCTTCTTCCTGCGCGGTGTGGCCCCAAAGGAGGTCAGTACCAAAGCGATTTACCAAGGTGTATGGCCCTTCATCGCCGTGCAGGTGGCCGTACTCGTACTGATCATTCTGTTCCCAGCACTGGTGAACACACTGCCAGCCCTGAGCCAGGCCAGCTGAACGTCCTCAAGGTCGCTCGGGCACCGCTGCCCCCTCTGGCCGGCGTGGATCAGCCACCCCCAGGCTTCCACCGTCAGGCGTGATCTCAACGCTGTTGGCTGAGCCCATGGCACGACTGCGCCGAATGGCATGGCCCAACTGCTCCAGTAGCTGAATGGTGTCAGGACTAAAGCCTTGCTCAAGCTGCAACCGATCAGGCCACAGCTGGCTGTGCATCCGCGGCGAGATCACCGCGGATGCCAAGTTGAGGCCGTGAACCACCCGGTTAAGCAGCACCTGCAGCACCGTTGTGATGATGCGGCTACCACCTGGACTCCCCGTGGCGAACCATGGTTCGCCACGGGCATTGAGCACAACCGTCGGCGTCATCGAACTCAGAGGTCGGCGGCCAGGAGCGATGGCATTCTTCTCCCCCTGCACTAAGCCGTATGCATTAGGAACGCCAGGCTTGGCCGTGAAATCATCCATTTCGTTATTAAGAAGCACTCCCGTGCCAGGCACCGCGATGCCGTTGCCATAGGCGAAGTTCAAGGTGGTGGTCAGTGCCACCAATGAGCCCTGACGATCAGCCACTGACAGGTGTGTGGTGTTGGTGCTGTTGGCCGGCAGCGGCGACATTCCCCCAAGCTCTGCACTTGGCGTGTGTCGATCAGACCGAATCAAACGCCGCAGGCTCGCGGCATAGGGCTTGCTGGTGAGCCGCGACACAGGCACCTCCACCTGGTCAGGGTCCCCGAGCTCACTATTGCGATCGCGATAGGCCAGGTTCATCGCTTCCACCAAGGTGTGAACCGCTGCGGCGCTGTTAAGGCCCATCGCCTGGAGATCAAAACTCTCCAGCACATTGAGCAACTGAACCAAGGTCACCCCACCGCTGCTCGGCGGCGGCATCGAGAGCACGGTCAGGCCGCGGAAACGGCCTCGCACCGGCTCCACCCAGGGGGCTGTGTAACTGGCCAGGTCGGTGCGATCGATCAGCCCTCCCTGCTCTCGCATCAGGTTTTCGAGCTGCCTGGCCACCGGACCTGCATAAAAACCGTCGCGGCCTTCTCGGGCAATGCGCCGCAGCGTGGAAGCCAATTCGGGCTGACGCAGGATTTCGCCGGCTGCGTAGGGGACCCCTCCGGCTTTGTAATAGAGCCTTCGCGCGGTGGGATCTTTCATCAGCAACGGCTGGGCGCGCCGCAGGGACTTTGCAAGGACGGGGTAAACAGGAAAACCCTGATCTGCCAGGGCGATAGCAGGAGCTATGACCTGCTGACGCGTGAGAACCCCAAAACGCGACTGGGCCTTAAGTAGACCCGCCACAGTGCCTGGCACACCAGTGCTCAGCAGGCTGCGGGTGGCCAGACGGCGATCAACGTTGCCGTCGGCATCAAGAAATAGATCCTTGTGCGCCCGGCGTGAGGCTATTTCTCGGAAATTCAGCGCATATCCGCGGCGCTCCGGCTGATTCCAGAACACAAGAAATCCGCCGCCACCGAGGTTGCCCGCCTGGGGAAGGGTCACCGCCAACGCATAGGCAGTGGCGACCGCCGCATCGATGGCATTGCCGCCCTGGCGGAGGATGCTGGCGCCGGCCTCACTGGCAAGCCGCTCCTGACTGGAGACCATGCCAGCAGCTGATTCCACCGGCCTGAACCGCTGCCCTTGCTCCTGCAAAGGGTTGGCGCCGATCAAGGCAAGGCAGAGTAGGGCTCCGTTCACGCTGTGCCATGGGCTTTCGCGTCATCAGGCTGCCACTGCTGCTGCTCCTGCTGGCCTCTCCGGCAGGAGCGATGGAAAAGCCCGAGAAACTGGATGGCAGCGGTGAAGCCCAGCGCTGCTCGGATTCCATTACAAAATTGATGCAGACCCGGCTCAATCGAGCCCAGAGGGCCTGGGCCAAAACCAATCCAAACCCGAGCCGGTTCGAGCGCGAGGCTCAACACATCAATCAGGTTGTGAAAGCCGAGAGCATCAAGGCCCATGCCCTCAAAACCTATGAATGCAGTCTCAAGCTCAGGCTTGAGACTGCAGAATCTGCCGCATTGTCGGAAAACATTCTGCTGGGGCCAGTGATGCCCATAACTGAAGAGAAGCCTTAACGCTCATCCTCATCGCGACCATCGTGGTAGTCGCAAAAGCGCACGACACCGGCTTCTTTAAAGGTGCAGGACACCTCTCCATCGGCTTGATCAGATACCTGATCAGCCTCAGCCCAGGACTCGCGATAATCCCTCTCATCGTCGTGGGCCATCAACGCTGCAGCTCAACCGTCACGGCGCTCACTCTCAAGACTCAAGGTCACATCCATCAAACCGGCATACAGCTGCAGACGCATACGATTCAGTGCTTCCTGCTCGCCAGGGGGACCACCAGACCAGTTGGTGTGCGCTTCACTGACAACCCGGTGCAACAGCCGCAGGGCCTTGAGATCAAGATGAAAGCTGAGCATCGGATCCGCATCCATCGATTTAATAAGCCGTTGAGCTCACCTTATTAAGGGCCTCAAAACATCAGGTAGCGGTTGCCACGGGGCCTGGGCCACACCAAGGTCAGCAGATGCTGCACCTGAAACACTGATCGACAGGCGCTCATCGATGCCATTAAAGCTGCCACGGTGTGTCATGGTGGGGCGAAACAGCAAGGGTCCTTTTGACAATTTTCGTCGGCAACTTGTCCTGGGATGCCGAAAGGGAGGACCTGATCGGCCTCTTTTCGGAATATGGGGAAGTGAGTAAATGTTCCCTCCCTCTAGACCGTGAAACCGGCAGAAAGCGTGGCTTTGGTTTTGTCGATCTGGTTCAGATTGAAGATGAAGCCAAAGCCATTGCCGACCTCCAGGACGTGGAATGGATGGGACGCATGATTGCAGTACGCAAGGCTGAGCCCCGTCGCTAGAGCGGGCAGACGACCTCAGCGGTAGTTCTGGAATTGGAGCGGCACCTCGATGTCTTGCTCTTTGAGTAGCTGTATAGCGCTTTGAAGATCGTCTTTGTTCTTCCCGGTGACGCGCAAGCTTTCACCCTGGATGGAGACGGTCACTTTCTTGAGTTGATCGCGCAGGGTTTTACTCAGCTTCTTGGCGAGCTCCTGACTGAGCCCCTTGCGCAACTTGATCTCCTGTTTGACGCGGTTACCCCCCACGGCTTCGGGGCTCTGCTCATCAAAGATTTTCAGTGAGAGACTGCGTTTAGTGGCCTTCTGACGCAAGACATCAACCACCGCGTCGAGGGTCATATCACTGGCGGTGATGATCACTAACGAAGTTTCTTCTAACTCAATCTCTGTATTGGAGTCCTTGAGGTCGTAGCGCTGGCTTACATCACGGCGCACCTGATCCACCGTATTCACCAGCTCCTGGCGATCGAAATCCGAGACGACATCGAAGCTGTAGGTGCTCATTACGCTTGCTAGTGATTGCAGGGCATCTCGTCACCGTACCGCCCCACTAACAGCGGGAAAACCTGTTATTGCTGATCCTTGAGGTCTTATTGCTGCTGCTGTTCCTCCTGGTCTTCCTGCTGTGAACCAGCTGGAGCTCCCAAGCGGTGCCAGCAGAGCGAAGCAACTGACTAGAAAGGTTTCGATTGTTATGACTGCGCCCAATGGTGAATCTTCTTGGTGCTCTCACCAGCCCTGGCGCACCCTTCGCGACATCGCTGGTCTTGGCGGGTCTGGTCGTAATCCTCAGCATCCTGCCGCTGGGGGCAGCGCGCTCACAGGCTGACTTCACAATGGCCGATATGGCTGCACCTCGAGCCATGTTCGATCGCCTACCCCCATGGGGGCGCCGCGCCAGCTGGGCACACCAGAACAGCTTTGAGGGCTTCACGCTGCACGCCCCCGCCTGCCTTCTAGCTCTGATCTCCGGCACCATGGCTCCTGCCGCTGTGACAGCGGCCTGGCTGTTCCCTCTACTGCGCCTCGTCTACATCGGCGCGTATGTGGGCAACATTCCGCCCCTGCGCGGCTTGTGCTGGGCCTCAGCCCTCTTATGTAGCG
The DNA here is from genome assembly GCA_913048995.1 of uncultured Synechococcus sp. GTDB lineage: Bacteria > Cyanobacteriota > Cyanobacteriia > PCC-6307 > Cyanobiaceae > RCC307. The sequence goes on along the minus strand of CAJWXK010000020.1, from coordinate 7,713 downwards.
GAATCGTTTACCTAGAAGGACTGCGAGCGGTACTGCTGCGCTGAGAGCCACAGTCAGTCCCGCCTGAGTTGAACTCAGTCAAAGAACAGCAGGGTCACAACCTTGCCAATCTCCTCAGCGCCGCTACAGGTTTCAATCAAGGTCTCGCTGTCGTGGAACGCAAAGCAGATCAACTGGTCGCAGCGACTGACGATCTCCCTGTTGCAAAGGGTGCTGGCCTCCGTCAAGGGGAGATCGTCGTTTTCGGGCTTCTCCACCAAGTGCAAGACCCGCTCAAGCAACTCCTGGGATTCCGGGGACTGCTGCTCAAGGCCCTGAGGAAGGATCACCGTCAGCTTGGCAGGATCCACAGCCAGGGCTCCCCGGATGGCCGCGGCATTGATCCCGAGAGCCCCTGACGTGAGCAAGTTATGGCCCTCCTGCACCAGAGAGCGGGCCAACAATTCCACCAAATGGATCGAAACCACAGGCACATGACGAGTGCCAAGGATGGCGATGCGGCGCTGGCCGGTGTCCTGCAGCAGAGCCAACTCCTGGGCCAAGGTGTCGACCCGATCAAGGGATGGCAGATCAAGGGACCGGGTCACATTCAGCGCCAGGACAGCAATCTGCTGACCGTAGCAACGCCTGCGATTCAGGCCACGCCCAACTGAGAGAAGAGGGGAGCGAAATCGCAGTGTTCAGCGACCATACGAGCGGCATAGGTGGCTTTGACGGCTTCGTGGAGCCTGACGTGGCCAAAGGCTTTTTCAATGACCGCAACGGTGTTGAGAGTGTCGTGGTCAACTTTCAAGAGGGGCACATCAAGCTCTTGAGCTCGGCTGACGAGCTGGGGAAGCGGGTCACCAGCGCCGGTGAGGATCAGACATTGCGTTGAAGCCTCCAGTGCCGCCAGTTGTATGTCGGTTCGATCAGCGCCGGTCACCACGGCCATGTTCCGCTGATGCCGGAAGACTTCCATGGCCGAATTCACATTCATGGCTCCGATGCTGAGGGTCTCCACCAGCAAGTCTTTGCGCTCCCGGCAACAGAGCATCTCAGCCCCAAGCCGCTGCACCAACTCACCGACCGTGACGCTGCGTAGAAGGGGGCTGCGGGGCAGCAAGCCGTAGACAGGCAATCCAAGGGACTTCAGAGCCGGCGAGAGCTCCTGGCGCAGGTCCTCCAACTGATCCGGTTCGACATTATTGAAAACCACTCCAACCAAATGCTCACCCAACAGTGCTTTGGCCTGTAGCAACGGTTCCACACTGCGTGCGTCGTCCCAGGCGTGGGCGAGCAACACCGGAGCATCCAGGCCTGAAGCAAGCTGCGGCAAGCTCAGACCGAACAGCAGACCTTCATTGAGGGAGCCAGCTGCTTCAAGCAGGGTGATTCCCTCAGCATCACCGAGCAGCTGCTGCAGGGAATCAAGGCTCTCCACCTGAGACACAACAGCACCAGTGCGGAGCTGGGCCTGGGTCGGATCTGGGGTACTTGATTGAAGAGAAGGCAACAGGGCCTCAACCGGCAGATTGAAGATCTCGCCGACAAAGCGGACGTCGTCGTCAATTAAGGGGCCATCAGCGCTTTGCTGCTCAATGCTGGTAGCAAGAGGTTTGCCGTAACGCAGAGGTAGACGGCGCTCCCGAAGCTGCTCGACCAGGCCCATCACCAGGGCGGACTTGCCACTGAACGGCTCACAGGAGCCCACCAGGAGCGTGGTGCTGGAGTGGCCCATGGGATGGGGGCTGAGGAATGAGAAAATCTACCGAGCTGTCTGCAGGTGCAGCAGTGCCCTCGATTGTCACCGCCTCATTGGTGGGAATGCGCTGCGGGGTGACAGGTGCCGGCGGAAGCCTTGGCAGAGCCTTGTTGCTTGAGCTCCACCGCCAAGGAGCAGTGCCCATCGCCCTGCGCCATGGCAGCCAGGATCTCGTACTGGACGACAACGGTTCGCCGCTACCTGTGCAAACCATCCGGTGGCAGGTGGGCGAGGAGCAAGCCCTTCAGCCGCAGCTGCAGGACCTTGATGTCCTGGTAATCAATCACGGCATCAATCGCTTGGGCGCACGCGATGCCAGCGCCGCTGCTGAAAGCCTGGATGTGAACCTGCTCAGTGCCCTACGGCTCTTGGAGCTCTTTCTGGCTCTTGCCAAGCCAGGCGACGGAAGACAGCTCTGGGTGAACACCTCAGAAGCTGAGGTCAATCCAGCCTTAAGCCCCCTCTACGAGATCAGTAAACGCGCCCTTGGCCAGTTGCTCAGCCTTCGTCGTCTAGATGCACAGTGCATAGTGCGGCGTCTGGTGCTTGGACCTTTTCGCTCCGAGCTAAACCCTTATGGCGTGATGCGACCAGAGGGAGTAGCTGCCGAAGTGGTCCGACAGGCAATGGCCGGCCGTGAATTGATCATCGTTAGCCCCAACCCACTCACCTGGCTACTGATGCCGTTGACGTGCTGGGGACGGGAACGGTATTACCGCTGGTTCACACGGCATCCCGGTCCGTGAGGATCTCGCAACCAGTGTCGGTCACCAGAATCGTGTGCTCCCACTGAGCTGAAAGGCTGCCGTCTTGGGTGACCACGGTCCAGTGATCCTTGAGTGTGCGGCAATACTTACTGCCGGCATTCAGGATCGGCTCCACCGCAAGGGTCATCCCTGCCCGAAGGGTGATGTTCGGCAGCTCACGGGTTCGGTAGTTAAAAACCGACGGTTCTTCATGGAGATTTCGGCCAACGCCATGGCCGGTGTAATCCTCCACCACGGCATAGCCGTTCGCTTCAACGTGATCCTGCACAGCACCAGCAATATCCATCAAGGTGTTGCCGGCCTTGATGGTTGACAGACCCTGCATAAGGGCCTGCTGGGCAACCTCCGAAAGATGGTTAGCCTCCTCAGAAACGCTGCCGATTCCGATGGTGACGCAGCTGTCGCCGTGATAGCCCTCATAGAAAGCTCCGGTGTCCACCTTGAGAAGGTCACCGTCGCGGATCACACGCTTGCGGCTGGGAATGCCGTGAACCACCTCGTTGTTAATGCTGGCGCAAATGGTTCCGGTAAAACCGTGATAGCCCTTGAAGCTGGGAACAGCACCCATAGCCCGGATACGCTCTTCCGCGTAAGCATCAAGGTCGCCTGTCGTCATACCCGGCTTTGCCAGGCCCATGATTTCCTTGAGAACCGTGGCAACGATCCGACCGGATTGCCGCATGATCCCGATCTCACGATCGGACTTCACTTCAATGCCGCGGCGGTTTTGACCAATCCTTGGACCAGCCTGGGATCTAGACGAGGCAAGCAGCTCAGCGAACAAGTTCATAGAAGGGTGTCGGTGGGCTCCAGCCAGCAGGGGCATCCCCTTCAAGCTATCAATGATGTCCGTTGCTCTGAGGGGCCGGCCCCATGGCCATCTGGCTGCTGAAGCTTCGCCGCTGGCATGCGTGGGTAGCGCCTGTGGTGCTGACCCCGCTAGTGCTCACAGTCAGCACTGGCATGGCCTACCGGCTGCTACGAGACTGGGGAGGCTGGGGAAGGGAGCAGGCCCACTGGCTGATGGTCCTTCATGAAGGTGAATGGCTGGGCCCCCAGGGAGAAACCATCTACGTCTTGCTGAATGGCCTTGGGCTGCTGTGGATGCTCAGTACAGGAGTGCTGATGCTGGTGAGTAAATGGTTGAGGTGACGGGTTAAGGTGGTCGCTTGGCCCGCTACGGCAACTCAACGATGGGTTGCGACTAATGCAATGACCGCAGAGGAAACAGCAGCAGACGTGAGCAGCGAGGAAACCGCCGTAGCCGACGCTAAGGAAGGCACTTCTGCGGCCACCTCTTCCAAGGGGGGGCCTGCTGCTGCAAAGGTTTCGACTCGCAAGCTTTCGGCCGAGGAGCTCATCCGCTCCTTTGAAGAAGCTCAGATCAAGAGCGATCTGCCGGATATCTATGTGGGCGATACGGTTCGTGTTGGCGTCCGTATTCGGGAAGGCAACAAGGAACGTGTCCAGCCCTATGAAGGCGTGGTCATCGCCAAGCGTCACGGCGGCATGCATGAAACCATCACTGTCCGCCGGATCTTCCAGGGCATTGGAGTGGAGCGGGTCTTCCTGGTTCATAGCCCACAAGTGGCATCGATCAAGGTCGAGCGCCGCGGCAAGGTGCGCAGGGCGAAACTGTTCTATCTGCGTGAGCGGATGGGCAAGGCAACCCGCGTAAAGCAGCGCTTCGATCGCTGATCTGGCGCCCTATTACCGTCGCCGGTGCCTAAAGTTGCTCCGGCTAAGGTGCATCGCCTCCTGCGCCGTTAGTTCAGTTGGTAGAACGCAGGTCTCCAAAACCTGATGTCGGGGGTTCGAGTCCTCCACGGCGCGTGCGATGCACCCTTCGTCCACTTTTGAGGTCAGAACTGAGGTCTGGAACATGGAATTGGATCTTCAACCTGGTGATGTTGTGAAAGTGCTCGAATCCGCAGCACTCGGCTGGGTGCGGGCCAGGGTGATCCGTGTGAAATCAGGTGGTCGCGTTGTCGTTCAAAGCGACCAGGGACGTGAATTCACTGCCCGCGGCAATCAGGTTCGTCTTATCGAACCTGCCGGATTCCGTCCCTGAGTCTCAGAGTTCCTGAGAGCCCCTGCAATCAGGGGCATCCGTCTCACCCAATCAGCATCAAGCCGGGCCGACGTCAATTTTGATGTGGCTCGGCTTTTTAGTGAATCGTTGTCCTCAGTCGACCACGATTTGACTGACTTTCTTGGTTGAAATCAGTTGACGTAGGGCACCGCTTCCACTGATAATGATTTCTCCCCCGGCGGGGGACATGAGCTCGGAGCGAGCCCGATTTCGACTAACACTTCAGTGGTGAAAGTCGACATTAGGGAGATCGAAAACCGGCCATGGGACCGTAGTTCAACCGGTTAGAGCACCGCCCTGTCACGGCGGAAGTTGCGGGTTCGAATCCCGTCGGTCCCGTTTCCACCTTCAAGCCGCAATGGTGCGTGTTCGTCTGGCTCCCAGTCCCACGGGCACCCTTCATATTGGAACAGCTCGAACAGCAGTGTTCAACTGGCTGTTTGCAAGGTGCTCTGGTGGCAAGTTTCTCCTGCGCATTGAAGACACAGACAAAGAACGCAGCAAGGTTGAATTCACCGAAAACATTCTTGAAGGGCTCCAATGGCTGGGGCTCAACTGGGACGAAGAGCCTGTACTGCAGAGCACCCGGGTAGAGCAACACCGTCAGGCGATCCAACAGCTACTTGACGCCGGTCTGGCCTACCGCTGCTACGCGAGCGAAGACGAACTCACGGCCATGCGGGAAGCGCAGATGGCCAGGAAGCAAGCGCCCCGCTACGACAATCGCCACCGTGACCTGAGTGCTGAGCAGCAAGCGGAATTCCAGGCCGAGGGACGACTGGCCACTGTGCGATTCCGCATCGATGACCAACGCAGCATCGAATGGGATGACCTGGTGCGGGGTCAGATGCGCTGGGCAGGAGCAGATCTTGGGGGTGACATGGTGATCGCCCGGCGTGCACCGGCCGATCAAATCGGAGACCCCCTCTACAACCTTGTGGTGGTTTGCGATGACGCCGCAATGGACATCACGCACGTAATCCGCGGCGAAGACCACATTGCCAATACGGCCAAGCAGCTCTTGCTCTATGAAGCGCTGGGCCTTAAGCAACCACTGTTCGCCCATACCCCGCTGATCCTGAACCAGGAAGGACGCAAGCTGTCCAAGCGTGATGGAGTCACCTCAGTGGGCGATTTCCGCGGCATGGGCTACACCGCTGATGCCTTGGCGAACTACATGACCCTGCTGGGCTGGTCGCCACCAGATGGCATGGGAGAGCGCTTTAGCTTGCAGCAGGCTGCTGAGGTCTTTGGCTTTGAGCGGGTCAACAAGGCTGGAGCCCGATTTGATTGGGACAAGCTCAACTGGCTCAACGGCCAGGTGCTGCATGAACTGGGCAGTAAAGAACTACAAAACCGCCTCACCCCTCTCTGGGAAGAAGCAGGATTTGCGATTACGGGATGCACAGAAGACTGGTGCCAACAACTATGTGAACTAATCGGCCCATCCCTCACTTTGCTCGCTGACGGAGTCGGTCAGGCCAAACCCTTCTTTGTTCGGCCCGAGCTCCAGGAGGATGCCCTCAAACAGCTGGAAGTCAATGGTGCCAGAGACGCCCTGGCAGCCCTTCTCAAGATCCTGCCGGAGGGCCCCCTGACGGCTGAAGCCGCCAAACCTCTGCTAGCCCAGGCCTGTGAAGCTGCTGAAGTCAAAAAGGGGGTTCTGATGAAGTCGCTGCGGGGAGCCCTGCTGGGGCAATTGCAAGGGCCTGATCTGATCGAAAGCTGGCTATTACTGCACGCCACTGGTGAGGACAGCGCTCGCATCAGCCGCTGCCTCAGCTGATGCAGTGCCCTCTTCCACCGGCTCAGGTTTGATCAAACCCAGCCGTCCTGCCAGCCAGGGGGCCGTCAAACCCTGCAGCCCCACTGTCATCAGGATGGTCAGAAACACCAGGCCTTGGAGGCGACCGGAACCAGAGACACCGGCCGCCTCCAGACGGATCGCAAACAAGCTGGCCACCGCAGCTGTGACGATGCCCCGCGGCGCCAGCCAGGTGAGCATCAACCGCTGACCCCACTCCAGTGGCAACCCTGTTGTGGCCACCAGAATCGCCAGCGGCCGCACCACAAACATGAGCGCCAACACGCAGGCCACCCCACCGATACCGAGGGGACTCAACTCCCGCCAGGACACGTCGGCCGCCAGCAGTGGGAACAGCAAGGTGATCGCCAGCTGGGCCAACTGGCGGATCAGTTCATCAAGCTGCTGAGGCTCGGAGGAAGGTCGACGGCCGACCACCAGGCCAGCAGCTACGGCGGCCGGAAGACCCGATTCCGGCAGCTGAGCCTCGCAGCCGGTGTACATCAGAAAGAGGATGCCCAAGCTGAGCTGCAATCGCAGCCCCAGCACACCGGAATCCGCGGGCAGCCGCCGCAGCAGCTCGGAAAGCAGCAGTCCGCTGAGCAAGCCCATCACCAGGCCAAAACCCAGGCGCAGCAATAAGCCTTCCGTGACCCCAAGCCAGCCTTGCCGATCACCGAGCACAAGCTCGAGCAACATCAGAGCCAGCACTGCGCCAATCGGTTCAAGCACAAGGCCCTCACCTTCAAGAACATCACCCAGCGGCGCCTGCAAGCGCATTTGCTTGACCAGGGGGTTCACCACCGTCGGGCCAGTAGCCAGAACAATGGCGCTGTAAACCGCAGCAAGGGCCCAATTCAGACCAGCAAGGAAGTGGGAGGCCAAAAGACCACCACCGAGAGCCACCAGCAGCCGCACGACAACGATCCGCAGCACCGCTGTCTTGAGCTCACCGCCGGGCAGACGCAGGTTGAGGCCTCCATCAAAGAGCACCAAGCTGACCAGCAAGCCCACAACCGTGCCCAGCCCACTGCCCAGATCAAGGGGCTCCACCCAGTGGAAGCCGGCACGTCCCACCACTAAGCCGCTAGCCAGAAGCAGCACCACCCCCGGAAGGCTGGTAAGGCGCGCCAACAGCTGAGCTGTGGCACCGGAGGCCATGGTGATGCCCCAGAGCAGGCTGAGGCGCTCAGCGCTCATTCCAGACCGGTGAACAGGGGTTCAACATGGAGAGCAAGCACCGCCCGCGGCCGCACCACGAAATACTCACCGTCGAGTTCATTGATGGGCACATTCACAAAGGCCT
>CAJWXK010000019.1 GCA_913048995.1 uncultured Synechococcus sp. | reverse complement strand
CCACCACTGTTTTTTCCATCTTGTCGCTGACGACGGTGCCGACCCTTTCTTTGACAGCCATGGTGTTCCTGGGGGTCAGAGGGTGGTGGTGGAGCGTTGACGCTCCTGTTGCACCGTCAGCAGCTGGGCCAGCTTGACCCGGGCATGACGGAAGCGGTGAGGGTTTTCCAGTCGGCTGGTGGCCTGCTGGAAACGCAGGTCGAACAGTTCGCGGCGTGTGCCGTTGATCTGCTCGCTGATCTCGTTGTCGCTGAGCTTGCGTGCTTCAGCGATTTCGGGGAGGGCCATGGTCAGGACTCCACTGCTTCGGGTTGAGCGGTGGCCTCGACAGCGGCCTCCTCTGTTTTGACGATGAACTTGGTCTTGACCGGCAGCTTGTACTGGGCAAGACGCATGGCCTCCTTGGCCGTCTCTTCAGTGATCTCGGGACCACCGATTTCAAAGAGGATGCGACCAGGCTTAATAACGGCTACCCAGAATTCCGGATTGCCTTTACCGGAACCCATTCGGGTTTCTGCTGCCCGCATGGTGATGGATTTGTCCGGGAAGATCCGGATCCAGATCTTGCCGCCCCGCTTTGTGTAACGGGTCATGGCACGACGGCTGGCCTCGATCTGTCGCGAGGTAATCCAGCCACATTCCTGGGCCTGCAGCGCAAACGATCCGAAGGCGATGGTGTTGCCGCGGGTGGCGACACCGCGCATGCGGCCCCGCTGCTGTTTGCGGAATTTGACTCGACGTGGACTCAGCATGATTCAGGGGCCTCCCTCACTCCTCGTTGGAGCGATCTTCGAAGTCTTGGGGTCGACGGCTGGTCCGACGACGGGGAGCAGCACCCGCAGGGGCTTGCTCCTTCTGACCTGGCAGGACCTCACCTTTGAAGACCCACACCTTGATGCCCAGCACGCCGTATGTCGTGCTGGCCACCTTGGTGGCGTAATCAATGTCGGCCCTCAGGGTGTGCAGGGGAACGCGACCTTCACGGGTCCATTCCGTCCGGGCGATCTCGGCGCCGTTCAGGCGGCCTCCCACCTGGATTTTCAGACCGAGTACGCCGGCCCGCTGGGCCCGCTGGACTGCCATTCGGATGGTGCGGCGGAATGCCACGCGCTTTTCCAGCTGTTGAGCGATGTACTCGGCAAGCAGGTATGCGTCGGCATCGACCCGCTCCACTTCAACGACGTTGATGCGGACTTGGCGGCTCTTGTCGCCAATGGTCTTTTGGATGCCTGAGCGCAGATCCTCGATTCCGGATCCTTGCCGGCCCACGAGAACACCGGGGCGTGCTGTTTTCAGTTCCACCTCAATCTGATCAGCTTTGCGGGCAATTTGCACGCTGCTAATGCCGGCAGAGGAGTACTTCTTGTTCACGAATTGCCGAATGCGCTCATCCTCCTGAAGCAGGGTTGGATAGAGGCGGGCGGGGGCGTACCAGCGGGAGCGGTGTTCCTGGGTGATCCCCAGGCGCAGGCCGGTCGGGTTGATTTTGTGTCCCATCGGTCGTCAGGCGTCTTGGGGAGTCACACCAATGGAGATGTGACAGGTCTGTTTTTTGATGGCAAAGGCCCGCCCCTGGGCGCGGGGGCGATAGCGCTTCATGGCTGGACCCATATCGGCACTGGCCACGGAGATGACCAGGCTGCTTGGATCGAGCCCCATGTTGTGTTCGGCGTTGGCCACGGCGGACCGGAGCACTTTTGTGATCGGGCCGGTGGAGCGGTAGGGCATGAACTCGAGCATGATCAGAGCGTCGCGATAGCTGCGACCACGGATTTGATCGAGTACCCGGCGAACCTTGGATACTGAGCCCCGCACGAAGCGGCCATGGGCCAGGGCTTGGGTGGAAGTGGTACTGGCCAACTCAGCGTCCTCCTTTCTTGTCCTTGATGTGACCTTTGAAGGTCCGGGTCGGGGCGAATTCCCCGAGCTTGTGACCCACCATTTGCTCGGTCACATAGACCGGCACGTGAGCCCTGCCGTTATGCACGGCAATGGTGTGGCCGATCATCATCGGCAGGATGGTGGATGCCCGGGACCAAGTTTTGATCACGGGTTTTTCGCCGGCTGCATTGAGCTTCTCCACCTTGCGGAGGAGGCTGTCGGCAACAAAAGGTCCTTTTTTGAGTGAGCGTCCCATAGCGGTTTAAGCGATCAGCAAGAGGTGGTTGGTCATCAGGAATCCCGTCCGCCACGACTCCGCTTGGAGGTCTTGCGACGCTTCCGGAGGACGTATTTGTTGCTGGGCTTGTTGCGCTTGCGGGTCTTGAGACCCAAGGCGGGCTTGCCCCATGGGGTGACCGGACCGGATCGGCCGATTGGGGCGCGACCCTCACCACCACCGTGAGGGTGGTCGCAGGGGTTCATCACACTGCCGCGAACCTCTGGGCGTCGGCCAAGCCAGCGCTTGCGTCCAGCCTTGCCGAGGCTGGTGTTGCGCACCTCGGCATTGCCAACCTCTCCGAGAGTGGCGTAGCACTCGCGTCGCACCAAGCGCACCTCGGTGGAGGGCAGTTTGAGTGCGACGTAATCACCCTCTTTGGCCATGACCTGGGCACTGGCACCTGCGGTGCGGACCATCTGGCCCCCGCGGCCGGCATAAAGCTCGACGTTGTGAACTGCTGAACCCAGCGGAATCGCCGAAAGAGGCATGGCATTGCCTACTTCGATCGGTGATTCAGGACCGGAAATCACCTCTTGGCCCACCTGCACACCGGCGGGGTGAAGGATGTAGCGCTTCTCTCCATCGACGTAATAAAGAAGCGCTAGACGGGCGTTCCGATGCGGGTCGTATTGGATGGCTGCCACGCGGGCTGCCACACCATGCTTGTCGCGCCGGAAATCAACAATGCGATAGAGCCGTTTATGGCCGCCACCGCGGTGGCGACAGGTGATCACCCCTCGGTTGTTGCGGCCCTTGCGGCGGTGCTTGGCCACCACCAGGCTGCGTTCAGGCTTGCGCCGGGTGACTTCACTGAAGTCGCTGACCACCCGGGTGCGAGTACCGGGGGTGTAGGGGCGGAAGGTACGAATTCCCATGACTGCTCCTTAGGACTCAGGGAAAAGCTGGATGCTGCTGCCTTCCGCCAAGCGCACGACGGCCTTCTTGACCTGGGCGCGGCGGCCGGAGAAGCGACCGACCCGACGGGTGCGGCGCGGTGGGTTCATGGTGCTGATGCCCACCACCTTCACATCGAAAAGATGTTCGACTGCAGCTTTGATGTCGGGCTTGGCAGCCCGTGGGTCCACCTCAAAGGTGTACTGATTCAGCTCGAGGGCGCGAGTGGCCTTTTCGGTGATCAGGGGCCTGCGGATCACATCCGCCAGCCGCTTACTGAAACGCTCAGCCATTGCCGTAAACCTCCTGGATCTTGACGATGGCCTCTTCACTCACCACCAGTTTTTTGGCGTTGAGCAGGTCGAAGACGTTGAGCTGGTCGGCGGCGATCAGCTTCAGCTCGGGCAGGTTGCGCACTGAGAGACGCACGGATTCGCTGATCTCAGCGAGAATCATCAGCACTTTGGTGCCGGCAGGGATTCCCCAGCGCTCCAGGGCTTCAACCACTTCTTTGGTCTTCGGCTTTTCAAGCTTGTCGCCGAAGGCTTTGACCACCACCATGTCCGCGCTGCGGCTCATCAGAGCCGTACGTAGGGCAAGGCGACGCTCTTTCCGGTTCATGTCCAGCTCATAGGAGCGGGGTTTGGGACCGAAAACGATGCCGCCGCCGGGACGCAACGGGGTGCGGATGGAACCCTGACGGGCCCGGCCGGTGCCTTTCTGCTTGTAGGGCTTTCGGCCACCACCTCTTACCTCGGAACGGGTAAGCGTGCTTGCGGTGCCCTGACGAGCGTTAGCTAATTGCCGCACCACAGCGCGATGGATTAAGTCAGCCGCGGATGTCTCCTTGGCGACCTTGAGATCGAGGGAGGCCTTGCCTGCCTCCTTGCCTTGCCAGTCTTGAATGACGCAGTTCACTGTTCAGTCCCTCCTCAAGCCGTGGCCTTAGTGCCGACCCGCTTGGCGGGTCGGATGCTCAACAGAGCGCCCGGCTTGCCAGGCACGGACCCTTTGACGATGAGCAGGTTCCGATCGCTGTCCACCTTCAGGACCACCAGACCCTTGACAGTGGTCTTGGTGCCGCCAAAGCGGCCAGCCATACGTTTGCCGGGGTAGATACGGCCCGGGGTCGTGCCGGCCCCGGTTGAACCCGGCTCGCGGTGATTCTTGGAACCGTGAGTCATGGGGCCCCGGCTGAAGCCGTGACGCTTTTGGTAACCGGAGAAACCGCGACCCATGGTGTCGCCGCTGACATCAACCTTCTGGCCAGGCTCGAAAGCTGCCACGGTGACGCTGCCTCCCAGCTCGACCCCGTCGGTTGAATCGACGCGGTACTCCTTGAGGTGGCGAAGCAGGTCTTCACCTGACTTTCTTAGGTGACCCTGGGCGGGTTGGTTGACGAGCTTTTCGCGCACGTCGCCAAATCCAACCTGCACAGCGCTGTAACCGTCGCTGGCAGGAGTTTTGACTTGGGTGATTCGGCAAGGGCCCGCCTCGATCACGGTGACCGGAACGGCCCTGCCCTCATCGTCGAAGAACTGGGACATGCCCAGTTTCTTCCCGAGAATGCCAATGGACATTTTGGGGAGGGGGGAGACGCCAGCTGGACATTCCCTTCAACAGCGGTTAACCGACTGCGAAGGGATGGATCTGTCTCAAAAAGCCTTTTAAGACAGGCCTGGCTGGGACTTGACGCAGCTGGTCCTCTCGGGCCTGAAGCGCTAGTTTCCCGGCAGATCCGCTCTTTCGAGCAGAGGCCTGCGCGGGCCAGAAAGACGCCATCAACCGTGATGACGTCCGACATTTGAGCTGGAGGCCCGGCTAGCGGTCGGGCACAGCATCAAATGCACAAGCAAAGAGACTAGCTCATGGCAGGTCCCTCTCTCTTGCCCCACTGCTGCCAGACTTGGGGCCTTGATGTGTTGCTTCGGCCCATGCCCCTGCTGCTCACCGGCCATGCCTTCCGCCGGGACCTCGAGCGAGAAAGGGCCCTGGCATTGTTTGCCCCGCTGGAAGGTGGTGCCGAGACGAGATTGCTGAGGAGGTTGCGTGCTGCCGGCTATCGCACTGAACTCACATCTGCCCGTGGACTTGGTGATCCCGAGGCCTTTCTGCTGCGTCTGCATGGCATTCGACCGCCCCATCTGGGGCATCAGTGTGTTGGTCAAGGCGCCGCTGTAGGTGAGGTTCAACTGGTGATGCCGCAGCTAGGCCCTGCACTTGCAGCCAATGCTCCAGTGGTGCTCTGGCTACTTGAGGGTCAGGTTCTCTCGGCTGCAGAACGTTCCAGCCTTCTGGCCCTCTGTCAGCGGGAGCCCCGACTGCACATGGTTGTTGAGCTTGGCGGTAGCCGCAGCCTGCGCTGGACCCCACTGCGTGACATCACCAGCGCCTGAGTCTTCACTCGCGCCAGCTGAGGCTCTAGCTCAGGGGCGCTGGATCAAGTGGATCGGTGGTGCCAGCAACCATGATCTGGCCGCACTCGAAGACCTGGCGGCTCTGGCCAGTCTGGCTGGGGCTCACTGTCTTGATGTTGCAGCCGATGCTGCAGTCGCGGCCGCTGTTCGCCGAGGGATCGCCTGGTCGCGTGAACAGGGACTCACCCGTGATCCCTGGCTGATGCTGAGCCTCAGCGATGGGGAGGATCCCCATTTCCGCAAAGCTTTTTTCGACCCTCTGGAGTGCCCTCCTGATTGCCCTCGACCCTGCGCCAGGGTTTGTCCAGCCCGTGCGATTCCGGCTAGTGGTGGCGTTATCGACGAGCGCTGCTATGGCTGCGGCCGCTGTCTGGTGGCTTGCCCTCTGGGCCTAATCGAGGAGCGAAGTCAGCGGCTAGACGGCAATGCCGTGCAGTTGCTGTTGCAGCAGGTGCGTCCTGATGCCATCGAGATCCACACCAGCCCAGGTCGTGGCCAGGCCTTCCGCCAGCGCCTCAAGGACATCACTGCCAGTGGAGTGGTGGTGCAGCGGATATCGGTGAGCTGCGGTGAATCCAATGGCCTCGCGAGTCATCTCTGGGATCTGCATAGTGCTTTGGAGGTCACGGGCTGGCCGTGGCTCTGGCAGCTGGATGGCCGTCCAATGAGTGGTGATGTTGGATCTGGTATGGCCCAGGCGGCCGTGGCATTGGTGCAGCGCTGGCGCGGTCGGCTGCCTCCAGGTCCGCTACAGCTCGCTGGGGGCACGAACGCTGACAGCAGGCGGCGGCTGAACCGTGCAGCCCTGGAGGGTTCCGCGCCATTCGGTTCGGTGGTGGGGATCGCTTACGGGGGAAGCGCTCGCAAGCTGTTACAGCCCCAATTGGAGCAGGCTGAGCGGCGCGGCATGCCACTTCGGCAGTGCGCTGACCTTTGGCCCAGTGCCTTGGAGGCTTTACAGCGCCTCTGGAGGCTCCAGAACGGCTAGCGCTACTGCTAGAAACCAGAGAGAGAGCTGGCGGGTTGAGCCGTGCTCGAGAGGGCTGAGTCGGCTGCGGCTGTCACCGTCAGCCAAGAGCGCATCACCGATGACCTGGAAAGGTTGCTGATCCTGCTGCCCGAGAGGCTGCAGCAGGCGCTCGCCCCTCCAGGCGCTCAGCAGGACTTGCTGGAGGTAGTGCTGGATCTGGGGCGGCTGCCAGAAGCTCGCTATCCCGATCGCAGTGTTGATCTTGATTCCGAACCAGTGAGCGGAGCCGAACTTGCTGAGGTGATTGACCGGTTGGGTGAATTTGGTGGTGACAATCGCGCTGGAATTGAGCGGACCCTGCACCGGATCAGCGCCGTGCGCAATCGCGCTGGACGAGTGATCGGACTGACATGTCGTGTGGGCCGTGCTGTGTTCGGCACCGTCGCCATGGTGCGCGATCTGCTCGATTCCGGGCAGTCATTGCTGCTGCTCGGCCGTCCAGGGGTGGGCAAGACCACTGCCCTGCGGGAGATCGCCAGGGTGCTCGCCGATGAGTTTGGCCGCCGGGTGATGGTGATTGACACCAGCAATGAGATCGCCGGTGATGGGGACATACCCCATCCCGCCATCGGTCGTGCGCGGCGGCTGCAAGTGGCGCGGCCTCAGTTGCAGCATCGCGTGATGATTGAAGCGGTTCAGAACCACATGCCTGAGGTCATCGTCATCGATGAGATCGGCACCGAGCAGGAGGCTCATGCCGCACGAACCATCGCTGAACGGGGAGTGCAGCTGGTGGCCACTGCCCATGGCAATGTCCTGGCCAATCTTGTACGCAATCCCACCCTGAGTGATCTGGTAGGTGGCGTGCAATCGGTCACTCTCGGTGATGAGGAGGCTCGTCGTCGTGGCAGTCAGAAGGCGGTGCTGGAGCGGGCTGCTGCTCCCACCTTCCCGCTGGCGGTCGAGATCCACAGCCGCAGCCGCTGGTTGGTTCATGCCGATGTTGCGACAACAGTGGATCAGCTGCTGCGCGGCGCTACGCCCTCGCCTGAAGTGAGATCCGTCGCTTCCGATGGTCGCCTCATCGTGGAGCGGCCGCGCTTGACCGGCCCGCGGCGTATGCGCCCTGCGGTTCCCGCAGCAGCCCCCGTGGTGGTTTCCTTGTCTTCAGCTGTTGGTGGTCAGCCCCGCTTACTGCGGGTTTATTGCTGCGGTATCGCTCCGCGTCTGGTGCTGCAAGCGGCCCGTAGCCGGCAGTGGCCGGTGCAACTGGCAGATGAGTTGAACCGTGCTGATGCTGTGCTGGCCGGCCGGAATCAGTTGGGTCGTCATCCTGAGTTGCGTCGCCAGGCTCGCGACGGTTCAGTGCCGATCCATGTCATCAAGACAGAAAGTCTGCCCCAGGTGCAGCGAGCCCTCGAACGTCTTCTTCGCCGTCATGGCGAGACAGTCCCTTCAGCGGGTGTTTGACGCCTGGCAGGTCCCTGTGGGTAGATAAGATCTCTGCGCGGGCAAGAGCCCCCGCAAGTTCCCAATGGGCCGTCGCCAAGTGGTAAGGCAGCGGGTTTTGGTCCCGCCATTCCTAGGTTCGAATCCTAGCGGCCCAGTTTTTAACGCTTTCTGTGCTCATCTCTGATTTCGACGGAGTGATCGTCGATGGGATGCAGGAGTACTGGTGGTCCGCCCGGCGGGTTGCCTTGGCTCTGCTCCCGGATACGGCTGTTCTGCCTGAAGCACTGCCTGATCAGTTCAGGCAGCTGCGTCCGCGAGTTCTTCACGGTTGGGAGATGGGCGTCTTGGCGGCAGCGATCGCTGGGTGGGGCGCGCCTGCATCGGCCTTTGCTGTTGATTACAGCGAGGCTCTTGCGACCAGCCTGGATCGGCTGGCATGGAGTCCGGAGCAACTGACCGGGACTCTTGATGCAGTTCGCCAGGGGGCGATTGCTAACGATCGTTCTGCTTGGCTGGCCCTCCATCGGCCCTACCCATGGATGCTGGCGGAGCTGCAACGCCTGGATGCTGCTGGTGAGCCATGGCGCGTGCTCACGACCAAAAGCGCTGGCTTCACGGGAGAGTTGCTGGCGAGCCACGGCTTGCGTCCGCAGCGAATTCATGGCCGTGAGGATGGCCCCAAGACCGAGGTGTTGTTGCGTCTCCGATCTGAGGGTGTCTGGCGAGATCGGGCGCTTTTTCTGGAGGATCGTCGTCTGACCCTGGAGGACGTGCTGGCCACGCCTGGTCTGGAAACAGTGGATTGCCGGTTGGTCAGTTGGGGGTATCTGCTGCCCGAGGATTTGAGGGGCCTGCCGCCTGGCCTTGCACTGCTGACACCTGAGCAGCTGGAGCAACCCTTCCCCCAGCAGTTTTGATCCGCTATAGTACAAAAGTTCTATTTAGTTCATTCTCTGCCGGTCGCATCACCGGGCGGCGGGAGTGGCACCTTGGCCTACGTGGTCGCACGATGCCGGCACAACCCGGCGCTGCAAGCACCTACTACCTCCGCCCCTGATTTTGTTCGTCATGGCCGATTCCAAGTCATCCCAGGCTGCTCCCGCCGCTGAGCGTGAAAAGGCCCTCGGTCTTGTGCTTAATCAGATCGAGCGCAATTTTGGTAAAGGCTCGATCATGCGTCTTGGGGATGCCTCCCGCATGCGGGTGGAGACCATTTCCACTGGTGCTCTGACCCTCGATTTGGCTCTCGGGGGCGGTTATCCCAAAGGACGCGTGGTTGAGGTCTACGGCCCGGAGAGTTCGGGTAAGACAACCCTTACCTTGCATGCCATCGCCGAGGTCCAGCGTCGCGGCGGCGTTGCCGCTTTTGTCGACGCGGAGCATGCCCTTGACCCGGTCTACGCCGCCTCTCTTGGTGTCGATATCGAGAACCTGCTGGTCTCCCAGCCAGACACTGGTGAGATGGCTCTGGAGATCGTTGATCAGCTGGTGCGCTCGGCGGCTGTGGATATCGTCGTTGTCGACTCCGTTGCTGCTCTCACTCCCCGCGCTGAAATCGAGGGTGAGATGGGTGATCTGGCCGTGGGCAGTCAGGCGCGCCTGATGAGCCAGGCCATGCGCAAAATCACCGGCAACATCGGTAAGTCCGGTTGCACGGTGATTTTCCTCAACCAACTGCGTCTCAAGATTGGGGTTACCTACGGCAACCCTGAAACCACCACTGGAGGTAACGCTCTGAAGTTCTATGCCTCTGTGCGTTTGGACATCCGTCGCATCCAGACCCTCAAGCGTGGCACGGAGGAATACGGCATCCGGGCCAAGGTCAAGGTGGCCAAGAACAAGGTTGCACCACCTTTCCGTATCGCCGAGTTCGACATTCTTTTCGGGCGCGGCATCAGCACCCTGGGTTGTTTGTTGGATTTGGCTGAGGAGACTGGTGTGGTGGTGCGCAAGGGCGCTTGGTATTCCTTTGACGGTGACAATGTCGGTCAGGGCCGCGATAACACCATCAGCTGGATGGAGCAGAACCCTGAGGCCTGTGGGGTGATTGAGCAGCGCACCCGTGAAAAGCTCACTGCAGGAGCTGACGTGACCGCTAACTCCATGAAGCCGCTGGCTGCGGTTGGTGCCAAGCGCAAGGAAGGTTCGGAGCGACCTGCTCCAGCCGCTGCTACCCCTCTGGCTCAGGCGAGCTGAGGTCTAGTCCATGAACGGGAAGCAGGCTGGCATTGCGCCAGCTTGCTTCGGTTGCTGAAGCCTCCAGGCGTTGGCGCTGGAGGCTGCGCAGGTGCTGGCTGAGTCGATCCAGTTCACGGATCGCATCAGCTCCCTCGAGTTTGACCAGCTCAACGCCGTTGCGCATCTCGACCCAGCTAATGCCGTGGTCGCACACCAGAAACCGCACGGCATGGCCATCGCGTAGATCTGCCACGAAAGAGGCGCCGTGGTTGCCATCGGTGCCGCAGGTGTAGCAGCTGGCCATCAGGCCGTGGCTTTGGAGGCTCTGAGCCAGGGCGTCGAGGGTGAGCACCAGGTCTTTGACCAGGTCCTGGTACTGAGCAGCAAGCCTCAAAAACACAGCGAATCCGCCAGTGAATCGACTCTAAGGTTTTCTTCCCTTTTTGGGGAGTGTAAATACCTACTCCCCAGGTCCGGGTCTCCTCACTGTTTCCAGTTAGCCGTCAGCAAGGCTCCACCAGCCCAGAGCTGGTCCCAGAAAGCGCACGGTCAGCCAAAGCACCACTAGACCACCAATCCCAATCCAGGCACCGCGGCTGGTGATGGTCATGAACTGCCGTGTCTGATTTTGGGTCAATGGCAGCCAGCTCACCAGTCGAGGTGAGGTGTCCTGTTTGGCGGCAGGTTTGGATTGACGGGGCGGCAGCCCCTGACTGGCGCGGCGGCGGGCCTCTCCCATCTCGGCATTGCAACTACCGGAAGTGTTGCAGCGGTAGCGCGCTCTGGCCGCCCTATTCCGGCAATAGCCGCTCAAGGGGCTCCCATGGTTCCAGCGCTTGTAAAACTTGGCGGCCCCAGGTCCGGGCTCTGACCCGTCCATCAAGTACGGCCAGGCGACCACCACTGGAGCGACGCAGTGGCGCCACTCCCCTCTGCAGCCGCTCCAGTGCTTCTGGTAGCAGTAGTTCGCGGAACCAGTCCCTGCCCTGTCGTCGCATCGCATCGACGCGCGCTGCGGTGAGTGGATCCTCAAGAGAGGCAATCGGTAGTGGTCCCACCACCAGCTGACAGGGCTGGGGCAGCAGCTCAAGGTGATCCAGCCACCAGCTCCAGCGGCAGCAGATCACACCGTTGCTATCCGGTGCTGTCTGCTCATGGTCAACACGGCTGCCGAATTCGGCAGCCATTGCGCTGGTGAGCCACTGACGCAGAGGGTCATCGTCCACCAGCACCACACTCAGACCTGACTGTCCAAGCACCAGTCGGCGGCACTGATCCAGCAGATGCCCAGAGAAGGTCTCACTGTTTGGCAGCGGCTGAAGTCTTGGGGCAAACAAGGGCAACGCTTCATCACGCTGGGCATCGCCAAGGGGAACCACCACCGGTTCTTTCAGGCCAAGTGCTGTCAGCCGTTCCCCCTCCGGAGACCAGCTGCCGACCAGCACCGCGCCACGCCCCTGCAGCAGTCCCTCAAGGCTGAGCAATGGATGCAGAGGCTGGCGCTCCAGGGTCCACTGCAATCGCTGGGGGTCAGTAATCGCCCAGCTTGTCCATTCCGGTCCCTGGGCTGCTAGCCAGCGTGGCCAGGGCGTGGGCAGAATCCCCGCCCCCTGCAATAGCAGGCGTAGAGGCGCTTCGTCCTCAGCGGCAATCGGGAGGCGCGGACTGCGGCCCAGAGGGCGATTCAGCAGACGCCGGCTTAGTCGTTCATGCAGCTGTAGCACTCCCTCTCGTAGCTGCGGGCAGGAGCGGCTGAGGGCATCCCAGTGCTGAGGCTCCAGCTTCACCGACTGGGCTTCCCGCAGAAGTGAGTCCAGTCGCTCGGCTTCGGCGCAGATCAGTTGATGGTTGCCGAGCTGCGCGGCTTGCCAGACCTGAACCAGACCTTCGAAGGACAGCAGCCAAAGCCCAGGCTGCGGCGGTGGCGTGATGTCTTGCCAAAGCGGTCGTCTCAGCCCGGCATCCGCCAGTCGAGGCAGTT
Source organism: uncultured Synechococcus sp. (assembly GCA_913048995.1). Taxonomy (GTDB): domain Bacteria; phylum Cyanobacteriota; class Cyanobacteriia; order PCC-6307; family Cyanobiaceae; genus RCC307. The sequence continues at coordinate 12,078 of CAJWXK010000019.1, read as the reverse complement.
CCACCTGCAGGATGCGGCGCTGAAGCTCTGGACTGGCCACCAGAGCCACGGGCTCTTCACTGAGCAACAAAGGCAGCAGCAGACTGAGCAGCCATTCGCTGGGCTCTCCTTCATGAATGGGGAAAAGACTGTGATCAGCTCGCCGCAGACTGCGTGCCACCAGGCGGGTGAGCGTCAGGCCATGGGGCCAGCTGCGACGGCCACTCAGAGCCAGAAGCTGCTTGAGCTTGTGATGGGCCTGAGCTTCCAGCATCCGCCAGTGTGGGTTGAGGGATCGTAGGAAGCAGGGCGGTTTCTGAGGTGCGCACGATGACAACCGCAACCGAGCTGTTGCAACGTTTGGCTGGACGTGCCGTTGGAGTGGTGGGCTTGGGCCTCATCGGCGGCTCTTTGGGGTTGGACCTGCGAAAGCAGGGCATTGCCGTCCATGGTTGGACCCACCGGCAAGTCACGGCTGAACGTGCCCTTGCACGCGGGTTGGTGGATCAGGCCTCAGTGCATCCACAGGTGCTCCATGGCTGTGCCTTAGTGCTGCTGGCCCTGCCGTTAGATCAGTTGGTGTCGCCGCCCCCGCAGCTGCTGGAGGGGCTGCCAGGTGATGCTTTGGTCATGGATATGGGCTCGGTCAAGGGTCCAGTTCTGGCGTCAATGCAGCACCGGCTACCGCGGTTTGTGGCCTGCCATCCCATGGCTGGGACAGCCAATGCCGGTGTTGAGGCTGGGGTTGCGGGTCTGTTCGCTGGGCGCCCCTGGGTGATTACACCCTCCGGTCAAGAGGATCCAGAGGACCTGGCCTTGGCAAGGGCGCTCGGCATTGCGCTTGGGGCCACGGTGTTGGAGTGCGATGCGGCCAGCCATGACCAGGCCGTGGCTCTGATCTCGCACATGCCTGTGCTGGTGAGTGCTGCGTTGTTGCACAACGCAGCTTCAGGTGGGGCGGCTGCGTTGGCTCAGGCTTTGGCCTCCTCTGGTTTTGCCGACACGACCCGGATCGGTGGCGGGAATCCCCAGCTAGGCACCTTGATGGCACGCTGCAATCAAGATGCTGTCCTGGCTGCCTTGGAGAGTTACCAGCAGCAGCTGGAGCACTTGCGTTTTTTGGTCCTTTCCAAGGACTGGCAGGTGCTTCAAGAGAAGCTCAGCGCGGCTCAGGCCCTCAGACCAGACTTCCTCTGAGCCTGCAGTAACTGCCGTACGGCCATCTCAGCTGAGAGGCTCACTCCTGCGGTGCCTTCACCGGGGTAGATCGCATCGCCGCAGAGCCACAGTCCTGGCAACGGACTTCGGCTTGCCAGACCAAAGGGACCAAAACGATCCGGTGCCTGGCCGATGCCGCCAACAAAGCCATAGGGCCGGCCGGTCCAGCGCCTGAACCCCATCGGTGTGGCCACTTCTCGTCGCAGCCAGTGCTGCGGCTGCAGTGCAAGCAACTGCTCCAGCCCGGCTTCGATGCCGTGCTGTGCCTTGGCCTTGGCTTGTTTGTATTCATTTCGGTCGAGTTCAAACCAGGGGCGGGCTGGGGTGAACACGCTGGCGATCACCGTGGCCTCACCACGAGGTGCGCGGCCATCCCCGTCCTGACTGACTGAAACAAACAGTGAACCGGGTTGCGCCCAGTCAAGTTGTAGGTGGCTCGGGCAGTCCGCCGGTAGATGCTCCCGTTTGACTGCGCCATAGAGCACGAGCGCACCGGAGGGGTCACCAAGTTGCTGCAGCCGCTGGGCCAGCCCTTGTGGCATCTGTTTGCCTAGTAACTCCGGCAGGACCTGGGGTGCCAGGCTGCAGACCACATCACCTGCCTTGAATTCAAATCGCTGGCCTCCAGCTGCGCTGCCGACGACCAACCACTGGTCGTCGCGTCGTTGCAGTTTCTCCACCCTGTGGCGAAGCAGAAGACTGCCGCCGGCCAGGGCTAGGGCGGTCTCCAACGTATGGCTGAGCTCCTGCATGGATCCATGCAGATGCCAGAGCCCGAGAGGTTCCTGCACCATCGAGAGCACGGTGACGCCGTAGAGGGCGGCAGTGCGATCAGCGGGTTCTTGCGAATACAGCCTGAGCTGTAGATCAAGAAAGCGTCGCAAGCGCTGGTGGCGCTCTCCGCTGCAGCCGCAGAGGCGCAGCAGGTCAGCCACCGTGGCAGTCGTCAGAAGCCCGCTAGCCAGGTTGCCGGGTCCAAGCGCTTGCAGAAGTTGTCGTAGATCCCAGCCGCTTCGCGGGGGCAGGATTGGCCGTCGTCCAGCAAAGGACCAGTTGCTGGCGTGGATGGCGTCACTGATTTGCCAGAACCTTTCGCTGCCGGGAAATTGCTGTCGGCGTTCCTGCTTCCATTGCTGCTGATCGCGCCAAATCCTTACAGGAGGATGACCGTCATTGAGGTCCACCACGCAGCCGGGATCCAGCGGTGTAGCTGTTGGCAATGCCACCCCCAGTTCAGAGCAAAGACGTTGGTGGCTTCCGCCGGGTTCAAACCCGGCAACCTGGGTCGCCCCAGCGTCAAAGATGTAGGGGCCGCGGCAGAAGGTGCCAGCGCATCCACCGCTCTGTTGGTGGGCTTCCAGCAGGCACACCTTCTTCCCATGGCGGGCCAGTAGCGCCGCAGCGGTCAGTCCGGCAATTCCGGCTCCAATAACCAGCACATCAGCGCGGCTCAGGGCGGTCAATCAGGCTTGCTGCAGGACAGTCTGGGAGCCTGCGGCCTTGAGTGAGAGTGCATTCGAGCTGAGGGACTGGCTGCAGCAGCAGGGTGTTAGTCGCGATCGCCCAATCGAAACGCTGTTTTGTAAATGGCTGCCTGCAAGGGACCTTGAGCGGTTGGAGGCTGAGGCGGAAGGCCTCCGGGCTCTGATCCCCTGGGCCGATGAACTGGTGTTGCCGCGCCCAATAGCAGTGGGTTCTGCCGCCGGTCGCGCGCTACTTGTGCTGGATCGCCTTGAGTTGGGCGGCGCTGACCCTATGGGTTGGCAGCACATGGGCCGTGCTCTGGCTCGTCTGCATCGCAACAGCATGGAGGCTGGGCCAGGACTCTTTGGCTGGGAAGGGGATCGCTGGATTGGAGCCGGTATCCAGCGCGGCGGCTGGGAGAGAAGCTGGGGCCGTTTCTTCTGCCGCCAGCGCCTTGGCGATCAATTCAGCTGTCTGGCCCGTAAGGGGCTGCAGTGGGAAGAAAGCGAAGAGCTGTTGGCGCGCTTAGAGCCCTGGCTTGATCAGCATCAAGCACAGGCCTCTCTGGTGCATGGGGACCTCTGGCCTGGTAATGCTGCTGTGCTCAGTGACGGACGCCCTTGCATCTTTGATCCTGCTGTGTCCTACAGCGACCGGGAGGTTGATATCGCCATGGCGTCAATGTTCGGTGGGCTGCCCCAAGAGTTTTTTATGGCCTACAACGACGAATGGCCGCTGCCGGCAGGAGCCGAGCAGCGGCGTATCGCTTACAACCTGTTTCACTTCCTGAACCACGCCAATCTGTTCGGAGGCTCTTACATCGCAAACTGCGAAATGAGCATCAGACAGTTGCTGCAGATCCTCCGAGCAAGGAGCACTTGAAGGCTCAGCCCAGATATTCCTGGCGCAGCTTGGAGACGCGGCCCAAAAGTTCCTCGCGCTTGGTGCTGGTGCGAAGGTTGTTCCAGCCCCAGCTGCCGAGTACTACAAGGCCGAGAAGTTCGAGTAGGCCGGGGACCAGGGGCAGCAAGTTGATGGTGTCCAGCACACCCTTGATCAGGATCTGGGCCACGATTACGGCCACCAGGATCCCGAGGGATTTGCCGATACGACCCATCTGAGTCCAATCGACGCCTTCGAGGGCCGAGTTCACCTTGCCGATCACTTCGGCATAGCGCTCTTTGAAGTCAGTGGAGTTTCCCTCAGTTGAGGTGTTGTCAGAAGCTTCCTGATTCCAAGCCACTGAAGCTTCCGTCACTTCAGTTGTGCCTTCAGTGGTCGCCATCATGGGTGGGATTTTCGGAATATGGAGCACAACTTATCGACTGTGATGGGGTTTCACCAGCCCATCTCTCTGCGAATGGGCATTGGCTGATCGTTCTCGACCAGCACCTGCGATGCGCATGGCCTGAGGAGGGATGCGCGCTCCTGCTCGGACCACTGCCCGCCGCTGGTGAGTTGCAATTGGCCTGGATCTGGCCATGCCTCAATCGCTGGTGCCCGGATCCGACCAATCCGGACCCGGAAGGCTCACGCCGGAATCGCTTCTCGGTTGATCCCGGTGAACTCGTGGCAGCCCAGCGTTGGGGTCGCCAATACGGCTGGCAGCTTTTGGGATCCGCCCACAGTCATCCCAGCGGTGGAGTTCAGCCCTCTCCTATTGATTTGTCCTGGGGCTGGGATGGCTGTCTGATGTTGATTCGTGGCCTTGAGCCCCCCGCTTGGGGAGCCTGGTGGCTTTATGAGGATGCTGGCGTGCTGAAGCCCAGGGAGCTCATCTGGCCCGAGGCTTTGGGAGACTAGGAACTGCCGGTGTGCCCAGCACCACTCCCAAGCAGCCATGCTTCCCCCTGACATCAGCGGCGTTGAGCTCTCTCCCGATGAGATCGCGCGCTTTGCACGGCACCTGATCCTCCCGGAAGTGGGGATGGAAGGACAGAAGCGGCTCAAGGCAGCATCAGTGCTTTGCGTCGGCACTGGTGGTCTCGGCTCCCCACTGCTGTTGTACCTGGCTGCTGCAGGGGTGGGCCGCCTCGGCATTGTCGATTTCGATGTGGTGGATCACAGCAACCTGCAACGCCAGGTCATCCATGGCACCAGTTGGGTCGGCAAGCCCAAGATCGAGTCGGCCAAGGCCCGTATCCATGAGATCAACCCTCACTGTCAGGTGGATCTTTTTGAAACGGCGCTCACTAGCGACAACGCGCTTGAGATCATCCGCCCCTACGACATCGTTTGCGATGGCACCGACAATTTCCCCACCCGCTACCTGGTTAACGACGCCTGCGTGATGCTCGGCAAGCCGAATGTCTACGGCTCGATTTTTCGCTTTGAAGGCCAGGCTTCGGTGTTCAACCTCACCGCCGAAAGTCCTAATTACCGTGATTTGTTCCCCGAGCCGCCACCGCCGGGGATGGTGCCCTCCTGCGCTGAGGGCGGGGTGGTTGGCGTTTTGCCAGGCATCATCGGCGTGATCCAGGCCACAGAGGCGGTGAAGATCATCACCGGCATCGGCACCACCCTCAGCGGTCGGTTGTTGTTGTTCGATGCCCTCAAGATGAGCTTCCGTGAGCTCAAGCTGCGTCCCAGCCCGGAGCGCCCCGTCATTGACAAACTCATTGACTACCAGGAGTTCTGTGGAGTTGGTGGTTCAGCCCCCGGCCAGGAAGAAGCCGGGGCGGTTGAAAGTATTTCGGTGCTGGAACTGAAGGCTCTGCTGGATTCCAGTGCTGACGATGTGTTGCTTTTGGATGTGCGCAACCCGCCTGAGGCGGAGATTGCCACCATCCCCGGTGCTGTTCTGGTTCCACTGGATCAGATCGAGAGCGGTCAGGCCACAGAGCAGGTGCGACAGCTGGCTGCCGGCAAAAGGCTTTATGCCCACTGCAAGCTGGGGGGGCGCAGTGCCAAGGCCTTAATTGCTCTCAAGCGGGAGGGCATCACCGGTATCAATGTGTCTGGAGGCATTGATGCCTGGAGCCAGGAGGTGGATTCCTCCGTGCAGCGCTACTGAGGCAGAGCCCTCCGCTCCGGCTAGGAGTGGGACAGAGGCAGGTGCACTCCGATGTTTCCTCTGCTCCTGCCCCTGAGGCTGTGGCCCTATTTCAGACGCCAGAGGAGTCGGACTCTGTTGGCAGTACTGGCGGTGTTGCCCGATCCCGTACTGATGGTTGGGATTCCTGTGTTGCTGCAGTTGGTGATCGATCGGGTCACTGCTGCAGAAGGCAGTAGCGGGATCCTGCCGTTATTGCTCCTGCCCTGCTTCTGGCTGCTGGTGGCGGTGTCCTGCAACGGAGTGTCAGTGCAGCTCTTTGCCGCCCTTGGCGGGCAGCTTGGCAATGAATTCCGTCAGCGCCTTTTCCGTCAGCTGTTGGAGCAGCCCGGTGGGGCAAACGATGGAGCTGAGCAGGGATTGCTGGCCCAGCAGATCCCGACGCTTGAGGCAGTGGTGGTGGTGCAGCTGCCGATGTTCATCTGGACGGTGGCCCAGATCGTGTTGGGAGTGGCCTTGCTGTTCCGCAGTGACTGGCGGCTGGCTTTGCTGGCGATGGTGCTGACGCCTTTGCTTTTGGTCTCGCAGGTGGCCTTCACGCCATCACTGGCGCGTCGGGAACAGGAGCGGGTTGCACGGGCCTCATTGCTGTTGGAGTACGCGGGTGAGCGTCTGCGCAGCCGTGAGCTTGTGGACCTTTTCGGGCTTCGTAGCTCGACACGGGCGGAATTTGGCAGGCGCAATCTGGAGCTGATGCGCTGGGCCAGGCAGGTGGGCGCGATGTCCGGGTTGCAGAGCGCAGCGCTGACGGCAGCTGCTCTTCTGACTCTCGTGAGTGTCTTTGCTATGGGGACCACCCTCGTGCTGGTGGATCAGCTTTCGGTGGGTCAGCTGGTCTCGGCTCTGGGTATCGCCACCGCGATGGTGAGTGGCATGTGGCAGTTGGGAACGTCCCTGCTGCCGTTGCAGGCAGGGACCACGGCCTTGAACTTGCTGGAGCAGCAACTGCCGCCAATCCAGGATGTTTCTCAGGAGCAGGCTCCGCGGCGCTTGCCGGCCCTGCCGGCCCTGCAGCAGGGGCTGGTTCTCAATCAGATCTATTTCCGCTACCCGGATGGCGGAGGCCTGACGGATTTGACACTGGACATTCCCGCCAACAGCTCACTGGCTCTGGTGGGCCCTAGCGGTGGTGGAAAGAGCACGGTGCTGCGCCTGCTGCTGCGTCAGCTGCATCCCCAGAGTGGCCTGCTGCAGGCTGATGGTGTTGATCTTTCTGCCGTCGATCGCGAGAGCTGGCTGCAGCAGGTTGCCCTGGTGCCGCAGGACACCGTTCTCTTTGATCTCTCGATTGCCGAGAACATCCGTCTTGGCAAGCTTGATGCCAGTGATGATCAGGTTCGTCAGGCCGCCGAAGCTGCTGAGCTCAGCGCCTTTCTGGCCAGTCTTCCTGAGGGGATTGACACTTTGGTCGGTCCGGCTGGAGGTCGTCTCTCCGGGGGACAGCGTCAGCGCATTGCTATTGCCCGGGCAATTCTGCGTAATCCCCGCTTATTGCTGCTTGATGAGGCCACCAGTGCTCTCGATCCAACCACCGAGGAAGCGATCAACGCCACTTTGGTGAAACTGGGCCAAGGACGCACCGTGGTTTCGGTGCTTCATCGCTTGCGGGCCGCAGCGGCGATGGATCAGGTGGCGGTTATCTCTGATGGGCGGGTGGTCGAGCAGGGCCACCACAACGCGCTGCTTGCCGCTGGCGGGCTTTACGCCTCCTTTTGGCACCGCCAGATGAGCGGCTTTGACCTCAGCTCAGGCCATCGGGTACGCATCACTGCTGAACGGCTGCGCTCCATCCCGTTATTTCATGGGGTGGAGCTCAGCGTCATGGGCTGGTTGGCCTCCAACTTCGTCAGTGAGCGTGTGCGCCCCGGTGAGGAGGTTTTTTGCGAAGGCGATCCCCCGGACAGCTTCTATGTCGTTGTGGCTGGCACCTTAGAGATGTTGCAGGCTGATCTCTGGGGAGGCTTGCCCGTGAAGCAAGGGGTGCTGGAGGAAGGCGATTTCTTTGGCGATGCAGGCCTGCTTGAGGATCTGCCTCGAGCAGTGACTGTGCGGGCGCGCGGCGATGGATTGCTGCTGCGGCTCGATCGCGACCGCTTTCTCGATTTGCTTGAGAAGGACCCCGATTACCGGCGGTTCTTTAGTCACTCAGCCCAGGCCTACGTCTAGCGGTAAGGGGCGAGCCCGAATTCCTCCGCGGAGCTGCGTGTCGTGGTTGGGGCAGGGCTGCAGTCGTCTCGCACACCCTTGGCACCACCGGCTTCCAACCTGGCTCGCAGGGCATCGATCGCAGTCCACTCTCGGGCGCGGGCTGCTCCCGCGGATAGCTGGGCAGACAGCAACAAGATCCAGGCAAGGCCAATTCGCATGGAACCCACGCTTGCGGGTGGGTGCGGACTGAATGTCTCTGAAACCGGTTGAAGATCTGACTGAACTTTGTCGGCTCAGTAGTCAACACCTCGTTTGAGGTCTACACCCTGCTCTGCGTAGTGCTTATGGCACACCATCTCCGAGTGAACACTGGCCAGATCGAAGTAGGCCGGCTGGTTCTTGCAGCGGCCGGTGATGATCACCTCGGTCTCCAGTGGTTTCCGCAGCAGGGTTTGCATGATTGGCTCCACCGGAAGCAGCTCAAGATCCACCGTTGGATTGAGCTCATCGAGGATCACGGTCTTGTAGAGCCCGCTGGCGATCGCGGCCCGTGCAATCTCCCAGGCACGTTCAGCTTCCACGTAATCGATCGGCTGCTGCTGACCACGCCAGACGATGGCGTCACGGCCTGATCGCAGGTGGTCGACCAGGTGCGGATAGCTCTCGCGCAGGGCTGCGATGGCGCTGTCCTCGGTGTAGCCCTTGCCCCCCTTGAGCCACTGCAGGATCAGCACTCGGTGGCTTTTGTCCTGGCTGATGCCCTTGCCGATCGCCTGCAGTGCCTTACCCAGGGCACTGGTTGATTTGCCCTTGCCTTCACCGGTGTAGATCTCAATACCCTCCATGCCCAGTTGGCTTGGTGCCTCATGCAGGTGGGGACGCATTTCGGAATGCAGATCCGCCAGATTCACCAGTGCGCGAGGTGCTCCACGGCCAGTGGAGATCACCTCCAGTCCCGGTGGTTTGGCGGCCAGGGTGCGGGTTACTTCGTCCACATCCAGCAAGCCCAGATCCAGCACGGGGTTGAGCTCATCGAGCACGACTACTGAATACAGCTCACTCGCCAGGGCTCCGCGGGCAATGTCCCAGCCTCGCTGCGCTTCCAGGTGGTCAAAGCGGGTCACCTCATCAGCAGTGAAGAAGTCTCCCCGTCCAGTACGAACCTGGTCGATCAGGTGTGGGAACCCCTGTTGCAGCGCTTCGATGGCGGAGTCTTCCGCATAGGTGCGACCAGGGCCTTTGAGGAAGCGCAGCAGCAATACTCGGGTGCGCTTTTTCTCGCAGATTCCCAGGCCGATGGTGCGCAGCACCACTCCAAGGGCTGCCTGGCTCTTGCCTTTGCCTTCTCCGTCATAGACATGAAGCTGACCGCGGTTGCGTTCATCGCCGCCAGCGGCAGTGCGGATGCCGATGCCACGTCCAGTGCTTGTGGTCATCGTCCGCTCGGGACAAGGGCTCGGATTGTAACGATGCTGGATAGTCTGAGCTCGTGCTTGACCGCCCTCTTCACCCACAGCTGGAGACACTGTCCGATCAGCGACAAGAGCAGCTGAGGGCTCTGCGTGCCTTGATGGCCTCCCAGCGGTCGGTGCTGGTGGCCTACTCCGGTGGTGTTGATAGCACTCTGGTGGCCGCCATTGCTGCAGAGCAGCTTGGTGAACAAGCTGAGGCAGTCACTGGGATCTCACCGGCTCTGGCGCCCCACCTGCTGGAGGAAGCACGCTGGCAGGCGACCTGGCTTGGCATCACCCACCGAGAGCTGGTCACAGCAGAGCTCAACAACCCTCAATACGCCAGCAATCCAGTCGACCGGTGTTACTTCTGCAAACAGGAGCTTCATGCCTTGTTGGCCAAGTTGGCTCAGCAAGCAAGTGCGTCCCAGGTTCTTGATGGAGTCAACCTTGACGATCTCGGTGATCATCGCCCTGGTCTGGTGGCCGCTGCTGAGCAAGGGGTGCTTTCGCCGCTGGTGAGCTGCGGCATTGATAAAGATGGGGTGCGCCAGCTATCTCGGGCTCTCGGTTTCCCCTGGTGGGACAAACCGGCCCAGCCATGCCTGGCCTCCCGATTCCCTTACGGAGAAGCCATTAGTGCGCCTCGATTGGAGCGAGTGGCCGCCGCAGAGCGGTGGCTGCAGTTGCAAGGTTATGGGCGGGTGCGCGTGCGCTCTCAAGGAGACACAGCACGAATCGAGATTCCGGCTGAGCAAATCGGAGGTTTTCTTGCCTCGGTGGAGCGCGACGTTTTGGTGCAGAGCTTTCGCGCTATTGGATTTGACGCCATCAGCCTTGATCTGGAGGGTCTGGTCAGCGGCAAGCTCAATCGGGTGCTTACCGCTGAGTGAGCTGTTCCGTCAGCAGGATCTCGGTGAGCGGGTGGTCTCCAGGACCTCAACGGGCGTGCGGCGTCGGAAACTGCGCATGCTCTGGCGGCTCGAGCTGAGCTGCTCGCTCAGCACGGCGCAAGCCCTCTCAGGCATGGTGTGATCACCACAGGTGAATACATCCACTGCGGCATAGCCCGATTCCGGCCAGGTGTGGATCGAGATATGGGACTCGGCCAGCAGGGCCAAGCCGGTGACTCCCTGGGGTTCGAACTGGTGGGTGATCAGGTTGAGCAGGGTGGCGCCAGCCCGTTCAGCTGCTTTGGTCATGGCGGCCCTGAGAAAGTCTTCGTCGTCGAGCTTGCTGGAGTCGCAGTCGTAGAGCTCGAGAATGCAGTGCTTACCCACCATGTCCTGAGGGACCGGTCCAGTGCTGCTGGGAGTTTCCAGCTGAGTGCGTCCGGGATCGGGATGCAGACAGGAGGCGTTTGCCATTGATTCGGGCAAAAGAGCTCCTAACCTTACCCCTGTTCACCGCTGATCAAGGTGCCGCAATTGTCCTCTCGTCCAAGGCGTTCTAGTCGGTTTGAGGCCGGCCTCACCGTCGGAGAGCTGTTGCTGGTTCTTCTGGTGGCTGGTGTTGCCGTGGGAGGTACGGTGCTGGCCTTCCTAGGGCTTTCTGACCCCCAGCCCACAGTCGAGAAGCCTGTCAAGACGACGACGTCAGAATCGAACCAGCCTTGATTTCCACCAGTTGAGCCCGCTGCCGCCAGTCATCGACGCAACTCTGAAGGTGGGTGGCACTCACCATGCATTGATGCCCTTCACCGATGGCTTCCAGCAACAACTGCTGACGCTGCGGATCCAGCTCCGCCAGCACGTCATCCAGCAGCAGTAAGGGAGCCACACCGCTGAGCTGCTGCACCAGCTCTAGTTCCGCCAGTTTGAGTGCCAGGACAAGACAGCGTTGCTGACCCGCTGAGCCCAGACGCCTTGCAGGTTCACCTCCCAGCAGTAGAGCTACGTCATCTCGCTGGGGTCCCACGGTGCAATAGCCCAGCCGCTCCTCTTGGGGGCGTTGCTCGTGCAGTTGCTCCATCAGGCTTTGCTGCCAGGCCTGTTCGTCCTCAGGCTCGCTCAGTTTCGAGCCGGGCAGGTAGGTGAGTTGAAGTTGCTCGCGGCCGCCGCTGAGTTTGTCCTGCCAGGGGGCTGCCAAGGGCTCAAGACGCCGTAGGGCTCGATGACGGCGGCGGTGCAATCTGGTGCCGATCACGGCCAGTTGCTGGTCGAGGACTTCCAGCAGGTCATCACGGTTGCCCAATGATCGACGCAACAGCTGCGAGCGTTGCCGCAGCAGACGGCCGTGACGGCTGAGGAGTTCGCTGTAAACCGGCTCTAGCTGTTGGACCACCCGGTCCAGCCAGGTTCGGCGCAGTGCCGGCTCCCCTCGCACCAGCTCAAGATCAAGAGCACTGAAGCCCACGCAGCGCAAAGGGCCGATCAGGTCGGCATGGCGCTCCAGCACTTTGCCGTTGCGCTGCAGCCAGCGCCCCCCCTGTCGACGCAGCTCTAGCACCAGATCGTCATCGCCCTCCTGGCCAGCCTTGGCGCGCAGGCGGCTGCGGTTGGCTCCGCGTTGGATCAGATCCCTGTCGCTGCTGCAGCGATGGGACCGCAGACTGCCGAGCAATTCCACCGCCTCCAGGAGGTTGGACTTGCCCTCGCCGTTGTTGCCCAGCACCAGCAGGCGTGGAGCATTCAGCTCCAGGTGCAGGCCCGCATAGTTGCGGAAGCTGGTTAGCTCCAGGTGATGCAGAAGGATGGGAGCGCAACCGTTGTGCGCTTAAGGTAAGGAATCGAGGGCATGTAGCTCAGTTGGATAGAGCGTCAGATT
>CAJWXK010000018.1 GCA_913048995.1 uncultured Synechococcus sp. | reverse complement strand
GGCCCCTTTGCTGATCACCGGTGGTGCCGGCTTCATCGGCAGCCACACGGTGCTGCTGGAGGCTGGATTCGCGATCGGTGGTGTTCCTACCGTCGGCTCTAATGACTCCGGCTGGGGTAAAGATCAGAGCATGCCCGTTGCTCTGGAAACCTGGTATCAGTTCCAGGTCAGCGACAACATCAGCGTGACTCCTGGTGTGTTCTGGATCGCCGGCCAGAACGCCGAGAAGACCGGCCAGTACGGTCAAGTCAAGGTCAGCGGCAGCAACGGCGATGTCTGGGGTGGCGTCATCAAGACCGATTGCAAGTTCTGATCTCTGGTTTGAGTTCGCGTAACACTCCTCCCCTCTCTTCTCACACACATCCAAAGCCCCTCCTTTTGCAGGGGCTTTTTTATTGTTGGTATCTCTGGGTTCTCGTGGATTGCGCAATGACCCTCATTGGCTGCAATTAGTCTGCTTGGTTGCGGTGGAGGGAATAGTCTCTTTGGCGAGTAGCTTCAGAGTGAGATGTGGTAGAGGTGTATAAACACGTGCTGCTCTAGATCTGCAATTTGCAAGCCTTTGGTTCATTTGTATGCAGGCTTCAGGTGTTCTTGTCGGGTCTGACTTTGGTCTCATGTCTTTTGCTGACTAGGGCTTTAGTTGTTGAGTTGTTGCTGCCTGATCTGGTGGCTTGCTCGGGGGGGTAAGTTGCTATTTTTTGGATGGTCAAGCGGGTCTGATGGTCAGTTTTTTGTGGATTTTGCAATGATTGGCGATATCAGCAAAGTTCGCTTGGGTTCAAACTATTCTTGTTACGGGCCCTCCAGTTGGAGTGATTATTTCTGCATTTTTGAAATGCCATGCTCGATAATCTGTGATGCCAGTACTGCTCAGCGCAGCCAGTATTCGATCGGTTTAAGTGCAAAACCGGAATATAAATCAGCTTGTGGATTGGATTATTGGAAGCTAGTTTGAAATAGCTTTACTGGCGTAAACGCGTGCTTTGTTGATGACTGCCTAGCTAATTGTTTTGCAGGTTGATCGAGATGTCGGCCCTGTCGGCTTGGGCTTGGAACCGCCGCTTCCCGATTGTTCTGAAGGCATCAAGGCATTTTCAATGCCTTGCAAGAGGTCTTAATCGCTCTTTCTCCAACGCCTTTGGGCGACTGGCTTGGTCCGATTGAGCAGATTTCTCAGTAGTTGGAGGCGTTCATGGCAGGCCTCACTGGCCAGAATGAGTCAATCAGCTGACGCGCTGTAGCTCTATGGCGATTGCCCCTGACATCACCACACTCGTGGGTCACACCCCACTGGTGCGGCTCAACCGCCTCCCCCATGACGAGGGCTGTGGGGCGGAGATTGTCGCCAAGCTCGAGAGTTTCAATCCGACCGCCTCGGTCAAGGACCGCATCGGGGTGGCCATGATCCGCGATGCAGAAGCAGCTGGACGCATCGCGCCTGAGCGCACCGTGCTGGTGGAGCCCACCAGCGGTAATACCGGTATTGCCCTGGCGATGGTCGCGGCTGCACGGGGTTACCGCCTGATCTTGATCATGCCCGACACCATGAGTCAGGAACGGCGCTCCATGTTGCGGGCCTACGGCGCTGAACTGGAGCTCACCCCTGGCAGTGAAGGGATGAAAGGTGCCATCAATCGTGCTCGGGAGCTGGCTGATGAGATGCCCAATGCCTATCTTCTCCAGCAGTTCTCCAATGCGGCTAACCCGGCAATTCATGCCGCTACCACTGCAGAAGAGCTGTGGGAGGACACCGAGGGGCGGATCGATGCGCTCGTTGCTGGTGTCGGCACAGGCGGAACGATCTCAGGTTGCGCAGAGCTGATCAAGCAGCGCAAACCCAGTTTTAAGGCTTACGCGGTGGAGCCCACAGCCAGCCCAGTGCTGAGTGGTGGTGTGGCTGGACCTCACCGCATTCAGGGGATCGGTGCCGGGTTTGTCCCGGAGAACTACCACGCCTCACTCGTTGATGAAGTGCTGCTCGTCGATGACACTGAGGCCATGGCCATGGGTCGCCGCCTCGCGCGGGAGGAGGGTCTGCTGAGTGGCGTCAGCAGTGGGGCTGCTGTGGCTGCCGCGTTGCGGCTTGGTCAGCGGCCTGAATGGAGTGGCAAATTGATCGTGGTGGTGCTGGCCAGCTTTGGTGAGCGCTATTTGAGTACTCCGATGTTCACTGACCTTCAGTCCTGATGGCGCAGGACCCCTATCGCGTGCTGGGGGTAGCGCCTGGTGCGTCGGCTGCCGAGATCAAGTCGGCTTATCGATCCTTGGTCAAACAACACCACCCTGATGCTGCCGATGCAGCGGGCCATGACCCTGCGCTCATCTTGGCGATTAATGCCGCCTGGGAGGTGCTGGGCGATCCGGAGGCCCGTCAGCAATTTGATAACGGCCGCAGCGAGCGGGCAGCCCGTAGCAGTGTCAGCACTGCATCGGCTCCCCGGAAGCGCTCAGCTGCAGCTGATGCCGATTTGGAGCAGTGGTTGGAGCAGGTTTACAGCCCACTGGATCGTTTATTGGGTCAGGTGCTTGAGCCCTTTGCTGCCCAACTCAAAGCGCTTGCTGCCGATCCCTATGACGACGAGCTGATGGAGAACTTCTGCAGCTATCTCGAGCGCAGTCAGCAGAAATTGCAGAAAGCAGAAGCTCTCTACCGCTCTCGCTCCTGCCCATCCTCTGCCAGAGGCTTTGGCTTGAGTGTTTATCACTTCCTCAGCGGCGTTCAAGATGCCATCACCGAACTGGAGCGCTACACCGCCGGTTATGTCGACGATTACCTGCGTGATGGCCGTGAAATGATTCGCGAGGCCAACTTGCGCCGCCGTCGTCTGCAGGCTCAGCTCCCGGGGTAGGCCTCCAGCTGGTCAGAGCGCAGCCAGATGTCAGGCACAGGCTGGCGAAACCTCAACTGGGCGAACTCCCCTTTGAGCGCGAGGACCTCACCGGGCCCCTCCAGCAAATAGGCCGGAGGTTCGCTGGCGCTGGACCGAGCCTCGAGGCTGCCCATGTAGGCCTCACGGTTCACGCGGATCAAGCTGCCTTTTTTGATGGCATCCGCCATGGCCGTCTGCTCATTTTTCGCCAGGCTAATGGCGCAGCCGATGGTCCCCGCTGATGCCGGATGCCCTTGCGAATTATCTAGTGGTCTTTGGGGTGCTGTTGATCGCCGGCACCTATCTCGATCGCATCGGCGACCGGCTGCGGGTGCCTGGTGTGTTGCTGGTGCTTGTGTTGGGCTTGCTCACCGATAACGACATCAGCGCCCTTCCTGGCGACACTCCGCCACTCTTGAGCTTGTCGCATGCCTCAGACATTGCTCAGGTAGCCGTGGGTGTGGTGCTCTTCCATGCCGGACTAGGCACCAACTGGCGTGAGTTCCGCGGTGTGCTCAAACCCGGCCTGCGCTTGGCATTGGTGGGTTCGTTGATCACCGCGTTGTTGTTAATGCTCGCCATTCATGGGCTGCAGAACCAGAGCCTGGTCCCCATGCCCCATGGCTGGGGACCTGCCCTGTTCATCGGAGCGATGGTCTGCAGCACCGATGCCTCAGCGGTCCTGTCAGTGCTGCGCCCCCTGGCCCATCGCTTGCCCAAGCGCCTGCTGGATCTCTTGGAGTGTGAGTCCGGTATTAATGATCCAGTTGCTGTTGTGCTGGCCCAGTTGGGGTTGGTGCTGGCTGCTGGTGCTCTCTCCGGCTCATCAGCTCAGCTTTCATCCCCCGATTGGGTGAGCGCCGGTCCCAAGCTGGTCAGTGAGGTGATTCGTGAATTTGGTCTCGGTGCGTTGATCGGCGCCATGGTGGGCAGTGTGGCTTCAAAGCTGCTGGATGAGCGGAGTCCTGCTCATGTCAGCGAGCAGGAGCATCACCGTGCTGTGCTTGGCCTGGCGATTTTGTTTCTGCTGCTGGGGGGCACCAGCTTGCTTGGGGGCAGTGATCTGCTGGCAGCCTTTGTGGCTGGTCTGGTCATTGGCAACAGCGTTGAGATGGAGGATGAACGCCTTGATCTGAAGCAGGCCACAGGGAGCTATCTCAAGCTGGCGGAACTCCTTCTGTTTCTTTGCATGGGGCTGGTGGTCGAGCCCAGTTCGGTCTTGATGGCGCTGCCCTGGACGGTGTTGCTGTTTGTGCTGATGCAGCTGGTGCGTTTGGTGGCGGTCGTGCCGTTGCTGCAGCGCAGCTTCACCGTGCAGGAGCAGGTGTTTGTGAGTTTCAGCGGCCTACGGGGGGCGGTGCCGATTGCCCTGGCGATTGGCGCGGCAGCTCACCCCGTTATTGGACCTGAGTGGGGCCGTTTCATGCCACCTCTGGCCTTGGGAGTTGTGCTGCTTGGGCTTCTGTTGCAGGGGTTTTCACTGGTGCCTCTGGCCCGCCGGCTCGATCTGGTGCAGCAGAGCTAAGGTCCCGGCCTGACTGAAAGAAACTCATGCGATTGCTGCTGCTGGGTTGCACTGGGTTGGTGGGCCGCGAGCTGGTGCCAATGCTGCAGGGTGCTGGCCACAAGCTCACTGTGGTGAGCCGCCGCAAGCGCGCCATCGCTGGGGTGGATTTGATTGAGGCTGATCCTGCTTTGGCTGCAAGCTGGGCCGATGGCAGCTCCTTGCGCTGTGCCCTTGAGCAGGCTGACGGCGTGGTGAATCTGGCCGGTGAACCGATTGCTGAACAGCGCTGGACCCCTGCGCACCTCAAAACACTCTTCAGCAGCCGCATCGACACCACCCAACACTTGGTGGCGGCGATCAAGTCTTCCCCTGAGCCACCTCAGGTTTTGGTCAATGCTTCGGCTGTTGGCTTCTACGGCACCAGCAGTACGGCCAGCTTCACAGAAGAGAGTCCAGCTGGAGATGATGTTCTTTCAGACCTCTGCGGACAGTGGGAAGGTGCTGCTGGCCAGGTTCCAGACAGCACCCGTCTAGTCATCACCCGCATCGGCATCGTCCTGGCGGCTGATGGTGGCGCACTGGGCAAGATGTTGCCGATTTTTCGTACCGGTTTTGGTGGTCCGATTGGCAGTGGTCAGCAGTGGATGAGCTGGATCGCCCGCACCGACCTCTGCCGGCTGATCACGGAGGCTCTGACTGATCTGAGTTACGCCGGGACTTACAACGCCACGGCTCCTACCCCAGTGCCGATGCAGGAGTTCTGTACACAGTTGGGCCGCGCACTCAATCGCCCCAGCTTGCTGCCGGTCCCTGGTCCTGTTCTCAAGTTGCTTCTCGGTGATGGTGCTGCCGTGGTGCTGGAGGGTCAGCAGGTGCTGCCTCAACGTTTGCTGCAACAGGGTTTTGACTACCGGGCCAAGAGCCTCGATGCGGCCCTGGAACAAGTGCTCAGGCCTGCCGTCGCCGTTGCCACCAGCCCAGGGCGCCACTGAGTAGGGCAGCCGCCATCAGCAGGCCAATCGCCGGCATAAAGAGTGGATCCCAGAGGGTTTGGAACAGGGCAAGGGGTTGATGCAGACCCCTTGCCTCGCAGATCACGGCACTGAGGAACCAGAGGGCGCCGCCGATCACCAAGAACACGTCAGCCACGAGCAGTCGATCGAGCCAGAGCTTGAGTGCCTGCATCAGTGGGGCCGGACTGAATCCAGAATCGCTTGGGCCATGCGGCCTGTGCCGCCACTTGCCCCAAGCCGTTGCAATCCTTCGGTGCGGTAGCGCTCCAGCGCCTTGATCGGGAGGGCCAGCAGTTTTTGCAGCAGTGCCGCACTGGCTTTGAGTGTGGCTGGATCATCAACTTTGCCTGCAGCGCAGTGCACGGCAGGACCTAGCAGGCGTCTCTGCGCCTCCGCAAAGCCTGTCGTGAATTGGGGACCATGACCGGCCATTTGCAGTACGGGGATCCCAAGGCCCACTGCCTGCTCGGTGGCTGTGCCGGCCATAGAAATCACCACCTTGGATTTCGGCAGAAGTGCCTGGAACTGGCCCCAGCAGCAGCGCAGCTGCAGTTCATGCAAACGCAGCAGCAGTTGATCACTGCTAGTGCGATCCGAGCCCACCGTCCAACCCCGGGCCAAGGCCAGCGTGCTGATCTGGGTTGCACTGAAATCTTTCACCAGAGCCGCTTGGAAGTTCAGTTGGTGTAGCTCGGTGGGCAGCTGTTCCAGCAGTGCCAGCATCTGCTCCAGGTTCTTGGAGGCCTCAGGTAATCGGCTTCCAGGCAGCAGCAGCACGGAATCGCGCTCAGTGATCCCATCCGCAGCCGCGATGCTCTCCATAAAAGGGTTGCCGAGGAACTGCACGGTTCGCTGCAGCTGCTCAGTGAGATCGCTTGCCGTGAGGGCATCTCGGCTGAACACAGCCTTGAAGCGTCTGCTTGCCAGGCAAGGAGCACATGGCCAGGGCAGCCGCAAGCGACCTTCGTAGTGGCTCGAATAGGCCACCAGGTAGGTGACCACGGGCTTGCTCGTCAGCCAAGCCAGCAGCACGGGGATCACATCCCCAATCACAACAAGGCCATCAGCGTGGCGTGCCTCGCGCCACACCCGCCAGCTGCGCCTCAGCAGATAGAACACCTGTCCCTGCAGGATCTCTGCTGCCCGACCCGCAAAACTGGCGTAGCCCAGGCCTCCGGTGCTGTAACTACGGGTGCGACCGGCGACGGATAGTCCCGCATTGCGGTAGGCACCCCCATCACCCACCAGCGGAAGGGCGAGGACCTCGGTTCCCTGCCGCTGTAGAGCAGCTCCCACCCAAGCGCCGCTGAGATCCTCTCCGTGCCCGTTGCTGACCAGCAGCAGCCGCATTTCAGCCGGCCAACCAGGTTTTGACTTTCTCAAGGGCTGGCCAGCCGGGCCGGCGGGTTAGCCCATCCTCGATGGAATTGTCCAGTTCCTGGGCCATCTCAGGCGCGAAGGCTTTGACCCGTTTAACCAGGTCAATGTGCTCGCGCACGCCCTTGGCGCCAGTTTCCAGCATGGCGACCGAAAGGTTGATACGCGCTTGTGGATCTTGCGGATTGATCTTCACGGCGGTTTTGGCTGAACGCAGGGCCTCCTCTGGCATGTCGCAGAGCAATTGCAGCCAGGACAGGCAGGTCCATCCGGCGGACTGACGCGGGTCTCGGCGGGTGATCGCCTCAAAATCGGCCAATAAATCAGCGGGTTCAGCCCCTGCCTGGTAGCGCTGCAGTGCTTGGGTGAACTGGCTCTCGGTGGCGGAATCCTGCGGTGAGGTCATGGGCGCGGGGAAGGGCCATCAGGCGGGCTGGACTCTTCAGATTCCCATGTGCCTGGACCTCAGACCGCAAAGGAACTGCCGCAACCGCAGGTCTGAGTCGCGTTGGGATTGGTGAAGTTGAAGCCGCCGCCAATCAGTTCAGTACTGAAGTCCAGTTGCATGCCGTAGATGTAGAGCAGGCTTTTGGGATCGCAGACCACTTGAAAGCTGGGGCCATCAGCTGGTTCGTAGTTGTAAGTCTCATCGTCTTCTCGGATGTCCCCCTCAGTGATGAAATCCATCGTGTAGCTCATGCCGCTGCAGCCGCCGGAACGCACGCCCACCCGCAGCACGCTTCCTGCGCCCTGCTGTTGCATCAGGGTGGCCAGCTGTTTCATGGCAGGGGCGGTGATCAGCACACCCTTGCCGTCCTTACCGGTGGTCAGGGTCTCAGTGGCCATGGGCTCGTCGGGGCTGATGCTCTCCTGTTAACTCTAGGCAGCCTCGGCAGGGGGACCCGGATCCATAGAGTCGGGGCGGTTTCGGGATGCTTTAGGTGCGCGTTGCCATCGTTGGGGCAGGACTAGCCGGTCTCTCGGCAGCGGTGGATCTGGTGGATGCTGGCCACAGCGTTGATCTCTATGAGGCCCGCCCGTTCATGGGCGGCAAGGTGGGCAGCTGGGTTGATGAGGGGGGCAACCACATCGAGATGGGGCTGCATGTCTTCTTCTTTAACTACACCAATTTGTTCGCCCTGATGCGCAAGGTGGGGGCTTTTGAGAACCTGCTCCCGAAAGATCACACCCATCTTTTTGTTAATGAAGGCGGGGATCTGCGGGAGCTGGATTTCCGCTTCCCTATCGGTGCTCCCTTCAACGGGCTCAAGGCGTTCTTCACGACCCCCCAGCTGGCTTGGGTGGACAAGCTGCGCAACGCTTTGGCTCTTGGTACGAGCCCGATCGTGCAGGGGCTGGTGGATTACGAGGGAGCGATGCGCACGATTCGTGCCCTTGATCGAGTGAGCTTTAGCCAGTGGTTTCTAGGTCATGGCGGCAGCCCCGAGAGCATTCGCCGCATGTGGAATCCGATCGCTTATGCCCTTGGGTTCATTGATTGCGAGGCCATCTCTGCTCGATGCATGCTGACCATCTTCATGATGTTTGCTTCGCGCACCGAGGCTTCCAAGCTCAATCTGCTCAAGGGTTCACCCCATCGCTGGCTCACCGGACCGATCCTGGAGTACATCCAGGCCCGTGGCGCTCAGCTGCATCTGCGTCATCGCGTCACTCAGGTCCATGAGGAGGAGCTCAATGGCACCACCTCTGTCAGCGCATTGACCATGGGCACCCCCGATGGTGATGTTGAGGTGAAAGCTGATGCCTACTTGGCTGCCTGCGATGTGCCTGGGATTCAGCGGCTGCTTCCTGAGAGCTGGCGCCGGTTTGAGCAGTTCGACAACATCTTCAAACTGGAAGCGGTGCCGGTGGCCACAGTCCAGCTGCGCTACGACGGCTGGGTTACGGAGCTAGGTGAGAGCTCTGAGGCGGCAGCAGCCCGCGGCAATGTCCACCAGCCCGTCGGACTTAACAACCTGCTCTACACAGCTGATGCTGACTTCAGCTGCTTTGCCGATCTGGCTCTTGCCTCACCCGAGGACTACCGCAAAGAGGGGCAGGGATCCTTGCTGCAATGCGTGCTCACCCCAGGTGATCCCTGGATTCCACGCAAAAGCGAGGAGATCGTGGCTCACACCGATGCCCAGGTGCGCAAACTGTTTCCCTCGAGCGAGGGGCTCAACTTGATCTGGAGCAACGTGGTCAAGCTGGCTCAGTCGCTTTACCGCGAAGCCCCTGGTATGGAGCCCTATCGCCCCGACCAGCGCACGCCGGTCAGCAATTTTTTCCTGGCAGGCAGCTACACCCGCCAGGACTACATCGATTCGATGGAGGGGGCCACGATGAGCGGCCGGATGGCGGCTAGTGCGATCCTGAGCGCAGCAGGAGCCTGAGATGGGGCGCTGGCTGGATCACAGCGTGATGGTGAATATCAACGCGCCGGTGGATGTGGTGTGGTCGGTCTGGAGTGATCTTGAGTCGATGCCGCTTTGGATGCGCTGGATTGAGTCGGTCAAGACCCTTGATGATCCTGATCTGACCGAGTGGACCCTTGCGGCTCAGGGTTTCCGCTTTCAATGGAAAGCCCGCATCACCCAACGGGTTGAAGCCCAGCAGCTGCACTGGGAATCGGTAGGGGGACTCCCCACCAAAGGTGCGGTTCGCTTCTACCCCGAAGACGATCAGCACACCGCCGTCAAGCTCAGCGTCAGCTACGAATTGCCTGGGGTGCTGGCGCCTCTGATGGATTCGGCCATGCTTGGGGGCCTGGTCAGCAAAGAACTGCAGGCCAATCTCGATCGCTTTAAGGAGCTGGTGGAAGAGCGGGCCCGCGCTCGATAGGGTGCCGGCAGCCCTTGGCTGTTCCCCCTGAGGTCTGTCCCTGCTATTACTGCTGCCTTGGCACTGTTACTTTTGGGCTGTGGGACAGACACCCTGCCTCAGGCCAGTGCTCCTGATGTGAGTGTGCAGCCCCGGGAGCCGGTAGCTGGGCTTGTTGAGCCGGTGCAGGATCCCAAGCTCAATCCTCTTTTTGGCCCTGATGAGGTGCTCGGGTCCCTACCTCGGGGCCGTCAGGATCCTTTCTCCCCACCACCTCGGGCGTTGGCGGAAGCCTCCGCAGACCAGGAGGGGAGGGCTAACAGCGGTGATGTGCGGCTGATGGGGGTCAGTGCTGCCAATGGGATGGTGCGCGCCTTTGTGAGCTTCAACGGCCAGACCGGTCCGGTGGCCACGGGTGATGTGGGCGGCCCGGGCACGCCTTGGCTGCCCGATGGGCTGGCAGTGGCGGCCATTGATGTTCAGCGGGGTCAGCTGGTGCTGGCCCGCGATGGCCGGCCATTGCCGGTGATTCAGCTCTAAGCCAGGGCTTCAGCGCAGGCGGTTATAAGACCATCGAGGTCATGTGGATCGGCTTCTGCATCGACCCGGCCCAGCTTTGCAAGGCAGGTGGCACTCGTCTGAGGCCCGATCGAGATCAGCTTCAGGCCCTCGAGCTGCGTTTGCCAGTTCTCACCAAAGCGCTGCTTCAGCAGCTGGGCGCTGTGGCGCACGGTCTTACCGCTGCTGAAGCAAATCGCGCTGGCCATGCCCGCTTCCAGTGCCGCTGCGGTGAGTTCAGGAATCGAGTCGGGGCAGCGTGATTCATAGGCGGCCACCTCGGTGACGCGGCCTCCGGCTTCACCGAAGGCTTCGGCCAGCAGGGTGCGTCCACCGCTTTGCACCCGCGGTAGGAGCAGCCGTTGGCCCCATACCCCCACAGGGAAGTGCTCCAGCAGGCTGTCGGCAACAAAATCTGGAGGAACAAAGTCTGCCGGTGCCCCCAGCTGCTCGAGTTGTAAGGCCGTCTTGCGTCCCACCGCTGCGATCTTGAGCCCCTGGGGGCGGCGGGCCAGGCTGAGGCCGATGGATTGCAGCCGCTGCTCAACAGCCTCGACGCCGTTGGCGCTGGAGACCACCAGCCAATGAAAACTGTCGAGTTCAGTCAGGGCATCATCCAGTGGCCCCCAACTGTCGGGGGGACCGATTACCAGGGCAGGCAGGTCAAGGACCGCAGCACCTGCGGCTTCAAATAGGCGCCGCGCCTCTCCCAGCTGGTGCTGAGCCCTTGTCAGCACCACGGTGTGACCACTCAGCTCAGGCGGCATTCAGATTCACCATCTCGCCGGCGCGGCGGCTGAGTTCCTCAGCTTCCTCTTGACGCCCCTGCTCCAGCAGCAGGCCGATGGCGGTGAGGAAGCTGTCGCGGGCATCATCGAAGTTCCCTCCGATGAGCTGCGCTGCCCCCCGGTTTTGATGTAGCTCTGGGTTGGCGGGGGCCAGCTGCAGGGCAGTTTCATAGGACTCGAGAGCTTCAGCGATGCGGCCGGCTTTGCGCTGGATGAGGCCGAGGTTGTACCAGCCCAGAACCAGTTCAGGGGCCTGGCGCGTCACTGTTTCGGTGGCCGCTGCCGCTTCATCGAGGCGGTTCTGGCGCAACAGCAGGGCCCCCAGATTGAGGCGGGCTCCAGCATTCACCCTTGTCGCCAGAGGTTCTTCTAGGGCTTGGCGGTAGCAGCGTTCGGCGTCAGCCAGATGCTCTTGGCTGTGGGCGATGCCCAGATGCAGCAGCAGCTCGTAGCGCTCGTTGTGTTGATCGGGGCGGCAATGCTCCAGACCCTTTTGCAATAGATCCAGACCGCGGCTGCGGTTCCCGCTTTCGATTTCCAAGCCGCCGAGCTTGGCGCAGGCATAGGGATCACCGGGATGGGCCTGGAGTTCAGCCTCCATCGCCGCGCGCAGGCGTTCGGCCTTGTTGCCGCTGGCCAACTCGTCGGGGCGGTAGCCGGTATGGATCAGGGCGGGTTCTGGGCAATCAACGATGCGCCAGTGGCTCTCGTTCTTGAGCAGTTCTTCGACGCTGTCGTCGATCATCGTGTGATATTGCCGGTTCCAGCGAATCGCAGGATGGCGTCGGAACAGCCTGCTGACGCTGGAATAGGGCGACTGGAGAGCTCCTTCTTCAAAGCGGAGCAGGTTGATCACCAGTACATCGGGCTGAGCCATCAGCGCCTGCAACTGAGGCTGCACGTCAGCAAGCAGCCGCTCATCGGCATCAAGTACGAGTACCCAGTCGCCGCTCACCAGTTCGAGGGCTCTATTGCGAGCCGGAGCAAAGTCTCCCGGCCACTCCATGTGCTCAACACGAGCACCAGCACCCTCGGCAAGGGCGACGGTCCCGTCAGTGGATCCGGTGTCGAGTACCAGCTTCTCGTCGCAGAACCCCTCCACACTTTTGAGGCAGGCCTCCAGGCGAGTCTCCTCATTGCGCACGATCATCGAGAGGCTGAGCATGACCGCAGGGGCTGACGCCCCAATCGAAAGAGGTCCAGAGGTTAGGCGGCTTCACCGGGTCCAGCTCAGTCGGTGAAGCCGTTGTCACTGGCGCAGGTCCCCAGTCCCATGGCCTGCAACACCAGCTCCTGGGCTGCAGGCATTTGCCCCGGGCTGTAGGCCGCCGGGATGTTCTGCGGCAGCAAGGCGCTCAGCTCCCGCCAGAGGTAAGGACTGCCGTAAACCGCCAGGCCTGCAAGGCGCTGCTGCTCGAGCAGCTCGCCCACCAGTCTCTGCCAGGGGTTCCCCCCATCAGCGCTGCCGCGAAAGGGATTACCCCTCACCAACAGCTGCAGCAGCACTGGTCCATCCCCCAGGGAGCGTAACTTCAGTGGCCCAGCAAGATCGTCGATCAGCCGAGGCGTAAAGCCCAACTGGGCTGGCCGGATCAGTGCTGGAGCCTGCAGCGGTAAGGCGGGGCAGTTGAGGCTCTTGTCCACCCGGATCAAGTTCAGGCCAGGGCCCGCTGGCGGTCCCTGGCCCTGGCATTCGAGGCTGCGCTCCAGTAGCTGGTGGCTCAGCCCGCTGTGTTCAGCAGTCATTGCAGCTAACTGATCGAGGCCTTCCTGGGCTGTGCTGGGCGAGGGCGTTGTGCGGGCCAGGGCTGCCCGGCGGCGGTGGAGGCTCTGCTCCAGTCGCGCGCTGCTGAATCGGCCGCTGCGGAAGCCTGCTTCGAGGGCATCAAGTGCAGCGCCGGCATCAGCGGGCATCAAGATCAGATCGGCTCCGGCTTCAAAGGCAAGGGCTGCTGCTTCCCCGGCGCCGTAACGGCTGCTGATGGCTTCCATCACCAGCGCATCGGTCACCACCAGAGCGCTGAATCCCAGCTCCTTGCGCAGCAGCTGTTCCAGAACCGCTGGCGAGAGCGTGGCCGGGCGTTTGGGGTCTAGCGCTGGCAGCAGGAGGTGAGCGGTCATCACCGAGGCGACACCGGCATCGATAGCGGCCTTGAAGGGGGGCAACTCAACGGCATTCAGCCGCGTCAGGTTGTGGGGGATCAGGGGGAGTTCCAGATGCGAGTCGCTAGCGGTGTCCCCGTGACCTGGAAAGTGCTTGGCGCAGCCAAGGACGCCTGATCCCTGCAATCCCTCAGTGAAGGCGCGGCTCAGTGCTGCAGCGCTTTCGGAGGTTTCTCCCCAGGCGCGCACATTGATCACCGGGTTGGCTGGGTTGTTGTTGACATCGCAGACCGGCCCCAGCACCCAGTTGAGACCGAGGGCGAGGGCTTCCATGCCAGTGCAGCGGCCGTAGGCACGGGCCAGTTCAATCGCTGCGGTTGGATTGTGTTGGTGCACCCCCCCCAGCGCCAGGGGGGGCACCAGCCAGCTAGCCCCCTCAAAACGCTGGCCCACCCCCTCTTCAACATCGGCGCAGAGCAGCAGCGGCGTGCTTGCCCACTGCTGCAGTTGGCGGCAGCGCAGGGCCAGTTCTGCCGCGCTTCCTCCCAGGAGGATCACACCACCTACCCCCTCAGCCAGCCAGTGCTGCAGCTCGGCATTGCTGGCTTCCCATTGGGGGTAGCGGCGTTGCTGATCGAGCAGGTGGCCGCTGCAACGCAGCACCAGCAGCTCAGCCAGCTGTCGCCTGAGGCTCACAGCTCTTCGTCAATGTCGCTGCTGCCCTCTGGGATCGGGCCCCGCTCCTGACGCTCCTGCTCCAGCTGGCCCAGCAGCCCGAGAACCTCCACGCCTTTGGCTAGGCCCTTGTCATGGTGGAACACCAATTCGGGGGTGCGGCGCATGTTCAGCCGCCTGCCCAGCTCGCCGCGCAGGTAGGGGGCCGCTGACCGCAGCCCCGCCATGGCCTGGGTCTGGTCTTCTTCGCTGCCAAAGATGCTCACTGAAACCTTGCAGTGCTGGAGATCACCGGCCACCAGCACGTTGGTGATGCTCACCATGCCCATGGACACGCGTTCATCGCGTACTCCATGAACAAGCAGATCACTCATTTCTCTGCGGATCAACGAGGCGACCCGCTCCACCCGTCGTCCGTGGGCCATGGCCTATGCCGCCGGCACTGGATTCACCATGGCACGCAGCACTAGCCCCAGGGTCATCAGGCCGCTGATCAGGGCTCCGATGAGGGCCACAGCAGTCACGGGGTTGCGCGTGCGAGCGAGCAGCGGTTCCAAGACCGAGCTCGCCACCCCAAGACCAAAGGCAATGAGGTAGCGCGGATAGCGCGTCACATTGACGAAAAACTCCCTCATCGACTCTTCGCAGGCCCTGGCTACTCTGCCGCCAATAGCGCCTCAGGTCGCCTCCATGGAGCTTTTTCAGTTCCGCCATTCAGCCTTTTGCGAGAAGGTGCACCTCGTGCTCTGCGCCAAGGGCCTGAGCTACACCGTCCGTGACATCACCCCTGGTGTGGGGCAGGTTGAGGTCTTTCAACTCTCGGGCCAGCGTCAGGTGCCGGTGCTCCGCGATGGCGAGGAGCTGATTCCCGACTCCACTGCCATTGCCCTCCATCTTGAGGCCCGTCATTCAGAACCTTCCTTGCTGCCGCAAGAACCTGCCGAACGGGCCCAGGTGCTGCTGCTGGAGGACTGGGCCGACACCGCCCTGGCCTCAGGGGCCAGGCTGGCCCTGCTGCAGGCCGCGGCAGAAGATGCTGTCCTGCGCAGTGCACTGCTGCCTGATGCAACCCCTGGGGTTTTGCGCAATTTGATCGGCGCTGTGCCCGGTGATCTTCTGGGCGGTATGGGGCAGCTGCTGCAGAGCGACCGGCAGACCTTGATCTTTGCCCTTGAGCAGCTGGTTGCCCTGCTGGAGCAGCAGCCTTACTTGGTTGGCGATCGCCCCAGCCTGGCGGATCTGGCTGTAGCAGCCCAGCTGTACCTGTTGCGCTTCCCTCTGGTTGCGGGTCCCCAGCTGGCAGCACGTGGTGTTGCTGGCATTGCGGATCAGCCCCGTTTTGAGCCTCTGTTCCAGTGGCGTGATGAGCTTTACCGCAGCGTCGGGCGCTTTGCTGATGGCATCTCCAACTCTGCATCCACCTCAGCAGAACCTGTTCCTGTCGCCTGAAGCCGCTCCAACTCCAGACTTAATTGCTGGCTGCTGCGCGCACTGGCCGTCAGTCCCTGTTCCGGCGAGCTGTAACTGGCCTGCCACTGTTGGCCGCTGATTTGATTGGGCCCTTCCCGCCTGTAGCGGCTCAGAGTTTCAATTCGGCTGCTGCGCGGCGGCAGACCTGGTTGTTTGAGGAGTTGCAGGCTGAGTTCATCAGCCAGAAAGTCGCCATTGCTCATCTGTTCGCTGCGGCGGCCGGTGATGCGGCTGTCGAGCTGGCGTTCATCGCTGAGGCGGGCCAACTGACGGTTGGGGTTCTCGGGGTCGTCTTGCACCTCCAGCAGCTGATTGCCCAGCACAGCCCGGCCAATGGCCATGGCATTCCCGGCCCGATCTCCAACCACCACGCCATCGCCTCTGCGCTTAAAGCGCACTTCGGCGATCACTCCATCGCTAGTGCGCAGTTCCCAGCGGCCTTCAAACCAGCTGGGGTACTCCAGATCCGTGCGCCAGGGCCGCGGCAGTGGCGCCGGTAGTGACCAGTCCGGAAATTGCTGCAGCCGCTGGCTCAGAGCGGTGTCAGCTGTGCCTACTGGCAGCAGCAGCGCCAGGATGAGAGCCAGCAGGCCGCTGCCCATGTCTGATCCCTTGATCCGCGCCCTCGATCATTACGTGGTGCTGGATCCAACGGCGGGGGAGCAGATCCTCAGCGCTGAGGACACTCGCAGCTGGCTTGCTGCCCAGTTGCAGCGGCTTGAGGCTCTGCCTGCTGATCTGGCGTCCCAGGGGAGCACCAATGAACAGGTGGACTGGTTGCTCGACACTGCCTGTGCGCTGGAGTTGGAACCCGGACTCACGGTGCAGTGGTTTGCGGTGCGTCTGGAACCTTGATCAACGCTGGCAGAGCCATCAGAACCCTTTTGCTGATCTCTGCTGGAGTGCCGTTGCCTGCAGTGATTTTCAGATCCGCCTGGTCGTAGAGGGGCTTTCGCTCGGCCAGCAATTGCACCAGCCTTGCCTCTGGGTCTGGGGAATTCAGCATTGGCCTGCCGCCGGAGTCAGCCTGCAGTCGCCGCAGCAGTTCGGCTTTGTCCACATCGAGCCAAACCACAGCACCTTGGCGCAGCTCGCCCCAGTTGGCGGGCACAGTGACAATGCCGCCGCCGGTGGCCACCACCAGTGAGTGCCATTGGCTCAGCTGCTTCAGGACCTGGCGCTCCAGCTGGCGAAAGCCGGCCTCTCCATCGCGATCAAAGATCTCGGGAATCGTGCAGCCAGCCACCTCCCGGATCACCGCATCGGCATCGAGGAAGCGATAACCCAGGGCATCAGCTAGCAAGGGGCCGACGGTGCTCTTGCCGCTGGCCATCATCCCAACCAAATAGATGTTCAGCCCCTGTAGCCGCTCGCGGAGGGGCCGGGATGGATCCGTAAGATGCATATGCGTTACAAGCTGTGACAGTGGCGGCACAGGTGATTGGAAATGCTGCCACGGCTGCTGCACCAGCCCATGGCCTTGGTCGATCCTGCGTAATCACACGCCGGGCTTGCTTCAGTGCCAGTCATCTGTACAGCCTGCCGGAGTTGAGTGAGGCTGAGAACCAGCAGCACTTTGGTGATTGCGCTCAGGCACCGGGTCATGGCCACAACTACGAGCTAATCGTTTCGATGGTTGGTTCGCTGGATGCGAACGGCATGGTGCTCAATCTCTCGGATGTCAAACATGCCATCCGCTCAGAGGTCACCGCGCAGCTGGATTTTCGTTGCCTCAACAGCACATGGCCTGAGTTCGATGTTGAGGGCAGAAGCGGTGCAGCCCTGCCTACGACGGAATGGCTGCTGCATGCCATCTGGCAGAGGCTTGATCCCCAGCTGCCCCTCAAGAGCCTGAGGCTCTACGAACAGTCCACCCTCTGGGCCGATTACCTCGGCAATTCAATGGAAGCCTTCCTGACCATCCGCAGCCACTTTGCTGCAGCCCACCGCCTGGCTCGTGAGGAGCTCTCCCAGAGCGAAAATGAATCCATCTATGGCAAGTGTGCCCGGCCCCATGGTCATGGCCATAACTACCTTCTGGATGTGACGGTACGGGGCGAGATCCATCCTCGTACCGGCATGCTCTGCGATCTGTCGGCCTTACAGCAGCTGGTGGATGATCAGGTGGTGGAGCCTTTTGATCACACATTTTTGAATAAGGACGTTCCGTTCTTCTCCACCTGCGTGCCGACGGCGGAGAACATTGCGCTGCACATCGCTGATCGACTCAAGGCCCCAGTAGCTGAGCTGGGCGCCTCGCTACATAAGATCCGTCTGCAGGAAAGCCCTAACAACGCCGCCGAGATTTACGCAGAAGCCGCGCAGGTGTGAGCCTGCGGCTAGTTGTCGCGGTCAGCCTGGATGGCCGCCTGGCCCCTCCAGATGGTGGAGCAGCTCAGCTTGGCGGAGTTGGCGATCGTCGCGTGCTGGAGGATTCCCTAGCCTGGGCGGATGCCTGTCTGCTCGGTGCTGGCACCTTGAGGGCCCATGGCAGCACCTGTCAGATCAGGCGCTCGGATTTGCTTGCTGAGCGCGAGTCGGCGCATCGGCCATCACAGCCTCTAGCGGTGGTCGTGAGCCGCAGCAATCCGCCACCAGGTCTTGATCCAGGTTGGCTGTTCTGGCGGCAGCCGATGCAGCGCTGGCTGGCTGCTCCTGCGGGGCCGGAGGCAACTCCGCCTGTGGGCTTTGAGCAGCTGTTGCCACTCCGGGGTTGGTCCCAGCTTCTGACTGATCTCAGGTCCTCTGGCTTGGAGCGGCTGGTGCTTCTCGGTGGTGCCCAGCTCGCAGGGCAGTTGCTGCAGGCTGATTTGGTTGATGAGTTGCAGCTCACCCTTTGTCCACTCGTGCTCGGTGGCCCATACACCTGGCTGCCGGATGTCAGCCGCCCTGAGCCTCAGCGCTGGAGCTTGCTGGACCAGCAACACCTTGGGGGGGGAGAGCTGCTCCTGCGCTATCAGCGCAGTGGGAATTCTTGATTCCAGACCGGCTGGGCCGTTCGCATCAAACGGCTGATGCAGGCTGAGGCGACATCCAGGCTCGCTGGCCCGAGCTGGCCGCCCATGGTTTCACCAGTCACCTGCATCAGACTTCCCTGACACTGGATCTCATCGACGAGGCAAACACTGGCAGGGCGGGCAATTTCCGCGCAGATGACGCGCAGGTTGAGGAAGCTGCCATCGGGATCAGCCACGGCCTTCTCGCATTCGCGGGTCATCTGCTTTTCCAACTGGGGTCGCAGCATTGCCAGCAGTCCACCTTGGAGGCCGCTCAGCTGGGCCAGCAGCAGCGGTATGGGCAGCATGCGCTGAGCATCAGAGGGTGGGCATAAGACAGTTCTCACCATGACCCGGAGCTCCGCTGTTCGTCGCGCCTGATTAGGTTTTGCAGCACCTTGGCCACGGATGTGACCGGCACCGCAGAGTCCGACGTTCCGATGGAGGCACGCTGGCATCGCCAGCTGGCGGAAATTCCTCAGCAGCAGTGGGATGCTCTGGTGCAATCTGCTGGGCTGCCCTTCTACCGCTGGCAGTGGCTTGAAGCTCTGGAGCGCAGTGGCAGCATCGTGCCGGACCAGGGCTGGCAAGCCTGTCATCTCAGCCTTTGGCGGGGTGAGCGTTTAGTCGGCGTGGCTCCTCTCTATCTCAAGGGGCATAGCTACGGCGAGTTTGTCTTTGATCAGTCGTTTGCCCAGCTCGCCGGTCAGCTGGGCCTGCGTTACTACCCCAAATTGCTGGGCATGAGCCCTGTCAGTCCGGTCCTGGGCTACCGCTTCTTTCTCTGCCCCGAGGAGGACGCTGCCAGCTGCACGGCGCTGATGCTTGAGCTGATCGATCGCTTCTGCGAACGCAACCAACTGCTGAGCTGCAATTTTTTGTACGTCGACCCCGCCTGGAGGGTTCACGCTGAGGCGGCCGGCTGTTCGCCCTGGCTGCATCAGCAGAGCCTCTGGACCAACCCCGGCTACGCCGGTTTTGAGGATTATCTGGCCAGTTTCAATGCCAACCAACGGCGTAACATTCGCCGTGAGCGCAAAGCGGTTCATAAGGCTGGGCTGAAGGTCACCCCCATCGCTGGAGAGGCCATCACCAACGATTTGCTGGAGCGGATGCACGGCTTTTATGAGGACCACTGCAGCCGCTGGGGAATGTGGGGGAGCAAGTACCTCACCCAGGAGTTCTTCCGCCTGGCCGCGAAGGGCCTTCGTCCCTATCTGGTGCTCTTTTCTGCTCACCTTCAGGACCAAGACCCAAATCAGCCCT
This sequence comes from uncultured Synechococcus sp., assembly GCA_913048995.1. GTDB lineage: Bacteria > Cyanobacteriota > Cyanobacteriia > PCC-6307 > Cyanobiaceae > RCC307. The sequence goes on along the minus strand of CAJWXK010000018.1, from coordinate 4,867 downwards.
TGGCGATGAGCCTCTGCGTCAGGGAAGGTGATCAGCTTTGGGGTCGCTATTGGGGTTCTGATCTCGAGGTGGAGAACCTGCACTTCGAGGTCTGCTACTACGCCCCGATCGAGTGGGCCATCACCGAGGGCATTCGCCAGTTCGACCCCGGCGCCGGCGGCAGCCACAAGCGGCGTCGTGGCTTTGTAGCCAAGCCTCATGCCAGCCTGCATCGGTGGTATCAGCCCCAGTTCGCCGGATTGATTCAGCGCTGGCTTCCCTTGGCGAATGAGCAGCAGCTTGAGGAGGTGGAGGCGATCAATGCTGAGCTGCCCTTCAGCGGCCGGCAGATCCCATTGGGGCCAAACTCTCCCTCGTCATGAGCAGGGCAGAATCAGGAATTGCCCTTTGCGCCGCCATGGCCCCCATCACGCCTGCGCAGCGCCGGGAGCTCGATGATGGTCTCTCCCAGCGCACCATCGCCCTTGACCCTGAGGGCTATTTCTTGATCCGTATCGATACCGAGGCTGGCGAACTCGTGGTGGAGCACTTCGGTAATGGCATCAATGATCAGGGGCTGGCTACCGACCCAGAAACCGGAGAAGTGTTGAGCTGCAGGGGTGGTGTGCCTCGTACGGCAGATGCCATCTATCGCGGCCGCAGCGCCAAGGAAGTGGGTATCGCCTTGAGCGAAGGCGAAGGCCCCTGGCTCCTCAGTCGGTTGGATCATGCCCTCTATTTGGGCCGGGAGCTGCAGCGTGCCGAGGCCTGCCTGGATCAAGGACTCGACTACATACAGGACTGAGCCTTAGACCGGCTGCAGCACCTTGTTGCGATCGCCGGCGGGGGGGTCAGGAGGTAGGGCTGCCAGTTGCTCTTCAATTTCACGGGTCACCACCCCGCGGTACTCCTGGAAGTGCTCGTTGTGGGCCAGCACAACCAGGAACTGCTCCAAGAGGGCCGGGTTATGGCGTGCCATGCCAGCCATGTATCTCCAGAAGCGGAAGCGTGTGCTGCGCTTGATGCCCTGACGCCAGATCACGATTGATAAGGCGCGCAGATCAACCAGGGTCGGCAACTTGAAGGACGCTTTCCAGCGTGGTGCACCCATCTTCAGGTAGTAGCTGTAGACGCGATCCATGTAGGCGTTCGGTTCGTACAGGGCGCAGAAGGCTTCGACGTACTCATTGGCGATATTGCGGATCGGCCGAGTTGGGACGAAGTTCAGCAGGTTGGTTTGATTGACACCCTTGGCTGCATCTTCTTCCTGAATGAGACGACCTTCCCTCTCAAGACGGGCCCAGAGGGCTGTCTTGGGCAACGCTTGAAGCATGCCCATCATCGCGGCGGGAATGCCTGTGCGGGTGACGAAATCGACGATGCGCTTTCCTGCACCTTCTTTCTCACCGTCAAAGCCGATGATGAATCCGGCCATGACGCGAATGCCATTGGCGGTGATGCGATCCACCGCGGCATCCAATGGGTTGCGAGTGTTCTGGACTTTGCGGGCGGTCTCGAGACTGGCTTCATCTGGAGTCTCGATGCCTAGGAAGACGCTTTCAAAGCGGCATTCGTGCATCATCCGCATCATCTCCTCGTCATCGGCCAGATCGACGGAGGCCTCCGTCGCGAAACTGAAGGGATAACCCCTTTCCTCCTGCCAGGCCTTCACTTGGGGCAGCAGGAGTTTGGCGTTGCGCTTGTTGCCGATGAAGTTGTCATCAACGAGGAAAATCGAGCGACGCCAGCCCAGGTCATAGAGGGACTGCAGTTCAGCAACTAGCTGCTCTGGGGTCTTGGTGCGGGGCTTACGTCCGTAGAGAACGATGATGTCGCAGAACTCGCAGTTGAACGGGCAGCCACGGGAGAACTGCACGCTCATGGAGTCATAGGCGTCGAACTCCAGCAGGTCGAAGCGGGGAATCGGGGTAGCGGTCACATCGGGCTTGTCGCCCTCAGCTGTGAAACGACCGCTACGCTCACCTCGCTCGATCGCCTCGATGAACATCGGCAAGGTGATTTCACCCTCATCGAGGACTTTGAAATCGGCCAGATCAAGTTCCGGTGCATCCGGCGTGGAACTGGCGAACGGTCCGCCCACAGCAACGGGCAGCCCCCGTTGCTTGGCCCGGCCGATCTGAACGGCCATGTCGTCTTTCTGAACGATCATCCCGGAGATGATCACGAGCTCCGCCCAGTTCCACTCTGCTTCAGTGACCTCGCGTACGTTGCGGTCCACCAGCTTCATGTCCCATCGCTGCGGTAGCAGAGCCGCAACTGTGACCATCCCGAGGGGTGGGAGCAGTACCTTGCGGTTCACCAGCTCAAGGATTTTCTCGTAGCTCCAGAAGGTTTTCGGGAACTCGGGATAAATAAAGAGGGTGCGCATGCCGTGAATTGCGGAGGCGCTGAGGCCCTGATCTGAGGTGTCAAACCCTAGTCGGTTTGTCTCTGACCAGCTTCTGTTCTGCTCTAATGTCCCCAGATTGCTGACGCAGCCATGGGCATCGCCATTTATTTGTCGCTGGTTGGGGGCTTCCTGGTCACTGCTTTCGTGCTGACCCGTCTGCTCAAGGGCATCAAGCTGATCTGAACTTTCACGAGTTTGAACCTCAGTTCACCAGAGCTAGGCGGCTTCCGCCGCGGCGCATGAGCTCTAGAACAGCAATGGCAACCCCAATAGCCCCAAGCAATCCGCAGGTGGGCCCAAGCCCCCACTGGATTGTCATGGTTGCGGCCAGCAGGCCGCTGAGGCCACCACCGCCGAGGAAAGCGATCTGGCTGAGCCCTGCCATGCGCCCCCGCAGAACCTGAGGTGCACCCACTTGGGCCACCAGATTGGTCCCGGACAGCAGTACAGCAGTACCGGCTCCGATCACAAAGGCCATCGCCAGGCTCCAGATGGGATGCCCGGTGCGGCTCAGGCCAAGTTGCGCCACCGAGGTGATCAAAGCACTGCTGCCCAATAACAGTGCTGGCCGCTGGCTCAGCCAGACGCTGTTGCGTTGCAGCACCACTCCGCCACTGATGCTGCCCGCCGCCAGCACGCTGGTGAACAGCCCAAGGTCCTGGGGGCTTGGGCCAATGAAGTTGGAGGCCATCACCGCTGCTAGCCCCGGGTGAAAGAACCCCACCAAGCAGAAAAGCGCTGTGAAGCGCAGCACATGTCTGAGCTCACTGCCGCAGTCACGCCAGGCCCGCAGCAGGGTGGCTGAGGCACCTGCTCTGCTGCGCTGCTCCTGATCCAACCGCGGCTGCAAGAGCCATACCACCGAGATGATGGGCAGGACATAGCTGCAGGCATCCAGCAGCAGGGCCAGAGCCGGGCCGGTGAGGGCCACCAGCAGTCCGCCCACAGGGGGACCAACCAGCTTGCCGGTGTTGAACACCAAGGAGAAAGCAGTCAGATAGGGCCCTAGCTCCTCAGGCCGTTCGACTAACAGCGCGCAGTATTTGTTGCGTGCGGTGAGTTCGTAGGTGCTGGCGACCCCCACCATCAAGGTGCTCAGCAGCAGCAATGTCGCCTGGTTGGAGCCGGTGGTCAGCGGCGCTGCGATGGCTCCGGCCAGCGCACCCACCAGCAGTCCGATCTGGGCCCAAACCAGCACCCGTTCACACCCATGCCGGTCGGTCAGTACACCGGCCGGACCACTCATCAGCAGGCTAGGGAGCGCCAGCACTGCGAATTGCAGAGCCACCACCAGCGGGTTGTTGGTGCCGTTCATCAGCATCCAGCCCTTGGCTGTCAGCCCAGCAAAGGAACCCACGGTGCTCAATCCTGAGGCCAGCAGAAAAACCTTGCGCTGCTGAGGCAGAGACAGATTTATGCCACTCACAGATGCCGCACGGCATCAACCATCGCGTCAATTCCCACGACTTCACCCTGCAGGTCGTAAACGTCCGAATCGGTGATCCGCACGGGAACCATCGTGCCAGCGGCAGCTGCTGCACCGTGGGCGCCGGGGGCGATGCGAACCTCTCCATCGACATCCGGTGCAAAGCGCAGGCAGCGACCGATCAGTTCGCCGCTGGCGGGGTTCTCCTGCTCAACCAGCACATCAACGATGCGCCCCACCCAGGCAGCATTGCGCTCGGCGCTGATGGCCTGTTGGGCTTCCATTAAGCGGCCGCGCCGCTCTTCTGCTACCTCGGCAGGCACCGGGTCCGGCAGTTCAGCGGCGGGGGTGCCGTCTTCTGGGGAGAAACAGAACACCCCGACATGGTCAAATCTTTGCTCTTGAACGAATCGCAGCAGGTGTTCGAAGTGTTCCTCCGTCTCGCCGGGAAAACCGACGATGAAGGTGGTGCGAAGTACAGCGTCGGGAAGTTGATTGCGGATGCGCTGGAGCAGTGGTCCGGTCACCCCGTCTTGCCAGGGGCGGTTCATAGCCTTGAGCACCTCAGGGTGGCTGTGCTGCAGAGGTAGATCCAGATAGGGCAGGACGTTAGGTACCTCCCGATAGGCCGCCAGGACCTCTGCTGTTAAGCCGGTGGGGTAGGCGTAGTGCACGCGAATCCAGGGAATCTCCACCTCGCCGAGAGCCCGCAGTAGCTCAGCCAGCTGGGGCTTGCCATAGAGGTCCAGGCCGTAGTTGGTCGTGATCTGGCTGATCAGGATCAGCTCTTGTACACCCTGAGCGGCTAGTTGGCGGGCTTCAGCCACGATTGACTCAATCGTGCGCGAGCGCTGATCGCCGCGCAGCTTGGGAATGATGCAGAAGGCGCAGCGGTAATCGCAGCCTTCGGCCACTTTTAAGTAAGCAATTGCTTCTGAAGTGGTGCGGTAGCGGGGCAGGTGTTCATCTGCCACAAAGGTGGGTACCTCGCTGACGCGAGTGACGCGCTCGCCGGCTTCCACCTGTTGCAACACCTCGACAATGTGCTGGTA